>CALCCU010000130.1 GCA_937900515.1 uncultured Gammaproteobacteria bacterium | reverse complement strand
TTTCCGTACCAGTCAGCCCAACCTAATAGTAAGCCAAATACAATTGTGGTGGTTGCAATCACTAGTGGTGATCGTAAGCTGGTTTCGATGAAGTCACCGAGTAGCAAGCCGGCAAGACCGACAGGAATTGTTCCAAACAATACCGCCCATGCGAGGTTACTTTCGCCTACGGCTTGGCGTTGAGTGAGCGAGCTGTACCAATCCTTAGAAATAGTGTGTAGTGTTTGACGGAAATACAGAACTACCGCAGATAAGGTACCAACATGGACTGCAACATCAAAAGCTAATCCTTGATCTTGCCATCCTGTAACGAGTGGTAGAAGAATTAAATGAGCCGAACTAGAAATGGGTAAGAACTCGGTGAGACCTTGCAATATGGCTAGTGAGATGATCTGTAAAAAAT
This sequence comes from uncultured Gammaproteobacteria bacterium, assembly GCA_937900515.1. Lineage (GTDB taxonomy): Bacteria > Pseudomonadota > Gammaproteobacteria > Nitrosococcales > Methylophagaceae. Next base: position 2,969 of record CALCCU010000130.1, on the reverse strand, counting down.
CCATTGTATTTGAGTGTTTCCAGTTGAATTTGTAGAAAAGCCTGTGTTTTATGGGCCTATTATATTGGAACTTCGTGATAATATTAGATGGTTTTTCTTACAGAACTTAAAAATAAGCAGACCATGCCAAAAAGAATTCGCGAAATACCTTATAACTATACTTCTTTTTCTGACCGTGAAATCGTAATTAGATTTTTGGGCCAGCCAATGTGGGAAATCGTCCAGACTTTGCGTGGACAACGCAAAACAGGGCGAAGTGCCAAGATGCTATTTGAGGTGTTGGGTGATATGTGGGTTATTTCACGCAACCCTTTTATTCAAGACGATTTGGTTGAAAATAGTAAGCGCTGGGAGTCGTTACGACATGCTTTACATCACCGCCTAGATCAAGTTCGTGAACGTGCGCAAAAAAATGATAATGCGCTTGCACTTGAACTGGAATCAAATGCTCGTGAAGCTGTGGCGCAGTTTGAACGTGAATTATTAAGTACTGCCGATCGTCGCCGTGGTGTCATGCGACGTTTATCTCGTGCGACTAAGAAACATAATATCCAATTCGATGGTTTAGCGCGTGTTTCACATGTAACAGATGCAACTGACTGGCGTGTGGAATACCCACTTGCTGTAGCAACCCCAGATAGCGAAGAAGAAATGGCCGCTGTGGTTGCTGCGTCTATTGAACTCGGCTTAACCATTATTCCTCGAGGCGGTGGTACGGGTTATACAGGTGGTGCAATTCCGCTTTCAGCTGACAGCCTTGTGCTAAACATGGAGAAGCTGGAAGGTATTGGGCCTGTTATTCAGCGTCAGTTACCTGGGCGAGATGATGAGGTTGCGACGGTACGCGTTGAAGCAGGTGTTGTGACTCGTCGTGTGTCTGACCTTGCTGGCAAAAACGGCTTAGTCTTTGCGGTTGATCCAACTTCACAAGATGCATCTACTATTGGTGGTAATGTCGCCATGAATGCCGGCGGTAAAAAAGCCGTTATGTGGGGGACAACTCTAGATAACTTGGTTTCATGGAGAATGGTAACGCCGGATTCAGAGTGGCTAGAAGTTGAGCGTATGAATCACAACATGGGTAAAATCCATGATATTGAAATAGCAGAGTTTCGAGTCACCCGTTTTAAAGCTAATGGTAAAACTCAAATTGGCGAGCCAGAAGATATAGCTATTCCTGCTAATCAGTTACGTAAAACAGGTTTAGGTAAGGATGTAACTAATAAATTCTTGGGTGGCTTACCTGGTATCCAGAAAGAGGGGTGTGATGGATTAATTACTTCTGCAGTGTTTGTCTTGCATGTAATGCCGCAATTCACACGTACAGTCTGTCTTGAGTTTTTTGGTAATGACTTGAGTAAAGCCGTACCTGCAATCGTTGAAACTAAAGATGCAATTGATAACAATCAAAAAGTGCTGTGTGCAGGGATGGAACATCTGGATGAGCGTTACGTACGTGCAGTTGACTACACAACCAAAGCACCGCGTTCAGCGCTACCTAAAATGGTATTGTTGATTGATATTGCCGGTAATGATGAAGATGCTGTTGCAGCATCATGTTCACATATTGTTAAATTAGCCAATGCTCGCGATGGTGAAGGTTTTGTTGCGGTAAGTGCTGAGGCTCGCAAACGTTTTTGGGCAGATAGATCTCGAACAGCAGCAATCGCCAAGCATACTAATGCCTTCAAAATTAATGAAGACGTGGTTATCCCGTTAGATAGACTGTCTGAATATAATGATGGTATTGAACGAATTAATATTGTTCAATCGACTCGTAATAAATTAACCATGCTTAAAACAGCTTGCGATTATTTATCAGATAAGCCGAAAGAATTAAAAGTTCATAAAGCTGACTTTGAAGAAAGCGAAGAAAATAACGCAATTATTCAAATAAAAATTGAGTCTGCATGTGTTTATTTGACTGAAGTACATCAGCGTTGGGAAGGGATTTTAGATAATTTCGATAGCTTGGCAAAGGATAAATTAGACCTATTACCTGAAGAAACTCAAGCCAAACTGCTTGATGGTGATACTTTATTTGACGTATTACAACGCCGTGACTTACGTATTTCATACCGCCAAGAAGTAGAAAAGCCACTGAAGGAGATGTTCCAAGGCCAGGATTTAGCAGCACTTAGAACTAAATTAGATGGTATTCACGCACAGCATCGTTCAAGTCGTTTATTCGTCGCAACGCATATGCATGCCGGTGATGGTAATGTTCATACTAATATCCCTGTAAATTCAAATGACTATGACATGATGCATGAAGCTGAGCTGATTGTTGATCAGGTCATGGAATTAGCTGGTCGTTTAGGCGGCGTTATTTCTGGTGAGCATGGAATTGGTTTAACCAAAATGCAATATCTAGATGAAGCTACTATTGATGCTTTTGCTAGTTACAAGCAGAAAGTTGATCCAAATGGTCACTTCAATGCAGGTAAATTGATGCCAGGATCAGGGCTAGATAATGCCTATACGCCATCAATGCGTTTGCTTGAACAAGAGGCGCTTATCCTTGAGCAAAGCGAACTGAATGAAGTAAATAACGACATTAAAGATTGCTTACGCTGTGGTAAATGTAAGCCTGAATGTACTACTCACGTGCCGCGTGCAAATTTATTGTATTCACCACGCAATAAGATCCTCGGTACAGGTTTGATTATGGAAGCCTTCTTATATGAAGAGCAAACCCGTCGAGGTATTTCAGTACGTCACTTTGCTGAGATGAATGATGTGGCAGATCACTGTACGGTCTGTCATCGTTGTTTAAATCCTTGTCCAGTGAATATTGACTTTGGTGATGTGACTATTAAGTTGCGTAATATCTTGAAGAATCAAGGTAAGCGTAATCCTAATATTGGTACATGGACTTCAATGGCATACTTAAATGCGACGGATCCTTTGACCATTAAATTAATGCATAAAGGTATGATTCAGTGGGGTTATGCAGCACAGAATATTGG
>CALCCU010000129.1 GCA_937900515.1 uncultured Gammaproteobacteria bacterium | reverse complement strand
AAGGGACCGCTACCCTTTTATTCAGGTTGAGCGGCGGACAGAGTTAAGAATTGAACATTGTTCACCGGGTAGGCCTGTGAAAAGAGTAGAGGAGTCACTGAAGTGAGTAGAAAAATAAATCTGTCTCTGTTTTTTCTTGGCGCCGTTATTTAGGTATAAACAAGAGAGTATTGTTTTACCATCTTGAGAGTTAGAGGACTTAGTTCGTGGTGGTTCGAGTTCACCCGTTTGCAGCAAAATATAACCGATTAATTCATAATGAGTTAATCGGTTTTTTATTTTCTGCTACTAGGTTTGCTACGAATACATTAAGGATGTTTGATGCCTATCTGTTCATTACACACGAAACCTGAGTTATTTTTAAGCACTTAGCTTAAAATAGATTGTCAGATATCGATTATGAATATTGGATTATTTATAACTATATTCACTGTATTTAATTAAGTTTTCAGAAGGTTATAGAAATAGTAATGGATAAAATAGATCAGCTAATTACTCAATTAGGCGATCAGGCTTTGAGTGTCTTTTCTCAGTCTGAAACTTATATTCAAATTTCATTTATCTTAGCTATATACGTCGTTGCATACCTAGCTGGAAGACAGATTCAAGCTTATTTTTCTAGACAAAATGGTCATTTGGCTCTCAGTGATCATCCTATTCAACGTTTCCTTAGTAAGCTCGGAAATTTGATTTTCCCGCTGTTTGCTATTTTTATGTTGCGCATAGCGGTTGAACTTAACTCTGACTTCATAGGTAACGGCTGGATTATGCAATCGGCGCTCACTATTAGCGTATTAGTATTCTTTAGTTCACTTGTTGATATCTTTATAGCAAATAAGGCTGTATGCCATTCGATTAAGTGGCTTGGTTTGCCGCTTGTATTTCTTCATATGGTGGGTGCTTTAGCACCGTTGATTGAAATCTTACAATCGATATCAATGACAGTTGGCGATATAGAAATATCACTTTATGGCGTATTACGCGTTGTTATTTTTGGCACAATACTGTTTTGGCTCGGCCGAGTTTCTTCATTGACTGGGCGTGAAATTATTCGCCGACAAGAAAAGCTTGATTTCAGGACCAAAGAAGTAGCAGCCAAACTACTAGAAATAGCCATTTTTCTCGTTATATTTTTGTTATTACTACAAGTAATGGGAATAAACCTAACAGCATTGGCCGTTTTTGGTGGTGCTTTAGGTGTAGGGCTTGGTTTTGGTTTGCAGTCAATTGCTTCCAATTTTATTTCGGGCGTGATTATTTTGTTAGATCGCTCGATTACTGTCGATGACTATATTGAATTGGAAGATGGGCGTACAGGGATTGTGCGAGAGCTAAACATGCGTTCAACAACCTTAGAGACCTTTGATGGTAAAGATATCATGGTTCCTAATGAGAAGTTTATCGTAGAAAGTTTTACCAACTGGAGCCGAAAAGATCAAAAACAACGCTATAGCGTTAATTTTTCCGTTGCATATCATTCTGATGTTAGGAAATTAGTTGATATTATTAAAGATGTTGTTGCTAGCCATCCTCAGGTTTTAAGTGGGGACGGTGTACCAATACAGGAATGCCCAGATTGTGAGATTGCCGGTTTTGGTGATTCTGGCATCGATATGTTTGTCGAGTTCTGGATGGAAGGGATCGATGATGGTAAAAACCGTGTGGGTGGTGATTTGATGTTAATGATTTTGGAAGCATTACAACAGCATGGCTTTGAAATACCTTTCCCGCAACGTGAAGTAAGAGTTCTTAATACTAATCTGAATTCTAATGGTTCACTATAGCTAAAATTTATTGCATAAATAGCTGCCTTTATAAAGGGTAATTAGTGGTCAAAGTGACCTTCGATTTGTGTTTGGATAACTAAGTTTATTTGTTAAGCTTTTAGTTTCAATATCGAAGAAGATCAAACAGTGGAATACTATAAAAACTTACGAAAACTAAGGGAAAGCCTCGTCCTTATTCCTGGTCTGAAATCTTATAAAGACTTCGATATTAGTATTGAAATTGGGCACTATGAACATTTAGGTACACCAGTTACTCTCAAACAACTTTTATCATTTAATATCGCTTCTGAAGCAACAGTTCGTAGACATTTAAGCCAGCTAATTAAAACTGGCATGGTTAAAAAAGAAATCAACCCAGCCGATCACCGTTCAATTGTTTTCACATTGACGGATAAGTCACATCAATTATTTCAAAACTGTATGGATGAGCTTACGTCCTCTTTAAAAGACCTGCTTTAGCAAATGAGATTTACAGATTATTCCATCTATTTTGGACTAATAGTAACTCGTGGTGGGCTACAGTAATGATAGAACTAAAACGGCTCAGGTACTTCGAGTACTCATTAATCAGCTTATTAGTAATTGCAATTGCATTAACTATAGTTATGGGATTAAAAGCTGAACGTCTTTTAGGTGATGTCAATACAACTTTTACTAACTATGCTCAGGGTGTAGAAGAAAGGGAAAAATCGCTAGAGCAACTTCTTCCAGTAATTCAAAATTACATTGGCAATGTAGCATTGGCTAGAGAAGAAAAAAATGAGCATTGGAATCAAGCTGAAACTGATCAACATCTGCCCGTAAACCATCGTTCAGCGATTACTGCCTTAGCCACACTTGAAGATAATTGGTTGAGTCAACACCGACAAGATTTAGTTACTCTGTCTACAAGTTACCAGCACGTCGAATCGTTAGCAGAAACAGCACTTATAACTAGAGTTTTTCTTATATTTGTCACGGGGGTAAGTATCTGGTTTATTTACCGTTTAACAGTTGAAATTAAAAGAAGGCAGGAACACGAGAGTCGTTTATACCTGAGTGAAGCGGCAATAGAGGCAAGTAGTAATGGCATTTCAGTTGTAGATGATGAGGGTAAGATTATATTTGTAAACCCTGCCTTTGAAAAAATTACAGGCTTTTCCACTGAGGAAGTAATAGGACAAAATCCTAAAATATTATCGTCTGGACGCCACGATCTCGCATTTTACCAACAGATGTGGGACAAAATTAAAAAAGAAGGAAGGTGGACTGGTGAAGTATGGAATAGACACAAAAATGGCGAGCTTTATTTAGAAGGTTTGGAGATCATCAAGTTCCCTCAAAGATTGTTTAACAATGGTCAATATTTATCTATATTTTCTGATATTACGCTACGAAAAAAAGAAGAGAATCTAAATGCATTTCACGCCACACATGATCCTTTAACTAAGCTACCTAATAGACATGTATTACTTGATCGTCTTTATAATGTTCTATTAAATTGTTCAAGAACAAAAAGCAGTGCGGCATTGTTATTTATTGATCTAGATAAATTTAAAGAAATTAATGATAGTTTAGGACATTTAATAGGCGATCAGGTTTTGATAGGTGTTAGTCAGAGAATAATGAAAGCCATTCGAAAAACGGATACAGTCTGTCGATATGGTGGTGATGAGTTTATTGTCATTTTGCCAGGTATTCATTCTGATCATGATTGGCAAAGACTGATCGATGACTTATCAACAAAGCTTCGAAAACCGTATTTAGTCGACGGATATACGCTAGAGTTGTCAGCAAGTATTGGTGCTGCTGTCCATTTACACTCAGATAGTGTGGATGCTGAGCAACTTATACGTAAAGCTGATGAAGCAATGTATGTGGCCAAATCAACAGGTAATAATAGCTATTGTTTGGCCAGTTAAATTTAATTTAGTCAACCATCTCTCGTAAGTGGGTATTGACGTTCATCGTATGCACTATCCTCATTCCCAGTCAGAGGCTTGCGTTGTAATTCAAGATCTTTGAAGTTGAATAGTTCGCCATCAGCGAGTTGTGATGGTGATATGTTCTGTAAACTTCGGAATATATTCTCTAATCGTCCGGGTTGTTCTTTTTCCCAGCCAGATAACATGTCTTTAATAACTTGACGTTGAAGGTTTTCTTGTGAGCCACATAAGTTACACGGGATGATAGGAAACTCCATGGCATCAGCATAGCGTTGAATATCACTTTCTTTGCTGTAGGCCAAGGGACGAATAAGAATATTTGTTTTATCATCGCTCAATAGTTTTGGCGGCATGGCTTTTAATTTACTACCAAAGAACATATTCAAAAATGCTGTTTCAATAATGTCATCTCTATGGTGACCTAATGCAATTTTAGTGACACCATGTTGGCGAGCATAACCATATAAAGAACCACGACGAAGACGAGAGCAGATTCCACAGGTTGTCTTACCTTCTTCGACCACTTCTTTTACGATGCTGTAGGTATCTTTTTCGATGATATGAAACGGAACATCAATTGATGAAAGATATTCAGGCAAAACGTGCTCAGGGAAACCTGGCTGCTTTTGATCTAAGTTAACCGCAATGATTTCAAATTTAATTGGCGCATGCTTTTGCAAATTCATCAAAATATCAAGCATTGTGTAGCTGTCTTTTCCGCCTGATAAGCAGACCATGACTTTGTCGCCATCTTGAATCATATTGTAGTCAGCGATAGCTTTACCTACTTGACGACGAAGACGTTTTTTTAATTTATTAAATTCGAGTATTTGTTTTGCGGGATTAGCTGACATTAAATTAAGCCTGAAAAGGGTTGTACAGTGACGGTGCTGTTTGGCTCAATGCCATCACAGCTTTCTTCTAATAAGATAAAACAGTTTGCTGAGCTCATTGATCGTAAAATACCAGAGCCTTGCTGACCAGTTGTTTTAACTTCGGTTTCGCCATTAGCATTGGTGAATAAAATACCACGTTGGAATTCAAACCGACCTGCTCGTTTTCGAATAGGGCTGACACAATTTACTTGCACGGTGTTTTTACGTACCATTTTATTGCCTGCTAACTGCTGTAGGGCAGGCGTCACAAATTGATAGAAGGTAACCATGACAGAGACGGGATTGCCTGGTAAACCGAAGAATAAGGTATCATTTATCTTACCGAATGCGAGCGGTCTACCTGGTTTCATCGCTATTTTCCAGAAATCAACTTGCCCGAGTTCTTCTAACATCTCTTTAATATAGTCGGCCTCACCAACCGAAACCCCTCCAGAGGTGAGGACGACATCAGCCTGATTGCTAGCGAGTTGTAATGCGGTACGTAGGGCATCTTTATCATCAGCGACAACACCCATATCAATTGGATCAACACCTAGACGTTTGAGCATGCCATACAGTGTATAGCGGTTGCTATCGTATATTTGGCCTGCTTCTAGGCTTTGCCCTATTGATCGAAGTTCATCACCTGTGGAGAAAAATGCAACGCGAATTTTACGTTTAACCGTTACTTCTGAAAAGCCAAGTGAGGCTATCATACCAAGATCGGCGGGGGTGAGCTTATGGCCTTCCTCTAAAACAATATCACCTACTTGTATATCTTCACCTGCGAAGCGTACATTTTGCCCTTTTAACTGCTTGCCATGTACTGTTATCATTTGGCCATCAACTTCAACGTGCTCTTGCATCACAACCGTATCACAGTCATCTGGCATCATTGCGCCAGTCATAATACGAATACACTCACCCTTATTTACTTTGCCGACATAAGGGTGGCCGGCAAATGCTGTACCGATTTGTAACAATGAAAAGTGATTGCCAGAAATGTCAGAGCCATGAATAGCATAACCATCCATCGCAGAATTGTTATGTGCTGGTACTTGAATTGGTGAACTTATTGGGTTGTGGAGATTACGATCAAGACTATTACGAATTGAGCATTTTTCCCATGCTGTAATTGCCTTTATTAGGTCGGTAATTCGCTGTTGGGCCTCAGAGACTGAGAGGCTTTGGGGTTCATGTGCATCAGCACAACTTGCTTGAGGAATAAATTCAGCCATTGTTATGCTGTCCGATGAGTAATGAAATGTTCGAGATAGTCAGCCATTTCTTGAATATTGTTCAGGTCTAACTGCTTAATATTACAACTTTCTGTCAGAGCTTGATCGCTCGCTATGGCAATAATATTGTCATCTTCAGGGTAAAGTAGAGGTTTGTTGAGCTTAGGTCTATATAGTTCAATTTTAGGCATAACTTCATGCTTAAAGCCTTCAACGATGATGAGATCTAAATTACTGCAATCAAGCCTTGGTATAAGTTCGGCGAGGCTTGGATCTCGCATTTCTTTGGGCTGAACTTCCATCAATGCCATGAGTCGGCTTGAAGCAACAAGTATTTGTTGCGCGCCTGCTTGCCTGATTTCATAGCTATCTTTACCTGGGATATCAATATCAAAATTATGATGGGCATGCTTTATAACGGCTACTTTTATTTGCTTAGCTGATAAAGCGGGAATGAGTTGTCGTAACAAAGTGGTTTTACCAGTACCACTAAATGCAGCAAAACCAATTAATGGAATAGGTGCTTTAATTTTCTGCTTATTGGGAGCTAAATCATCAAGATGGTTAAAGTTGATAAAGCTGTCTTTTTGGTCAGAAAAATCAACAATGGCTAGCTTATATTGTGAAAACCACAGATCAATCTTTCGCCCGCCTTGTTGCAGGTATTGTTGTAATTCATCCTTCAATTGGCAAGACAATAAGCTGAAAACAGGCTGCATTCTTTCACCATCATGAGCTACTGCAATGTCAGCCTGTTCCATAATGAGACTTTCCATCAGCCTTTGACGAAGCTGGGGCGATATATTAGGCGAATCACAGGGGGCTGTAAGAATATAATCTGTATCAACGGCTTGCATAGCGCTTAACATGCCTGCTAATGGGCCACAGTAGTTATCAATACTGTCTTTTATGACAGGACAGCTAAAAGCTTGATAACTATCTATATTGCGGTTAGCATTGATGAGAAGTGAATCAACTTGCGGTTTTAAAATTGTTAGTGCATAACTGATTAAAGGCTTGTTGCGATATAAGACTAAGCCTTTGTCTACACCACCCATGCGGCGAGCTTGGCCGCCAGCCAGAAGTACTCCTGAAACGGAGGGTCTTGTTGATAGGTTTAATACTGAACTATTTGACATAAGACTGCTAATTTTAAAGGGGAAAGCCATGAGTAAAATATGGATTGTTGGGCTTATTATACTGTTAAATGCAACGAGCGCATGGTCTGAAGTATTAAATATCGTAGTTGTGGGGTTGTTCAGAGATAAAGCTGTTGTTGAAATCAATTCTAAACAACATGTATTACAGGTTGGAGAGCAAAGCCCTGAGGGTTTAACGCTGATTTCGGCTAACAGCAGAGAAGCAATTTTAGAAAAGAATGGTATCCAACAAGTGTATCTATTAGGTACTCATATAGGTACTAACTTTAGTGCTCCTGTTGCGCAAACGGTAGTGAGTTTATGGCCAACAAATGGTATGTATCTTACTCCAGGTAGCGTGAATGGATTTAGTGTCGACTTCCTTGTTGATACAGGTGCATCATCGGTAGCACTTAATGCTGCTACAGCAGAGCGATTAGGGATAGATTTTCGTAGAGGGACTAAAGTAGGGGTCAAAACGGCTTCTGGTATTGATTCAGCGTACCAAGTTACCCTAGATAGTGTACAAGTCGGCGAAATAACACTTCATAATATTAGAGCTATGGTTTTAGATGGCCGTGAGCCAGAACGAGCCTTATTAGGTATGACATTCTTAAGCGAATTAGATATTCAACGTGCTGATCAGCGTATGGATCTAAAGAAAAAGTTTTAACAGTCAAACTCAGAGAATAAAAACAAAAAAGCCCCATAAGTATTTACTGCTTATGGAGCT
>CALCCU010000128.1 GCA_937900515.1 uncultured Gammaproteobacteria bacterium | reverse complement strand
CGAGATTACGTACTTCGTCGTATGTGGGAAGTCGGCCATATCTCAAAACAGGATTATGAGTCGGCTGTCCAAGCTCCCCTTTCATCAAGTTTTCATAGTCGTAACGTAGAAGTTTATGCTCCTTATGTAGCAGAAATGGTTAGAACAGAACTCATTAAAGAATATGGCGACGAAGCATATAATATGGGCCTTAACGTCTATACAACTATTAAGGCTAAACATCAAAAAGCGTCTAATAATGCAATTCAAGAAGCCTTACTTGCATATGACCGACGTCATGGCTTTAGGGGGGCAAAAAGCAAACTGACATTATCTGAAGAAATGACTTATGAAGACTATGAGCAAACCTTATCGAACTTCAGCGCCATTGGCCCTCTTACACCAGCAGTTGTGACGGCTACCACAGCTGAACAAGCTAATATTTATGTCAAAGAGCATGGCGTCACCTCTCTTGATGTTAAAGATCTATCTTGGGCTAGAAAGCAGCTAAGTACGACCCGCCGTGGTAAACAGATCAAAAAAGTCACAGACGTTGTCAATGTCGGTGACCAAGTCTATTTACGCCAAAATAGTAAAGGTGACTGGCAACTAGCCCAGCTACCACAAGCTCAGGGCGCACTTATTTCTGTGTCACCTTATGACGGTGGAGTAACAGCGCTTAATGGTGGTTTTGATTACTTCCAAAATAAATTTAACCGCGCAACTCAATCACGTCGCCAACCAGGCTCTGGGTTCAAACCATTCATCTATTCTGCAGCATTAGAAAAAGGTTATACCGCCGCGAGCATTATTAATGATTCGCCCGTTGTATCAGAAGATACGTCAACTGATGATGTATGGCGACCAGAAAATTACAGCGGGAAATTCTATGGTCCAACCCGATTACGTGTTGCTCTAACTCATTCAAGAAACTTAGTGTCGATTCGAATATTAAGAGATATTGGAGTTAAATATGTTATCGACTACGCAAGTAAATTTGGTTTTGATCCTTCTCAACTCCCTCAAAGTTTATCCCTTGCATTAGGCAGCGGCAGTGCAGCCCCATGGGATATGGCTCGAGCCTATTCTGCATTAGCGAATGGCGGCTATAAAGTTGAACCTTATATCATCCAACGTATCGAAGATCCATATGGCACCGTTCTTATGCAGGCTGAGCCAGAAACTGTCTGTGAAACCTGTCTTCCACAAGACAGTACAGACGCCGGTCACCAAGTTATAAAAGCAGCTAAACGTATTATGACACCGCAAAATAACTACATTATGAACAGTTTACTACGTGATGTTGTTCGTTTTGGTACCGGACGAAAAGCAATGAGTCTTGGGAGAAACGATCTAGCGGGTAAAACAGGCACAACAAACGATCAGGTAGATGCTTGGTTTAATGGCTTTCACCCAGATTTAGTGACTATCGCTTGGGTTGGTTTTGATTCGCCAAAATCTCTTGGACGTTATGAAACAGGTGGTAAAGCCGCGTTACCAATGTGGATAGACTTTATGAAAGTAGCACTAGATGATGTACCTGAAGCCCCATTAAAGCAACCTGTCGATATGGTGACAGTTAACATTGATCCTGATACTGGTTTACTCAGTGGTTATGATACTCAAAACCCAATTAGTGAGACATTCAGAGAACAATATGTACCCAGAGAATCTGCACCACCAAGCAATGTATTTATTGGCCCTACCCAAAATACTGATAGCCCTACAGCACCAGTAGACTTATTCTAATTACCTTACTTTTTTAGCCAACTGGCCAACTTCTAGCTCGCCAGTTGGATAATCACCATTGAGTAATTTTAACTGCTGCAATGGGCTATTACTGAGTCGAGATTTTTTAGCCCAGCTCGGATAATTATCCCCCCTACCAACGTTAACAGTTTGAATCTTGAACTCTTTTGCAAGCTCTTTTTCATGCTCAAGTAAAGCGTGTAAGCTTTTAGCTACTTTAATGAATTCAACATCAATGCTACTGAATTTTTTCATATCCTTCACACTAGCAAAAAAGACAAACGCCTGATCTCGCAAATAAACAACTGAAACACGTGCTCTCTGAGAGCTTTGCTCAATAAGCGCTGTATAACCCTCTAGACCATGACTACGAAAATGCTGCCCACCTATTAGCTTCTCTAATTTTAAACGCTGATGGATAAATTCTTTAGGCGATATTTTTTTATTTATATCCGCTGCTCGCATCTCAATAAATGCAGTGCCTCCTGCCGAGATAGCCTGTAATCTATCGGGTTGATTTAACACCTGCCAGCCAACAGGAAAATCTACTGAAAAATCCATCGCCAAATGATAAAAGTGATGATCTCTGCGAATACCTTGTGACTCACTATCGCCAAATGTCATACCGTTGATTTGGTCAAAATATTGAGCTTTATTGCGCTGACCAGTTCCAGCTAATGCAAACTGCTCTGCTGCACCCACCACTTCATGAAGTCGCGTATCATTATCAGGGTGACTTGCAAATACCCCATGATAACCTTGCACCTTACGGCCTTGACTCTTTGCTTGCTCAGCAGCAAATACTTCTTGTGCTTTTAATACCCGAATAACATCAATCATCGCCTTAGAGTCATACCCCGCTTTAGCAAGGTATTCAGCACCAAGCCCATCTGACTCCAATTCGTGCTCTCGGCCATAGCCGCTTAATAAAGCCCCACCGAATAGACTGAATAAATTTTGCGAACCTGCCGCTCGTAATTCAGGAAAGAACAGGGCACCAATGGTATATCCTAAACCCACAGCCTGTGAGGCACTTTGCTGACGAACACCATGACGTGCAGTGACGTGACCTATCTCATGCCCCAGTACTGCCGCTAATTCAGCCTCTGAGTTCAGGTACGCCATCAAACCACGAGTGATATATATGTAACCACCAGGCAATGCAAAAGCGTTGATTACAGGTGAATCCAATACTGTAAAGCGATAAGTCAGATTAGTTCGATGACTAACATTAGCCAACCTATCTCCGACGCGTTGAACATATGCTTGTAACACTTCATCTTCATAGCGACCATATTCCTGAATGATCTTCGGATGATTAGTGCGTCCGATACCAAGCTCATCGCTTTCAGAGAGCATAACAAAATCATTGCCACCACTGACAGGGTTTTGGGCGCAACCTATTAAGGCTAGAAACAACAAAGCCCCTGCCAGGGAGCAGAGGCTTTTTTTAAGGTTTTTACCTGTAGCACTAAAAAGTACAGACACGTTTAATCCTTATTAATTCTGTTCGACTCATCAATGAGCCAGACAAATTATTTTCCGTATTTTTGACGGAATTTATCAACTCGACCAGCAGTATCAAGCATTTTTTGCTTGCCTGTGTAGAATGGGTGACATTCTGCACATACATCCAATGACAAAGCACTAGTGCGAGTAGAGTGAGTTTTAAAAGTATTACCACAACTACAAGTAACATCGATCTCGCTGTATTCTGGATGGATATCCGCTTTCATATCTATTCTCGTTAATGTATTTAAAATATTAGTATTAGCCCAATAAAAATCGTATCGGACTTCTGAACCGCATAATTTTACAGATCTAGCTACTTATCAGCAAGCTCTTATTCAAAAATAAGGGCTATCATACTGAAAAAATTACTTTTCTGCGACTAGCATAGCTTGATTTCTCCAGCCTTTGAGGTGATCACCTAATAATGCTTCTTCACGATACACTCTCACATTCATATCTGAAAATAAGCGCAATAACTCATTATCTTGTAATAAATAATCAGGGTTCTTTGGCCCTAACTGTTGAGTTTTTTGTTCGCAATAGGTTTGATAAAAAAGCAGACCATTGGGACGTAAGGCTTTTAAAAGTAGTGGGCACAGGCTGCGATCTAAAAAATAACTCACCACTAACACATCTAAACTATCAGGCTCGGGGGCTTGCTCAACTACATCTCGCACTTGGGCGTCAACCCTGAGTGATTTTGACTCCACTTGTTGGGCTAGTTGCATTATTGCTACCTCAGAACTATCCCAAGCAGAAACATTTAAACCATGTTCGGCAAGTAATAATGCATTCCCACCTTGCCCACAGGCCAAATCAAGCGCATCACCTTTAGTGGGTAATAGGTGCTGATTCTGCTCTAATGCCAAACAAGCTCTAGGTAATACTGACTTTTGACTATAAATCACATCCCATTTAGAGCGTTCAATCATTAGCTTAACGTCTCCAAAATGCTGGTGTTAATACGACTAAAAGTGTAAATATTTCTAATCGACCTAATAGCATCGCCACACACAGTACCCATTTTGATGGCGAGTTGATACTACCAAAGTTAGCACCCACCTCACCTAAACCAGGGCCTAAATTATTTAGACATGCTGTTACGGCTGAGAACGAAGTAACAATATCTAGGCCTGTCGCCATTAAAAAGAGGTACATAAGCATAAAACAGAAGATATATAGAGCGAAAAAACCCCATACCGCTCCTACTATTTTAGGAGGTAAGGCTTTATTGTTAACCTTAATCGCAAACAAGCCGTTCGGGTGAATTAAACGCAAGACTTCACGATAGCCTTGTTTAAATAGCAGCATAACTCGGATAACTTTCATACCACCACCTGTAGAGCCAGCACAACCTCCGACATAACTAGCAAGTAAGAGCATGATCGGCAAAAAGCCCGGCCATAAGGAATAATCCGTCGTTGTAAATCCGGTTGTAGTGCCTATTGATACAGCTTGGAATATTCCTTGATGAATAGCTGTCCACGGCGTATCAAAGGTATGCGTGAAATAAAGATAAGCAGATGTCACCAAAGACAGCATGCCTAAAATCCATAAATATACTTTTAATTCAGAATCGGCGAAATAATGTTTAATCGAACGATGTCGCCATGCTAAAAAGTGAAGAGAAAAGTTCATACCCGCAGCAAGCATAAACACCACGGTGATCATCTCTATCGTAGCACTATTAAAATACCCCATACTCGCATCATGTGTAGAAAAACCACCAATGGCAACGGTTGAGAAGCTGTGCCCAATTGCATCAAACCACGACATACCCGCCCAATTAAATGCAACAGCACATGATACTGTCAATGTGAGGTAGATATACCACAATGCTTTAGCTGTTTCGGTAATTCGAGGAGTCAACTTTGAATCTTTCATTGGCCCTGGCGTTTCTGCACGATAAAGCTGCATACCACCGACACCTAATAGCGGCAAAATAGCCACGGCTAATACAACAATCCCCATACCTCCTAGCCATTGTAGGAATTGACGATAAAACAATACGGCCTTAGGCAAATCATCCAGTCCCGTCAAGACCGTTGCCCCCGTAGTCGTTAACCCAGACATCGACTCAAATACCGCATCGGTAAATGACATCTCAGGGACTTGTGTGAGGAAAAAAGGAACCGCACCCGATAGGCCTAAAGCTACCCAAAACATCACGACAACAATAAAGCCGTCACGAATCTTCAACTCTTTGCGGTGATTTCTCACTGGCAGCCAAAATAAAAAGCCTGTCGTTAACAATAAAAGAAAGGCATCTACAAAGGCTTCTGTAGCACCATCTTGGTAATAAATAGAAACGGCAATCGGGGGCAATAGCGTAAAACTAAATAGACCGAGTAAAATCCCGAGGATCCGCTGTATTGTTAAAAACTGCATTAATTAACCTGACTATTAATGAAACTATCCCGTCGATGATACCCCCACACCAACAGCATGAACAGAGACAATATCCACAAAGGCCGCTGGCCCCATTTAACATACGGAGTTGCTCCTTCACGAGGCTGAACTTCTACCGTGATAACATCCTGTTTAAATTGAGCTGTTTGCTCGGTTAAACGCCCTTTATAATCTATTAAGGCTGAGATACCGTTAGTTGTTGCTCGTAAAGTAGGCCGCCCCATTTCCAAGGCACGATTTTGTGCAATTTGAAGATGTTGCTGTGGAGCAAATGAGTCCCCGTACCATGCATTATTAGAAGCATTAACTAATAGGCGTGCTTCAGGCAGGCTAGCCATGACCTCTGTCGAAAACACGTCTTCATAACAAATTGAAATACCGATGGATTGATCAGCTACTTTCATCAATTGTTCAGGAGCTGGGCCTGGTCGAAAACTCGACATAGGCAAATCAAAGAAAGCAATAAGACCACGCAACCACTCAAATGGAATATATTCTCCAAATGGTACAAGGTGACGTTTGTAATAAAAGCCTTCCTGTTTCCCGAGTAAAACCATACTGTTGTAATACTCGTCTTTTTCTTCATTCAGCACAGGCATGCCAATTAAAATTTCGGTGTCATTTTCAATAGCTAATTGAGTAAGCGGCTCAAGAAAAAAGTCTTTTGCCTGATGGTAGAAAACAGTTATTGCATTTTCAGGCCAAATAATCAGGTCACTATCCCAATGTTCTTCTGTCCTAGCTTGATATAAAGCCAATGTTTTAAATAACTGATCACGATCCCACTTTAATTGCTGCGGTACATTACCTTGAATAATCGTAGCTTTAATGGGCTGATCAACCGCTTGAGTCCACTCTTGAGACTTCAGTAATTGCCCACTAGACCAAATCAGAATAAATAACACTATTGGCCATGCTCGTTTTTTAGTGACCGCTAGAGTGAGCAATCCAGCTGACAAGACTGTTAACAGTGATACTCCGAGCACACCAATTACAGGCGTATAGCCACTTAAAGGCCCATCAATCTGGCCTACACCAAGCTCTAACCATGGAAATCCTGTTAAGAACCAACCTTTAAACCACTCAAAGATTAACCAAGCGGCAGGTAATAGTAATAGGTAGTCGGCTGTAGAAAAATGTTCGCTTGAAAAGCGCCTAATCAGCCAGCCAAGTCCAGCAAGGTATAAGGATAAAAAGCCAGCAAACAGTGCGGTTAATAAACTAGCTAGAAAAATGCCAGACTGCCCAAAGTCATGAATAGCAACATAGATCCATGACACGCCAACACCGAAAAACCCTAGCCCAAACAAGAACCCTAAGATAGCCGCTCGTTTAGCTGTTACCGAAGACCAGCACACAAAAAGCAGGACTAAACTAATAATAGCGACAGGGTAATAGTGAAAAGGGGCAAAAGAAAGCGGAAGCAAACCACCAGCAAGTAATACAACTAAATTACTAGGTAAATAACGCATCATTTGCTGGATTGCCATTACTCGTTAATCAAGAATCAGACTGTTGTTCGTCTTCTGCTGGCAATACACTCATTTCTAATAAGTGAATTCGACGATTATCTGCTCGCATCACAGTAAACTTAAACCTACCAATAGTGACTGTTTCATCACGTGATGGAAGGTGGCCAAAGTGATTCATCACAAAGCCACCCACTGTATCAAATTCATCTTCGCTCCACTCAACTTCGAAATACTCATTAAAGTCTTCGAGACTAGTCAGTGCTTTTACAGTGAACGTAGTGTCGTCACGCTTCAAGATAGGTGCGTCGTCGTCAATATCGTGTTCATCTTCGATCTCACCAACAATTTGCTCCAACACGTTCTCAATGGTGACAATACCCGCAACACCACCGTATTCATCCACTACAATCGCCATATGATTACGTCGAGCACGAAACTCTCGCAACAATACATTTAAACGCTTGCTTTCTGGAATAAATACCGCTGGACGCATAATTTCACGCAAATCAAAATCAAGCTTATCGGCAGATACCACTGACGATAACAAGTCTTTGGCTAATACAATCCCAATAATATCATCACGGTCATCATCAATAACGGGAAAGCGTGAATGGCCCTCTTCACATACCAGTCTTAACGTATCTTCTTTCGGAGCATCGCGAGACACCATCACTACTTGAGAGCGCGGAATCATCACATCACGAGCCTGCATCTCTGAAACAGTTAATGCGCCTTCAACGATAGATAAGGCTTCGGCATCAAGAATATGTTCTTCAGAGGCATTTCGAATGACCTCAATAAGTTGTTCTTGGTCGGTTGGTTCAAACAATAAGCCGCTTAATCGTTGGATAAACGTTCGACTAGTTTTATTGGAGCGACTCGGTCGTCCTTCACTCATGGCAATATCTCTTGATAAGGATTATCAATATCTAATGTATCTAAAATACTAATTTCCAAAGCTTCCATTTCTTCTGCTTCTTCATCGTCAATGTGATCATAGCCTAATAAATGCAAGCAGCCATGAACCACTAGATGGGCCCAATGATCATTTAGTTTTTTATTTTGTTCAAGTGCTTCACGTTCAACCACAGGTACGCAAATAACCAAGTCGCCTAATAACCTAGGCTCCATCGGCACTGGCGATTCAAATGGAAATGACAGCACATTGGTTGGGCCAGATTTACCGCGATAGCTCGAGTTCAATTCTGCGCTTTCTTCGCTATCGACAAGGCGAATACTTAATTCACACGACTCATCAAGGTGGAGTAATGCAGCATCAACCCACGATTCAAATAACTCCAGCTCAGGACAACCTGATTCGGTTGCCTGCTGAATATCAACTGTTGATTTAGTCATTTATGTTCGCTCAGCTCGCTCGTAGGCTTGAATAACTTTTTGAACTAAAGAATGTCGTACAACATCAGCAGCTTGAAAGAAGGTAAAACCAATACCTTCAACATCTTTCAACACTTCAATCGCATGGCGTAAACCTGATTGTTGCGCATTCGGTAAATCGATCTGAGTAATATCGCCCGTCACCATCGCTGTTGAGTTATAACCCAAACGCGTAAGAAACATCTTCATCTGCTCTTTCGTGGTGTTTTGCGCTTCATCTAAAATAATAAATGATTCATTCAAAGTTCGACCGCGCATATACGCCAATGGCGCGACTTCAATTACATTTCGTTCAATTAATTTAGCAACACGTTCGAACCCTAACATTTCGTATAAGGCGTCATACAAAGGACGTAAGTAAGGATCCACTTTCTGGCTCAAGTCGCCTGGCAAGAAACCCAACTTTTCACCTGCTTCAACCGCTGGGCGTACTAATAAGATACGTCGGACAAAATCACGTTCTAGAGCTTCAACCGCACAAGCCACCGCTAAATAGGTCTTACCAGTACCAGCAGGCCCGATACCAAAATTCACATCATACGTCATCGCATTACGTAAATAATTTTGCTGATTATCACCTCGCGCTTTAATTAAACCACGCTTCGTTTTAATCACAACTTCGGCTTGTTCAACAGTAGCAATAGCCTCTTCACCATCCGCTTGGCGAATCGCTAAATGTACCATCTCTGGCACTAATACGACTTGTGCTGTCTCAGCATACAGTTCGTGAATCACCTCTTGTACAGTCGCTAAGATATCCGCTTTACCAATTACTTGAAATTTACAGCCTCGGTTATTGACCTCAACACCAAAGCCACGCTCCATCATGCGTAAATGTTCATCAAGATGGCCACATAAATTGGCTAAACGAGGGTTATCTTCAGGGCTAAGTTCAAAGCTAATACTGTCTAATGACGGCGTATTTGTTGTCAAAGTATGGGTCTCAATGTATTAAAGAATAACGCTATCGGCAAGCATCTCGCCGCGTAGAGAATTACTATAGGCTTCAGTAATGTTTACATCAACAAACTTACCTAATAAGGATTTGTCGCCAGCGAACATAACAGTACGATTATTTTCCGTACGGCCAACCATTTCCCCTTCATCACGTTCGCCAATGCGTTCAACCAAAACACGTTGAGTCGAATTTAACATCGCTTCACTATGTTTACGTTCTAACTGCAATAAACGTGTTTGCACAGTTTGAAGACGCTGCTTTTTAACTTCATCAGAAACAGAGTCAGTAAATGCCGCGGCTGGCGTACCTGGTCGCGCGCTATAAATAAAGCTAAAGGAATGATCGAATTCAACATCATTAATCACCGCCATCGTTGCTTCAAAGTCAGCATCAGACTCATCAGGGAAACCAATAATAAAATCACTCGACATGCTTAAATTTGGGCGTACTTCTTTTAATCGACGAATTTTTGATTTGTACTCAAGCGCAGTATGACCACGTTTCATCAACATTAAAATGCGATCAGAACCAGACTGAATCGGTAAGTGCAAATGATCCACCAGCTCAGGAACTTCAGCATAGGCTTGAATCAAGCTATCTGAAAATTCAACAGGATGAGATGTAGTGAAACGAATACGATCAATACCATCAATAGCGGCAACATGATGAATCAACTCAGCTAAATCAGCGAATTCACCCTCTTCAATCTCACCTTGATACGCATTTACATTCTGACCAAGCAGATTAATTTCACGTACACCTTGGACCGCTAAGCCATGGATCTCACGCAAGATACCGCCAACTGGACGGCTCACTTCTTCACCTCGGGTATAAGGCACCACACAGAAAGTACAGTATTTACTACATCCTTCCATAATCGATACAAACGCCGTAGGGCCATCAGCCTTAGCAGTAGGCAAATTATCGAACTTCTCAATCTCAGGGAAGGAAATATCAATACTTGGCTTATGACTTAAACGCACTTCCTCCAACATTGCTGGTAAGCGATGCAAGGTTTGTGGGCCAAAAACAAGATCAACATACGGTGCACGACGGCGAATAGCATCACCCTCTTGGCTAGCGACACAGCCACCAACCCCAATAACTAAACCAGGTTTACTGTCCTTCCACTTCTTCCAACGCCCAAGCTGATGAAACACTTTTTCTTGTGCTTTTTCGCGTATTGAGCAAGTGTTAAGAAGCAATACATCAGCATCTTCCGCCACATCGGTGACTTCAAGCTGATGAGATTCTGCAAGGACTTCTGCCATCTTCGATGAATCGTACTCATTCATCTGACAACCAAAGGTTCTAATAAAAAGTTTTCCGGCCATGAAAATTAATCGTAAAAAAAGGTTGCATAGAATACTATCATTGTAAGCTTAATTCAAAACAAGTTATTGTTTTTATTAAAAACAGTCGGTAAATTAAGCCTTAATCACACCCGCCTAATAACGAAAGGATTCATATTATGGCAATAAAAGATTGGCCGGCGGACGAACGGCCACGAGAAAAGCTATTACAACTTGGCCCGCAAGCTTTATCAGATGCAGAATTATTGGCCATATTCCTGCGCACAGGCGTTACCGGACTTTCTGCTGTTGAACTGGCTCGCAGCCTACTCTCTAACTTCGGTAGTCTTCGCGCCCTGCTCGAAGCGAATCAAAGTCAATTTTGCAGCCAACATGGACTCGGACCTGCCAAATTCGTACAACTGCAAGCGGTATTAGAAATGAGTCGCCGTCATCTAGAATCAACCCTTACTCGCGGTGATGCATTAAGCGATGCCCTCTCAACTAAAAACTATCTACAACATCGGCTGCGAGCCTACCAACACGAAGTATTTGCCTGCCTGTTTTTAGATAATAAGCACCGCATGATTGCCTTTGAAGAATTATTTCGAGGCACTATTGATTCTGCCAATGTTTATCCTCGTGAGGTGGTTAAGCATGCTTTAAGTCATAATGCGGCGGCGGTTATTTTTGCTCATAATCATCCGTCGGGGGTGGCTGAGCCTAGTCAGGCGGATTATGCGATTACAGATCGCTTGAAGTCGGCATTAGCGACGGTGGATATTCGGGTGTTGGATCATATTGTGGTGGGGGATGGGGAGGTTGTTTCGTTTGCTGAAATGGGACGTTTGTGAAAAAGAGACCCATCGACCCATTCCTAATTGGATACTTTGTTTAAAACAGCCTTTAAATTGATGGTCATACTATAACGAAGAATATCTAATGGACTTTCTTAACATTATAGTAATAAATGCGCCCAATATAATACCTAATGAAATATTAATTAGGCTTTGTAAGGCAAAATTCCAGTCTTCAAAAAAAGGAGTCC
>CALCCU010000127.1 GCA_937900515.1 uncultured Gammaproteobacteria bacterium | reverse complement strand
TGCAAAAGTTTCGAAGGAAAGTATGTCTGGTCGATGGGTAAAACATTATAAAAACACAGGAGCCTTCAGCTCTTTTCCACTTTATACTGTTCCTATTGCTCCGCCCTCGCCCACTACTTTGCAAATGCTGATGCAACCAGTAACGCAACTTTATACGGGCCTAGGAACCTCGCTAGAACCACCATTAAGAACAATTAATAAAGTCTGGCCAACAGCCATTTCTTATTTCAATGGTGCCTTAGGTATTTTTCAGAAAGTATTTGCACTATCTACTTTAGAAGCTGAAATAGAAATGAACCTCCACGTTGTGGAAGATCATGAGTTTTCAGCTGATGAAAGTAAAGCTGAAATGTATACCCCAGTCGTAGGGTGGTATTTTTTCGTCCAGAACACTTTATTGACATATTTTGGTGAAAATATTGATCCTAATAATCTCTACAGCAATATTGCAGGAGCAGTAGATTCAAATACGGATCATGCTGATGGCCACGATATGGTTGGTGATTTTTTAGGCGGGCAACTGGGATCCGTAGATAATATGATTAATAACAACACCTCAGGTGTTGCAAGAAAGAAACAGAATAATGCAGGTGGCGGACGAGACGCTAACATGAATGCCGATGACTCGGCAGATGGTGCGGTTGATGCTTATAAGCGTTTTGCAGCAATAGTAAATAATAATCGTGAGGCATTTACAAGAGACCGACACTGGGACTTAGGTCCACCAAGAGTAGAGTTTCACTTTCCACTGGTTTTGGATGTTGGCATTGTTAAGCTGACTATTAAGCTTGACCTTGGTTTTTGGGCAGGGATTAAGAATGATGGTGGAACAGCCTATGTTTCTCATGGTTCGATCGAAGAGGACAAGGATATTGCGAGTTTGGGCTGGTCAGCAATAGACGTCACTTCATTTGGGATTCAAATAGATATTGGCTTATTTGTAAGTTTTGAGATTTGTTTACCCGTTGTGGGCTGTAATGGTGGCACTATATTGGATGTTGATTTTTCGATTCCGATAGGATTGCCCTTAGCTGGGGCCACACATCAGCTGGTTAGTGATAGGAAATATGCCAAAAAATTTGTACCTGAATGGGGCTACCCTATGATGCCTGCCGATGTTTATGGTGGTGATATCAATGATGTGCTTAATCAAGGCAGTTTTGATTTATTTCATTTGTTAGCTTTGGGCTGGGGCTCTATTTCACCTCAATTACCTGGAGGCATGTTTGGTGTTAACCCTAATGATGTGACGGATACATATAGTGGGCCACCATCGTTTTTCTCTTTAGGTGACTCCTTTCAAGAATCGGGTGTAGGTTATGAATTTGTTATTGCCCTAGCTAAAACCATGGATGATATTGATACAACGGATCAATCTCCAGCGGCGGATCCAAATGCACTTAATATTAATACTGACGACCCCACTATTGCTGGTGATGATTGGCACAACTCAAACAAACAAATTCCTTATACAAGGTTTGATGTCGCATCGCATTCTCGTGTTGAAGGCACTGATATTTCTGATTATCAGGAGTTTATTTGGAATGATGAACGACCAATGATGACGGTGAGTGCTGCTGAAACCTATTTTGCTGATCCTATGCAAAAAAATACAGATGGCAGTGATGTTGCTCCGAGTTTATTTAGCCCTTTTTGGGATGCACGATTAAAAGAGCCAAGTGCAATTGCAATGTTAATAGCCACGGGTGAAATTAGTTGGAGTGCCATATTTGAGGGCTTATCTGACAATGCTTCTGCTAATGATATTATTGATTGGGTTATACAAGGTATCGCTGATCGTGTTGTTGAGGCAGGTGTTGATACCTTAGTTGAGCAAATTGATGATCCTATTATAGGGCCGCTCGTTGAACCAACAATAACAGATGTCGCAAGCCAAGCGACATCTGCTGCGATTGAACAATTACCTGACTTCGATGCATTAATGCCATGATTATTTTGGAAACACATTATAAGGTTGTAAATAACTGGCAAACAGGTCAAGCAATGACTGAGTTTGTGGTATCGGTTAGTTTTGTTTTTCTAAGTTTATTTGTGATTGTACCTATGTTTGGCAAGTTGATGGATATGCAATATCAAACTCAGCAAGCTTCTCGCTATGTGACTTGGGAACGAACAGTTTGGTTTGATCAAGGTGATGAACCAGATGAAAGTGTTATTAGTAATGCCTATTGGGAAAGTGTAGCAACACGGAGTGATCAAGACGTAATGGATACGATGAGAAATCGTTTTTTTTATGGTACTGGTCCAGGTGAATTAAAAGCGATTACAGAAGATGACACGAAAGTAGAGTCTGGAGACCTCAACCCTGTGTGGCGTTATGTTGAAAGTAAAAATACGATGTATGGCGGTACAACATTAGGTACTGATGACAATGATGATACAGGGAAAATGGATGGAGAATTAACCCCTGCTATTGGGTATAAAGTTGTTGATGTCATTAATACTGGCGTGAAAGTTATTGCGGATCCGATCAATGAATTTTTAGGTGCCATAGGTGGCAGTAATGACGATTTTATGACCTTTGCCTATGAAACTAAAAATTACTATAGCCCTGTTTTAACTACTCAAGTTAACAAAGGCAATGCCCATGGTAGCGGCACAGGTGTTTGGGATCGACAAGATGGTGGAATTGGTTTTGGTTCAGGTATCGAAAGCATGCTATTTACTGATGCTGATGGCAATCCTCACTGGGATGGAAAAATAAAAGTTCGCTCAGCTATTTTAGCTGATGGTTGGAACACACAAAGTTTGAAACATTTTCAAGCACGCGCTGATGACTTTGTACCGTCAACTGTATTTGATAATGCATTATTCGATGTTGCTATTAGCGTTGCCAGTATCCTTGATGGGGGGCCAGGCAATAGTGCTGTTGAAAAGCTTGACTTTGGTGCAGTGGGTATTGAACCTCTTCCGTCAGAGGATGGCGTACCTTTAGATGTTTCTGAAACAGGTGGTATTGATGGCGGTTTTTATTATTATGATGATTAAGCGAGTTATGAAAAATTGGTCTGTGCTATGCCTTATGTTGGCATATAGCATTATCGTAGATGCGAACTGTGATTTTGATGATTTTCCCATTATGGATGAGATGAATCTTCAAGATGTTATGGGGGATGCAAATTACAATAACAGACCGATGATGGTACAAAACTTTATTGCTGACGATGCGAGTT
>CALCCU010000126.1 GCA_937900515.1 uncultured Gammaproteobacteria bacterium | reverse complement strand
CCACAACAAACCCCCCTGAAGTGTATCGCCGCTGTTATCTTCATTATCACGCTCTATACCAGAGTCAACAATTTGATTAGAGGATTGATTAGGAACTTGCGTGTCAAAAGTATCTTCCCACTCACTATCAGTTGGTAGTTCATCGGGGATGGAGCTATTTTCTACTTGGTTAAGTTCTTTACTGCTTAGATCTATTTCTGTATCAGAACTATTGTCTTGATCAGAAGCTGACACATCATCTGAATTAAATTCTTCTTCAACTTCAAGTAATGGGTTTGTTTCGAGTGCTTCTTGGATTTCAGCCTGTAGCTCAAGAGATGAAAGTTGTAACAAACGAATTGCTTGTTGCAACTGAGGTGTCATCGATAGGCTTTGACCTACACGTAGCTGTAATGAGGGCTTCACGACTTATAGCGGGGAATTCTTATGGTTCATGGTCCTATCTTACCGCAAGTATTATGCCGTTGCATATAGCGAATTAGGATTATTTTGTGAGTGTCAGTTTTAGCCTATATTTATGGCTGTTTAGTGATAATTTGTGTGAGAGTATTATGTAAGTTTTACAGTTACTTATAGAACTGACATTGGCTAATTTGAATAATTGACGTGTATTTAGTATCTGTACTTATAGCTGTAATGAAGAGATTTTAGTGCAATAAATGCGTCTAAAACACCAATACAGAGGATGATTTAAAGCTTAAGTAGACTTGACTACCTAATTGTAGCTTGAGGGTGTTTAGAGACTCTAAACTGATCGTCGCATGGAACTGCTCTTTACAGTCTACGATTAGACGACAAGTAGTGGCTTGTTCTGAGATGAATATAATCTGACCAGAAAAACAATTCTGCATACTCGACTCTAAAGGTTGATTAGAAATAATAATTTGTTTGGGATCGATAGCAAGCTGTTGTGCTCGATCTAGATTGCTGGTGGTTTCAATGACCAGTTTTTCGGTAAAAAACTGTTGTTGTCTAAGGTAGCCACTGAATCTATTTTCTAGTGGGGCTGAAGTGACTTTACCTGCAACGAGGTTAATCGTTGATTGTGACAAAGCTGTGCCTTGCAAATGATTATGGGTTGATAGTATTACGGTTTTTCCAGTAGTTTGAGAAAAAGACTTTATGAGGGTTTCTAAAGCCTCAATATGGTCAATATCCAGATGGGAAAAAGGTTCGTCTAGTAACAGAATATCAGGTTGATAGGCTATTGCTCTAGCAATGGCAACGCGTTTTAATTCACCCCCAGATAAGGTTTGGGTGTTTTGTTTAAGTAAATGTGCAGTATGAGTTTCTTCTAATGCCTTTTTAATCAATGCATGATGTTGTGAGGCAGGAATATTTTGCAGTGATAAAGCGAGTTTAATATTGTCGTAGACTGTGCCTGGCAATAGAAATGGGTGCTGTTCAACGAAGGCAATGCGCTTTCTTTGTTGTGGCGTTAATGGCCATGAGACTGTTTGAGAAAATAGTGAAATATCACCTCGAGTTGGGCGATGAGTAAAAGCCAACAGTTTTAATAATGTTGATTTACCAGCTCCATTATTACCAAATAACGTCGTACATTGTTCTGCTTTAATTACTAAATGATCAATGCTCAGAATATCTTTCTGTTGCAGTGAGACATTGATATTTTCTAAACGATACGCATCAGTCATAGTTAGATCTATTAAGTAATGACAAGCTCATATTAAGAACAAAAGCAAACAATAATAAGATTAATCCTAAGGCTAAGCCAAGTTGAAACTCTCCTTTACTAGTTTCTAAAGCAATGGCAGTCGTCATCGTTCGTGTTGAGCCAGCGATATTACCACCCAGCATCATTGCAGCGCCGACTTCGCCAATGGCGCGACCAAACCCTGTAATAACAGCTGCGAACATAGCGTAACGTGTGGCTCTAATGACTTGTATAGCAAGTGGAATAGGGCGGGCACCGAGGCTAATTAACGTAGGGACTAAACGTGAATCAGCAGAGTTTACAGCAGTAATTGCTAAGTTCATCATAATGGGGAAGATGAGTACTGTTTCGGCAATGATAACGGCGGTAGGGGTGTAAAGTATGCCAAGAGGCCCAAGAGGTCCCTGGCGACTAAATAATCCATAAAGTAATAAACCGATGACCACAGTCGGCATGGCCATTAGTGTATTTAATAGATGTTGAGCAAAGGCTTTGCCTCTAAATTGATTTAGAGCCATAGCCACACCGCTTGGGATGGCCAGCAATGCAGCAATTATAGATGCGGTGAGAGAAATCAGGATTGAGGTTAAAACAATTTGGTAGATTGCAGGATCAAAACTTGCCAGTAATCCAATAGCACCAGCAAGTGAGTGGGTAAAGTAGTCCACAAGCTTATCGTTTTAGCTAAAGCACTATTTAATTAAATCTAATCGCTGACAAATAGTCAGGGTTGGATCGGTTCGGTTCATACTATAAAAATGAAGTCCGGGTACACCTGCATCAATGAGTTTCTGGGTAAAATCAGTTAAGAAATCTAATGTGAACGCTTGAAGTGACTCAGTATCGTCATGAAACTCTTCTAATCGCTTACGTAACCAGCGAGGAATTTCTGCTCCACAACCATCTGAAAATCGAGCTAGTTGAGAAAAATTATTAATCGGCATAATGCCTGGAATAATAGGTATTTCAATACCAGCTTTTTGGCAGCGGTCAACAAAGTAAAGGTAAGAATCAACATTGTAAAAATATTGAGTCAGAGCACTATCGGCTCCTGCATCAACTTTACGTTTGAAATTGATCAAATCAATTTCTGCTGATTGAGCTTGAGGGTGTACCTCAGGGTAGGCAGCAACTTCAAGGGTGAAATAGTCACCTGTTTCTTGACGAATAAATTTGATTAATTCATTGGCATAACGAAAATCACCTGGATCACGCATACCTGATGGTAGGTCTCCTCGTAACGCAACGATACGACTAATATTATTAGCTTTGAACGTATTAAGGATGTCGCGGATACTTTCTTCTGTAGAGCCTACACAGGATAAATGTGGTGCCGCATCAATCCCGCTTGTGATGCTATCGTTTTGAATATCAATTACAGCATCTAAGGTATTGTCTTGCGTTGAACCTCCGGCACCGAAGGTGACTGAATAGAACTCCGGCTTTAGTGGCGCTAGGTTTTCTCGCACCTCACGCATATTGGCAATTCCCTTATCCGTTTTAGGAGGGAAAAATTCACAGCTAATAGTGAGTTGTTTAGTCATAATTATTATTCAATTGATATTAATATAGTGGAGCTAGCACGGATAGCCGAGCTAGCTCCGACGGTTACTTAGTAACGGTAGTGCTCAGGTTTATATGGGCCTGTTTTATCTAAACTTAAGTATTCCGCTTGTTCAGTGGTTAATTCAGTCAGATTGGCACCAATGCGACCTAAATGCAATCTTGCTACTTTTTCATCCAATGATTTAGGTAATACATACACTTCGTTTTTGTAGTTATCGCTGTTATGCCATAACTCGATTTGCGCCATTACTTGGTTCGTAAATGAAGCTGACATAACAAAACTAGGATGACCTGTTGCACAGCCTAAGTTCACTAAGCGACCTTCAGCTAACAAAGTAATACGTTTTCCATCAGGGAAGATGATGTGATCAACTTGAGGTTTAACGTTAACCCACTCATATTGGCGCAATGAAGCAACGTCAATTTCAGAGTCAAAGTGACCGATATTACAAACGATAGATTCGTTTTTCATTGCTTTCATGTGGTCATGGTTGATAACGTTTACATTACCTGTTGTAGTTACAAAGATATCACCTAATTTAGCGACTTCATCCATGTTTACTACACGGTAACCTTCCATCGCCGCTTGAAGTGCACAAATTGGATCGATTTCTGTCACCATTACTGTTGCGCCCATGCCTTTAAATGCTTGTGCACAGCCTTTACCTACATCGCCGTAACCAAGTACAACACAGATTTTACCGGCAATCATTACGTCAGTTGCGCGCTTGATACCATCCAATAATGATTCACGGCAGCCGTATAGGTTATCGAATTTAGACTTTGTTACTGAATCGTTAACATTGATTGCAGGTACTTTTAAAGAACCGTCTTTCATCATTTCGTATAAACGATGAACACCAGTAGTCGTTTCTTCAGATAAACCTTTGACGTCAGCTAGAAGCTCGGGGTATTCATCGTGCATGATTTGAGTTAAGTCACCACCATCATCCAAGATTAAGTTTGGACGCCAGTTATCTGGGCCAAAAATTGTTTGTTTAATGCACCAGATAGCTTCTTCGTTTGTTTCGCCTTTCCAAGCAAATACAGGAATATCTTGTGCTGCAATTGCAGCTGCAGCTTGATCTTGTGTTGAGAAAATATTACATGAAGACCAACGTACTTCAGCACCTAAATCGATCAATGTTTCGATTAATACTGCGGTTTGGATTGTCATGTGTAAACAGCCCGCAATACGAGCACCTGCTAGTGGGTTTTTACCTGCATATTCTTCACGAATAGCCATTAAGCCAGGCATTTCAGTTTCGGCGATTTTAATTTC
>CALCCU010000125.1 GCA_937900515.1 uncultured Gammaproteobacteria bacterium | reverse complement strand
CCTTTGGGATAGTTCCTGATAGTCCTCATACAGAGGCTGCCAACCAAGCTCTTGATTTGCTAATGCTGCATCAGCAACTAGTATAGCTGGGTCACCTTCTCTTGGAAGTTCTATATCGTATTCTATCGTCTGTCCAACAACTCTTTCAGCAGCTTGAATAACTTCAAGTACACTAAAACCACTCCCATTACCTAAATTAAAAGTAAATGCACCCTTATGCGAATCTAAATAATCCCCTGCTTGCATATGAGCATTCGCTAAATCATTGATATGAATATAATCTCTGACACAAGTACCATCAGGGGTTGGATAATTATTGCCGAATACTTTAAGCTTTTTTGCTTGCGGATCAACTAATGATTTTAGAATATTAGGAATTAAATGAGTCTCTGGATCGTGACGCTCACCAATCTCCGCATCGGGATCTGCGCCACAGGCATTAAAATAACGTAACGATACCGATTTTAATCCGTAGGCGTGATAATAATCTTTAAGAATATCCTCAACCATCTTCTTTGATTGTCCATAAGGATTAATGGGATTTCTTGCATGTTGCTCATCAATCTTATCTACACCCGGAATTCCAAATACCGCGGCAGTCGACGAAAACACTAATTTGTTATGACCATTCTTGACCATCGCATTCAAGACATTAAGCGTTCCCAGCACGTTATTTCTATAATAACTAGCAGGGTCTTGAACAGACTCTCCGACTAAAGATTTAGCACAAAAATGCATAACAAGATCAAAATCGCCATGCTTAGTAAATATTGAATCGCAGTCACTAGGGTTTAAAATATCACCAACCACTAACTCGCCCCACTTTACAGCTTCTGCATGACCAGTACTTAAATTATCAAATACAACTACCTCATGACCTTTTAAATGTAATTGTTTACAAATATGTGAGCCAATATAGCCTGCGCCACCAAGAACAAGTACTTTCATGTTTACTATACCTTCCGTTTCATCATTCTATTTTGGCTTAAATTGCTGTTCCATGGCATCTATAAAACTTGCCAGCATATCTTCTGGCAAGTCATTAATGCCAGCAGCAGCTTTTCTACCGCCACCAGTTGGAAACTGGCTGACTAATTCATCAGCACCATACTTACGTTCTAATGGTGCTCTAACACTAACAAGATAAGCACCATTTTCTTTTTTAGTCATAACAGCATGTGCGCGGTTAGTGTAATCATTGGCTAATTGATTACTAAACACTCCACTTACTCTTCTTGCCCACACTTCATTAGGTAATTCAATGACTGCGATCGAAGCTGTTTTATGAATATAAGCAGTTTGCTTAGCCAAACTTATATCCTGCTTATACCCCTCTTTTAACACTTGATAAGTAGCTAGTTCCTGTTCTAAGAACTGAAACGGTGTATCAAAATGCCTAAGTTTCTCAAACAATACTGCTGGGTCAAAAAACAAATCTCGAATATCGCCGCCATAGCCATTGTAATTAAGCAAAGTGCCTAGCTCTTTCATTACATCTAGTTCTGACTCTTTGTAGCCACTTTTTTTTCCAAGGTCTGTCGCCTTTTCAAACAAATTGTCACCATATGCAGCTGTTATAGCCCACGCCCTATACTTTCCGTTAAGGCGTTGATCGACAATCAATGACGTACAGGTATTAGCATCAAGATCAATAGACAGCTTCAAGTTAGGGTGCTGAATTATTTCTCCCGTTTTATGATGATCGACATAGTCAATAGATGCCCCATCATTTAATAAACGAGCAACATCTAGCTTATTTTTTTCAAGCGAAATATCTAATACCGTAATATTAGTATTGATTCCTGACTTAACTCGTTTAAGTAAGTTGATATCACGCTTAATTCCTGTAATAAGATTAGAGTCTTTTGGCTCTGCCCGGCGAAGTTGCACTAACGCACAAAGGCCATCAGCATCGCCGTTAAATACATCTATATGGTCCATGAATTATGCCTCAGAATAGATAATCTGATTAGCTAGAAGGTAATCTATCACTTGCAAGGCACATTCTTCTACAGAAAACTCTGCAGATTTTATTGTGATTTCAGCTGCTTCAGGTATTTCATACTCAGAATCAATACCCGTAAAGTTTTTTATCAAACCATCTCGTGCTTTTTGGTATAAGCCCTTCGGATCTCGCAATTCACACTCAGCAATCGGCGTATCCATATGAACCTCTATAAACTCACCCTCACCGACTAACTCTCGTACCAGTCGTCTATCAGTACGAAAGGGAGATATAAATGCAGTCAGCGTAATAATTCCAGCATCGGTAAATAGCTTCGCAGCTTCACCTATGCGGCGAATATTTTCAACACGATCTTGATCTGAAAAACCTAAATCACCATTTAATCCATGACGGACATTATCACCATCTAATAAGTAAGTATGATGACCTCTCTCATATAATTTTTCTTCGACAGCTCCAGCAATAGTCGACTTCCCTGCTCCACTCAAGCCTGTAAACCAAATAATACAGGGACGTTGTTGTTTTTGCATTGAACGCTGACTCTTAGTCACTGGGTGTGGGTGCCAAACAATATTACTTTCTGTCATTACGAATATTTGTCCTTAAATTTAAATATTACTAAATAAGTTTTACTTGAGTTAAGAAGCTAATTCATTTAGTTTTCATGGTTATTAAATCAACAATACTAAATTTTAATCGAAACTGACAAGGATATTATTAAAAATGGCAACATCAGAACGAATTCGTAAATGCTTATTCCCTGCAGCAGGCTATGGAACCCGCTTTTTACCTGCAACCAAAGCGATGCCCAAAGAGATGCTTCCCATTGTAAATAAACCACTCATACAGTATGGCGTAGAAGAAGCATTAGAAGCTGGCATGACACAAATCGGCTTTATTGTAGGCCGTGGTAAACGCGCTATCGCTGATCACTTCGATAATAACTATGAACTCGAACATCAAATCGCCGGTACTTCAAAAGAAAAGTATCTTGACGATATTCGCACTGTAATGGACACCTGTGATTTTGTATTCATGCGCCAACGAGAAATGCTTGGATTAGGTCATGCTATTCTAACGGGCGAACCTATGATTGGCAGTGAACCTTTCGCGGTCGTGTTAGCTGATGATTTATGTGCAAAACCGACTGACTCAAATGATTTGCGTGCATTAGGTCAATTAGCTGAGCTTTATGATCGTTACCAATGCAGCATCATCGCAATTGAAGAAGTGCCAATAGAAGACACAGAAAGCTATGGCGTTATTTCTGGCGAAGAAATTTCACCAGGAATCTATCAAGTTAGTGACATGGTAGAAAAACCTAAACCTGAAGATGCACCGACTAATATGGCTGTAATTGGGCGCTACATTTTGACACCAGAAATCTTTGAATACTTACGCAATACGCCTCCAGGCCGTAATGGTGAAGTGCAGATTACTGATGCACTGAGAACCCTTGCTCAAGACCGTCAAGTATTAGCTGTTAAATTCAAAGGTGAACGCTTTGACTGTGGTAGCGTTGAGGGCTTCGTTAAAGCCACTAACTATTACTTCGAAAATGAATATTCTAAATAAGTAAAAGTTACACTAAGCCTCTGCTAATGAGGCTTAGTGATCACTTATCACAAATAAAAAAGCCGCCGAGTTATTATTAACTCGGCGG
>CALCCU010000124.1 GCA_937900515.1 uncultured Gammaproteobacteria bacterium | reverse complement strand
TCGGTGTCGGAACTCTGTCATCGAGTCCAGTAGTTACAGAGTTAGTGATAGATGTAGTTGCTTTATCATCTAAAAAAGGTTTCTTAGAAGATATGCTTGAAACATTTTGAAGTTCGGCAGGGAGGTTTGGCAAACTAATAACTTGTGAACGAGTATTTGAGTCGACTGGTCTGTTTGTGGCAAGCGTCATAGATGTGATAAATATACCGACAATTGCTACTGATGATAAGGCGAATAGATTTCGACGTTTTTTGGATCGTGAAGCTACCTTAGTGAATAGACCTGTTCTATCAGAGGAACGTATTAGTCTGTTTCGTTTCATCATTAAACTCTAATTTACTATATTGATAAATCATTTTCGCAGTATTTTCATTGTAATGGAAGACTTTGTTGACCCATATTGTGATAATATTCGCGCCAAACTGATTTTATTTGGAGAAAAAAATGGTTCCTGTGCAACAAGCATTAGCTGAAATCCGACGTGGTGTAGAAGAAACTCTGGTCGAAAGTGAGTTAATTGAAAAGCTTGAAACAGGTAGACCACTTCGTATTAAAGCGGGTTTTGATCCAACAGCTCCAGATTTACACCTAGGCCATACGGTACTGTTAAATAAGTTAAAACAGTTTCAGGACTTAGGTCATCAGATCATATTCTTAATTGGTGATTTCACTGGCATGATTGGAGACCCAACAGGTAAAAGTGCAACTAGACCACCATTAACACCTGAAGATATAGAAGCTAACGCAAAGACTTATACCGAACAGGTATTCAAAATATTAGATCCTACAAAAACAGAAGTTCGTTTTAATTCTGAGTGGTTTAAAGATAAGGGGGCTGACTTTATGATTAAGTTAGCGGGCCAGTTAAGTGTTGCACGCATGTTAGAACGTGATGACTTCAAAAAGAGGTTTAAGGCAAACCAATCTATTTCAATCCACGAATTCCTTTATCCCCTCGTGCAGGGGTACGATTCAGTTGCTCTAGAAGCAGATATTGAATTAGGTGGTACTGATCAAAAGTTTAACTTGTTGATGGGACGCGAACTTCAGAAAGGTGAAGGGCAAGATGCGCAGGTCGTTATGATGATGCCATTACTAGAAGGCTTGGACGGGGTTAAGAAAATGTCGAAGTCTTTGGGTAATTATGTGGGTATCACAGAAGCACCTGGAACGATGTTCCAAAAAATTGTATCGATTCCAGACTCATTGATGTGGCGGTGGTATGAGCTATTGTCTTTTAAATCACTGAAAGAAATTGAATCATTAAAGATTGATATTGAAAATGGTGCTAATCCACGTGATGCAAAAATTGAGTTGGCGCGTGAAATTGTTGCCCGTTTTCATGGTGATGAAGCTGCAGGAAATGCTCATAAAGGTGCAGGTAATGTCATTACTGAAGGTGAAGTTCCTGACGGAACGCCAGAAATCGATGTTGAATTAGATGGGCAAGCCGACCTTGCCATTGGTGCCATCATCAATAAAGCAAGTTTGGCGTCTAACTCTGCACAGGCTAGAGATATGCTTAAAAATGGCCGGGTTAAAGTTAAGTGGGAAGTGGTTGAGCCAACACTTAAGTTAGGGCCTGGTAAGTATTTGATTCAAGCTGGTAAAAAGAAAATTGCTTGGGTTACATTAAAATGAACGACTAAATATTTAGATATAAAAAAAGCTCGGCATAGTCCGAGCTTTTTTATATCTAGGACTGCGGTATCCAAGGT
>CALCCU010000123.1 GCA_937900515.1 uncultured Gammaproteobacteria bacterium | reverse complement strand
CACGGCTAAAGCCGTAGTGCTCTTTCCTTCAGATCGCATAGATTATTTATTTTTCTAGGTACGCCTTCACTATAACAGTAAATAATCGCGCATGCTTCTGCTGAGAAGATATCTTTTTCTGCTCCTGCTTTCTCTAGACGATATTTAATATATTTTTCTGTTTCTAAATAATCTAATGCTTTTAAGTGAAATTCAACGCCTATACGCTGAGCAAACTGCTCTAACTCAGGCTTGTTTAACTTCTCAACTAATTCTGGTTGCCCAGTTAAAATTAATTGTAAAAAAATATCGGCATCAATGTTCACATTTGATAATAAGCGCAATTCTTCTAGTGCTTTCACCGAAAGGTTTTGTGCTTCATCTACAATTAAAACGACTCGTTTATCTTGAGCATATTGATCTACTACAAAATTAATATAGTCTCTATAACGACCAGAGTTGTCCGTCGCCGTTGACTCAATATCAAGCGCATCAAGTACCCAAGTCATTAACTCACCGAATGATTCGTGAGTATTATTGATGAGTCCTATAGTGCAATCATCGGAAATTTTCTTAAGCAACGTCCTGATCAATGTCGTTTTACCAGCACCAATTTCGCCAGTTACAACAGTAAAACCAGCATGGCTCATCAGTCCATATTCCAGCATTGTAAGTGCTTTTTTATGATTTGGACTCAAGTAAAAGAATGCAGGGTCAGGAACTAGATTAAACGGCTTATGTTTTAAACCAAAGTGTTCTGTGTACATAGTTAATAGTTCTGATGTGTAGGTGGCTTTTCTGATTTATTTAACACAGAACCAATTAAGTTTGTGCCATCAAGAAGTTGCAATGATCGCGAAATTTCTGCCTGTTTATTTTTACCATCTTGTAGCACTAATAGCGTGCAATCAAAATAATTAGCAGATAACAAGACATCATCCGTTTGTAAGATGGGTGGCACGTCAAAAATAATCACGCGAGAATCATATTGAGCCTTAATATCTTCAACCAATCGTGCCATTTTAGGACTAGATAATAACTCTGCTGAATCCTCAGCTCTGCCTTTACCAGGTAGTATAACGAGTCGTTTAACTCCGGGATTAATTAGCACATCCGGCAATGAAATATCCTGTTCAAGATAGTCTTTCAAACCTTTTTCAGCGTTAAGGCTGAAGTATTTGGATACACTTGGATTACGTAAATCCATATCAACGAGCATTACAGTCTGGTTCAGTTCCATAGCGATAGCGACGGCAAGGTTTGCCGAAACTAACGATTTACCTTCTCCAGCTGTAGGAGATGTAATAGCGAGTGTTTTCCATTTATTCGCTCGCATTTTCTGAAGAATCTGTGTTCGAAGCATTCTAAAAACGGCAGATTGTGGATTATTGTACATTCCTGCAATGACACGTTTCATTTCAAGTTGTGCACTTGACGACTCTATAACCTTTGTTTGCTTATAATTAATATTAGTTATAGGTGATTGAAGTGGATCTTCGACTTTAGATTGCTTATGAGTTTCGGTAGGCGCAACTCGTGTTTTTTCGACAACACTACTATGTTTCGCTTTGGCTTTATCAAGGGCTTTTTGTATTCTATCCATATTTCTCAAATATCCAGCTATAGTAGACTAAGTTTTCGCATAATTTTGAACCAAAGCACTTCCAGATCCATCACATAAAAATGAAAAACAGCTATCATTGCAATAGCCGCTAAGACAAGTAGTACGGCTATCCTTTTTTTAATTTTTCTCTTTCGCTGTAAGTCATCTAATGTTTTTATCATTGGTATTACTACTAATGGTGCTGAGCCTAGTGATTGTGTGATTTGATTATAGCCTCGAACTCCACCAAAAAGGAATTCAACCAATAGGGCAAGTCCTACACCTGCACCTATAGAGCCTCCAATTCCCATAATGAGAATTTTAGGCCTATTAATTTTTTCAGGCTTACTAGGTACAGTTGGCGGTTCAATCAAAGTGAAGCTTTCACCTTTGTTTTCCGACTCTAGGTTTTCAGCTAACTCTGCGGATAATTGTTTTGATCGAAGTTCTTGGTACTTTGCTAAATTATTTGCACGATCACGTGTCAAATCATCATAGGCACGCTTGACTTGGTGTGTTTTATCAATCCTACTTTCAAAATTTGCTAACTTAGCTTTTATTTCTACCTGGCGTGTTTGAAGACGTCTTATTTCACGCTCAGAAGAATCAATTCTAGATTTGATTTGAACATAGGCAGGACTCATAACTTTCTTTGCTTGCCTTGAAGGCTTAGCCACAGCTATATATTTATCAGCTTCATTTTGAGCAGAGGAAAGCTGTAGCTCAAGCTCTTTTATTTGTGCTTTTATTGCTTTTACATCTGGGTGTGACTTTGAGTAGCGTTGACTCAACTCATCTAACTTACTTGTGGTGGCTGCTAACTCTGCTGAGATCCTCTCAACATCAGATAAATCTTCAGAAGTCTCACTTTCTAAACTTTCAATTTGTCGCTTCAATTGCAATAAGTCTGGGTGGTTTTCAGAATACTTAGCTGACAATTGACTATATTTAGCTCTGGCACCTATTAACTGACTTTCTGCTGAGCTCACTGAAGTATCACCAGTTACTTGTAGTTGTTGCTTATTAGTCAAATACGGTTGTATGTTTGCCAGCGCAAGACTCATTGTCATGATTTGGTCTTTCAATACAATCATTTGATTTTGATTATCAGCGAGCTCCTCCTCTAGTCGCTCAACCATGGAGAGATTATATTGTAATAGCTCAGGAAGGCTGTCACTGTACTGATCTTTAAATTCTGCTATTTTTTGTTCTAATAGCTGTATTTTTCTTTGAAACTTATCGCCTTCCGCTTGTAAAAAGGCCTTTGTTTCTGACGCTCTATCTGTGCGAGTCCGTACATTTTCATTCAAAAACTGGGTTACTAGTTCATTGGCAATTTTTTGTGCTAATTGAGGGGACTTATCAATAAACGAAACAGTAAAAGCAATACTTGCTCGCCGTGCCCGACCACTTCGCGGATCAGTAACATTGGCCTGAACCATCTTTATTCTAATACTATTTCTAAATTCTGCTACATACTCAGACGCAGGCCTTTTTTTAGCCCTCAAGTCAGGGTAAAGCTTATATTTATTAACTAACTCCATAACTCGGCTAGTTGTCATAATTTTTTGTTTAATGACTTCGATACGCTGTGAAGCATAACTCGTGACAGTTGATTTAATCAGATCACTGGGAATCTCTTGTGATTCAATTAAGATCAAACCTTCGGACTTATAGGTTGCTGGCAGTGAGTAAGCCACCACAAAAGTAGCTAGTATTAATATTATTGCAGGAATAATAACCAGATATTTATGACGTCTGACTATATCTAGGTAATCACCTAGATTCTTTACATCTTCTTCCATTGATTATCGTACTCTATGATTATCGGGAGACACTAAAGCCATCCCAATTATAATTTAATGTCAGCATTAGAGAATTACTACTGACATCTTGATTACTGGCGGTGTATTTCTGCTGCCTATAATTGTAGGCTAAACTTAAACCTAAATCAGGCTCAATACTCCAGTTGATCGCAGGGGATAAGTTTAAATTTTTCCGTTTATCACTTGTTTCTTCAGTGGCTGAACTTGTCTCTTGATAACTTGATGAAAAACTAGTCGATAGTCTTTCCGTAATTCTCTTTGACCAACTTACATTTAACCGATCTGAGGTATTTACATCGCCTGTAATAGAAGGAGTTATACTTCTAGATGCCCCCAACGACAATGAACCTAACTCTGTTTTCTTATTAGCAGATAATTTAAAAAAAAGCCCCGAATTACTACTTTCTTGTGTGATGTTATTATTTGTTCGCTTAGCTTCAAGCTGACGTACACCAATGTTACCACTTATCTTCCATAACTCACTGAGTTGGTAGTTAATTGATGTATCAGCCCTATAGGTATAATCATCAGTTGAACTCAATAAACCAGTTGTGGACTGATAATTGGTTACAGAAAGGTTTAAGCCACCATTCAGGCGTTCGGTGAACTGTCTAGACCAGCCACTTTTGAAAGACAAAACTTCACTATCGGTAGTTGAAGTCGTGTCAGCATAACTAGCACTAAAAGATAAACTATCTCGTTCAGTTAATTTATAACTATAGGATGGTGCAATAGTTTGTGTAGTAACAGTTGTTTCTGTAGTGAAGTCACCCGTATCTTCTTCAGCTAGCGATCTTGATGAACGCTCAACATAACTTGCATCCAATCCCCAACTGCTTCTTTCTGCATCAAAACTAGAGCTAAGTCGAGCAAATGGATACTGCTGATTGAGGTAAGAAAAAGATGTATATCGTTGCCCAACATAACCAATACTAAAAGTTTGACGATTATCGTCTTGAGCCCTACTGAGGTTTAGAGTCGGAGTAGCAGAATACTTAACACTTCCCTGCTCATTTTCAGACATAAAAACATTATCGTCATATGAAATTGCTGGATTTAGCGAGCCGTTTACTGACCATTCAGCAGTGTATGCCGATATGGGTAATAACAGTGTTACTAAGGGTAACAATAATTGCGAATGAGTGTGTTTCACTGTTAGCATCTTTCTATGGGATAACAATTACGTCACCGCTTTTAATAATGACATTCGTTACTAAATCTTGTCCCTTTTTGATCGATGCGTAATGGACAGGAATGATTTGTTGTTTGGTACCATTTCGACGAATGACAATTATATTATTTTCTTCCGCATATGGTGATAAGCCACCAGCTAGGCTCAGGGCTTGTAAAACATCGATGTTTTTAGTCATAGTAAATGCACCTGGTTTGAGTACTTTACCCATGATATTAACAATATTTCCGTTTACAGCTGTCACAGAAACGGTCACGACTGGTTCTGCTAAGTACTCCTCAAGCTTAGTTGTCACTTCAGCTTGTATCTCTGTCACTGACTTACCTTGAGCCATTAGCTCCCCGGCAAGAGGAAATGAGATCATACCATCAGGTAAAATTGCTACTTCTTTTTGAAGAGCCTCTTCATTCCAAACTGAAATATTGAGTATATCGCCAGCATTCAATGAATATCTTTCAGAAGCAAATGCAGTTCCATTCAAAACTACAGTTAAAAACAAAGCAAAACTTATTCTAACTACTGATAACATAATCTCTATCCCCATATAAATTCAGAAACAATCATACAATAAAATGAAGTAAAAAGGAGGCTAGGCACCATTTTTATCGCTCATAATATTTAGTAACTCTATATTTAGTACGCGTTCTTGTTGCTAAAGCCTTTAAACACTGTAAGAAATATAATTTTTAAATCTAGCAATAAAGTCCAAGTCTGAATATACAGTAAATCATAGTGTATACGTCCTTCCATTTTATCTAAGGTATCAGTTTCCCCCCTAAACCCATTGATTTGGGCAAGACC
Organism: uncultured Gammaproteobacteria bacterium; assembly: GCA_937900515.1. Lineage (GTDB taxonomy): Bacteria > Pseudomonadota > Gammaproteobacteria > Nitrosococcales > Methylophagaceae. Next base: position 2,752 of record CALCCU010000123.1, on the reverse strand, counting down.
AGTGATACCTGGTTTCATTTTATGTCTTAGCATATACCCTTGGATTTTCTTCCTATACTCTTCATTATGCACAACCGCATGAGGTCGAGGCCCTACAATAGACATGCCCCCACCTAAGGCATTGAAAAACTGGGGCAATTCATCTAGCGATGTTTTTCTAAGAAAGGCCCCTAAAGGCGTGATACGGCTATCCCCTTTTGTAGCTTGCGTTACCGTATTTCCATTTTCAGTTACAGTCATGGAACGGAATTTCCACACGGTTATTTCATCACCATCAACACCATAGCGAGTCTGTTTAAATAAAATCGGACCTTTCGACGTCATTTTGATAGCAACAGCAATAAAAAGCATTGGGATAGCAATTATACAAAGGATTAGAGAGCTCAATATAATGTCTTCTAAACGCTTTAATACACCATCAAGTCCTGAAAATGGGGTGTCAAAAATACTTACAGCGGTAATGCCTTGATAATCAACCCAACGGGAGTTAAGTAAATTGAAGGTAAATAAATCAGGGACTAGATACACTGAAGCAGTACTATCTGACAACCTAGATACCATTTCTTTTATTCTATTTTCAGCAGATAAAGCGAGGGTAATATAAACCGCATCAATTTTCCCTTGCTGACAGTCTAAAATTAATTGGTCTATATTTCCTGAAAGCTCAATTTTTTTTGATGCCTTTGTTCGATCATTTCTATTCAAGTCTACCGATCGATCATCGTAATAACCCGTGAGTCTGTATCCACTCCAATTCATTTGTTCAAATGCAAGTTCTAATCTTTGCCCAAGAGACGTTGCACCGACAATGGCTACCTGCCTTGTATTATGTCCTCCAGCCCTAATTATCGCTAAACTTACTCTTACTAATGCGTGCCAAGAGATTAACTCAATTGGGGTGAGCACTATCCAGACAGCTACAAATAAATCCGAATAGGCTTGCTCGTGGAGGAAAAAGAAATCAATTGCAATTAGCACAAATATTCCTGTCACCCATGAGAAAAAGACCGTTTCAATTTCGTCTCTTAAACTAGCTCCACGCCATGAACGATATGCATCTTGTGACTCAGCAAAAAAATTAAACAATAAGATTGAAAATAGCAATGCCCAGATATAAATAGGCTGCCATGTAGCTTGAAATATGTCGATTAAAGCTAAAAAGGTTAGCAGTATGATACCGCTATCAATTAATCGAGAGATGGCATTTATCTTTGAATCATAACTTCTTATCATTCCTGGGCGCGGCATTTATTTTTCTCTGAAATATTTTAAGTAATACATTAATTGCGATTATAGTTATCTTGGAGACGTACAATATCATCTTCGCCTAAATAACTGCCAGATTGTATTTCTACAATTTCTAGAGGTACTCTACCTGGGTTACTAAGTCGATGTTGTGTGCCAAGTGGAATATAAGTTGATTCATTTTCACTCACTAATGATACTACATCCCCACAAGTCACTTCTGCGGTGCCTTTCACCACAATCCAATGCTCAGCCCTATGATGATGAAGTTGTAGTGAAAGAGAAGCTCCTGGATTAACTGTAATTCGTTTCACTTGGAAACGCTGCCCCTGATCAATTGCATCATAATGTCCCCAAGGTCGGTAACACTTCCGGTGAACAATCGCTTCATCTCGTTCTTCTTTTTGTAATTTAGAAACAATAGTTTTGATATTTTCAGCCTGGTGTTTATCAGCAATCATGACCGCATCAGGTGTTTCAACTACAACTAGATTATCAACACCTAACACACTGACCAAGCGGTGTTCACTGTGAATATAGGAGTTCGTTACCTTTTCAAGAATAACATCACCTATAGACACATTATTATCACGATCCTTGTCATGATTCTCCCATAGCGATGACCAAGAGCCCACATCACTCCACCCAGCATCTAATGGGATAACCATTGCTTTATCAGTCTTTTCCATCACGGCATAGTCTATAGAATCAGAATGGCAGGCTGAAAAACTTTCTTTATCTAATCGAACAAAGTCTAAATCAGTAGCAGCCTTATCTACTGCCAGTTGGCAATTTTTTAACATTTCAGGGGCAAATAACGCTAACTCTTGCAAAATAGTTGAAGCCTTAAACATAAACATGCCACTGTTCCAGTAATAATTACCAGATGCTAGGTACTGCTCAGCTATTTCTTTATTAGGTTTTTCTACAAAAGCACTTACCTTACTCGATGACGTTTTATTCTCGGCTTCAATATAACCATAGCCTGTATGAGGACTATCAGGAACTATCCCAAAGGTAACTAAATAACCTTGCTCAGCAACTATTTTTGCTTTTGAAATTGCACTATGAAAAGCAGGGTGATCGTGAATAACATGATCGGCAGCTAACACCAATAAAATAGGATCATCACCTAATAACTGTGCCTGTAATGCAGCAATAGCAATTGCGGGGGCGGTATTTCTGGCGCAAGGTTCTAGTATAATATCTGCTTTATGCTCACCTAGTTCCTGAAGCTGCTCCGCCACCATAAATCTATGCTCTTCATTACACACAATAATGGGGGCTTGAAGTTCATCAAGACCAGAAAGCCGTGTCAAAGTATCTTGAAACAATGACTGGTCACCGAATAAATTCAAAAATTGTTTTGGTTTATTTTTTCTAGATAATGGCCATAGTCGAGTTCCGCTACCGCCAGACATAATCACAGGGATCATAGTACTTCCTTTTTAAAATGCTTCATTCTGATGCCAACGCCATGCCGTCATAATTATATCTTGTATATCCT
>CALCCU010000122.1 GCA_937900515.1 uncultured Gammaproteobacteria bacterium | reverse complement strand
AATCTTGTTAGCCAGCTAGTAAGCTTAAAAGGCCATGAAACATTTATTGTTTTATAACCTTTTTATTAGTACTAACTATTGTTGAAAATAATTATTCACACAATCAATACTTCTAACTTCACAATTAGATCTAATCATAGTAATTTCATCTATTAATATGCAAATAAAATGCACTAAAATTGCAAATAAAAAACACCAAATAAGTGCTTTCAAAAATTGAGCAATAATTTTTTTCATAATTTAATGGAGCGCTACGAACAGATAGATAAAGAAATCTATTGAATTGAAAGTAGTGAGCAAGCTAGCAATTATGATTGTGTGTACTATTTGGGAAAAGTAAGTTTAAAGTTGGAAGGTGGGTTAAGGGTAATTGTTAGTTATAACAATTAGTTATATTAATTCTGAGTTAATCTTGTTAGCCAGCTAGTAAGCTTAAAAGGCCATGAAACATTTATTGTTTTATGGCCTTTTTATTGGTACTAACTATTGTTGAAAATAATTGTTCGCACAATCAATGCTTCTGACTTCACAATTAGATCTGGTCGTGGTAATTTCATCTATTAATGTGCAAATAAAGTGCACTAAAATTGCAAATGAGAGGCACCAAATAAGTGCTTTCAATATAATTTAAGTAGAGAGAGAGTTATGAGCAAGCAGGAAATTAGTGCTCGAAAATCGGGTGATACATTGAAACGACCAAGGGCTACTAGTAAAGGTAGACAAGTCGCTCCTAAAGCTCTAGAAGAAGTCCAAGTACTTTTAGGTGATGAATCACGTCAGAAAGATTTGCTGATTGAGCATTTACATAAAATTCAAGATGCTTATAAGCATATTTCGGCAAAACACCTCGTCGCGCTTGCTCATGAAATGAAGCTATCTAAAGCTGAAGTCTATGAAGTTGCTACTTTTTATCATCATTTTGACGTGATTAAAGAAGGTGATACACCTCCAGCGGAGTTGACAGTTCGAGTATGTGAGTCTCTGACTTGTGATATGTCTGGGGCACAAGAATTAATTGGTTCATTAGAGGATGGTCTTGGGGATGGCGTACGTATTCAACGCGTACCTTGTGTAGGCCGTTGTGATAAAGCCCCTGTTGCTATCGTTGGAATGAATCCAATTGAAAAAGCAGATGTTGAAACTGTTGTTAGTGCAGTAAATAAAAATGAAATAGAACCTGAAACGCTTTCAGCGATTGAATATGACACTTATCTAGAAACAGATGGCTACAAAACATATCAAGCATGTATGAATGGTATCTTCAATGTTGAAAAAGTACTCGATGTTATGGATGATTCAGGATTACGAGGCTTAGGTGGTGCTGGTTTCCCTGCAGGTAGAAAATGGCGAATTGTTCGCGAACAACCTGAACCTAAATTAATGGCAGTCAATATTGATGAAGGTGAACCAGGCACCTTTAAAGATAAGTATTATCTTGAACGTGATCCTCATTGTTTTCTTGAAGGTATGTTAATTGCCGCATGGGCAACGGGTATTCATGAAATCTATATCTATTTACGTGATGAGTATGCCGCTATTCGAGGCATGCTTGAAAAAGAAATAGCAAAACTACAAGCCAATCCACCTGTAGAGCAAATGCCTATCATTCATCTACGCCGTGGTGCAGGCGCATATATCTGTGGCGAAGAGTCGGCGATGATTGAGTCGATTGAGGGGAAACGTGGTATGCCTAGGCTACGCCCACCATTTGTGGCTCAAGTCGGTTTATTTGGGCGTCCAACCCTTGAACATAATATGGAATCCGTATATTGGGTTAGAGATATTTTAGAGAAAGGACCAAGTTGCTTAACTGACCATGGCCGAAATGGACGTACTGGTTTACGTTCTTTCTCTGTCAGCGGTCGAATTAATAATCCGGGTGTTCATTTAGCACCAGCGGGTATCACAATGAAGGAACTGATTGTTGAATACTGCGGCGGCATGCAAGAAGGTCATGAATTTTATGGCTATTTCCCTGGTGGTGCATCTGGCGGTATTTTACCTGCTTCAATGGGTGATATTCCTCTCGATTTCGATACCCTGAATGAGTATGGCTGCTTTATTGGTTCTGCTGCTGTGGTGGTGTTTTCAGACCAAGATAAGGCGCGTGACTTAGCTGTAAATGCGATGAAGTTCTTTGAAGAAGAGTCTTGTGGTCAATGTACTCCATGCCGGGTAGGTACTGCAAAAGCTGTGACTCTGATGGAAAATAAACAGTGGGATCAAGATTTACTCGAAGAATTATCAGAGGTGATGATTGACTCATCAATCTGTGGCCTAGGACAAGCAGCACCAAATCCAGTTCGTTCGGTAATGAAATATTTTCCGGACGAGTTAACGGCAGGGGAGTTGAAATAATGGCAATTAATCCTGAAGAAATTCTTGTTGAAGAAAAAGTAATTAACTTCATTCTAAATGGTGAAGCTGTATCGGCAAAAGAAGGTGAGACATTACTTGAAATTGCTAAGCAACAAGATATTGATATTCCTCATTTATGTTACTCAGATCGTCAAGGCGCTGATGGTAACTGTCGGGCTTGTGTGGTTGAAATTGATGGTGAGCGTGTTTTAGCACCTTCGTGTTGTCGTCAGCCTAGCGAAGGTATGAATGTTCAATCTAATAGTGAACGCGCAGTTAAGTCTCAGAAAATGGTACTTGAGTTACTTAAATCTGATGTATCAGAGAAACCGCATACGCTTAATTCTGAGCTTGATTACTGGGCTTCGAAACTTGATGTTGGTTTACCGCGTTTCGATGCGCGTCATCAACCTCAAGAAGATAGTTCGCATGCTGGCATTACAGTTAATATGGATGCCTGTATTCAATGCACACGTTGTGTACGTGCATGTCGTGATGAACAAAATAATGATGTTATCGGTCTAGCCATGCGTGGCTCTCACTCTCAAATCGTATTCGATCTTGATGACCCTATGGGCGAGAGTAGCTGTGTTGCTTGTGGTGAATGTGTTGAAGCATGTCCTACAGGTGCATTAATGCCAGCTAATGAGGTTGGTTTAGTAGAACCTGATCGTAAAGTGGACTCTGGCTGTCCATTTTGTGGGGTGGGCTGTCAGATGACCTATAACATCAAAGATGACAAAATTATTTATGTTGAAGGTCGTGATGGGCCAGCCAATAAGGGCCGCCTATGTGTGAAAGGCCGCTATGGTTTCGATTATGTTCATCATCCTCATCGACTAACTAAACCGTTGATCCGTCGTGATGATGCACCAAAATCAGCTGAATTCTCAATGGATCCAAATGATGTCGATAAAATTTTCCGCGAAGCAACGTGGGAAGAAGCATTAGATGTTGCAGCAAGTGGGTTCAACAAAATTCGTGATGAACAAGGCCCCAATTCATTAGCTGGCTTTGGTAGTGCTAAAGGAAGTAATGAAGAGGCTTATTTATTCCAAAAATTAGTGAGAACTGGCTTTAAAACTAATAATGTTGATCACTGTACGAGACTTTGTCACGCCTCGTCGGTTGTAGCTTTATTAGAATGTTTAGGTTCTGGAGCTGTATCGAACCCTGTTGCTGATGTTGAGAAAGCTGAAGTAATCGTGATTATCGGTGCGAACCCGACTGTTAATCATCCAGTTGGTGCTACATGGATGAAAAATGCCATGCGTAAAGGCACTAAGTTAATTTTGATGGATCCTAGAACTACCGAATTATCTCGTCAAGCAACACATCATTTAGCATTTAAGCCGGGCTCTGATGTGCCGATGTTGAATGCGATAATGCATGTCATTATTGAAGAAAACCTAATTGATCCTGAATTTATTGCTGAAAGAACTGAAGGGTTTGAAGCAATGAAGTCCCACCTAAAAGCATATACGCCTGAGTTAATGGAACCTGTGTGTGGAATTCCTGCTGATTCCTTGAGGCAAGTTGCTCGTTTATATGCAACATCACAGGGCTCTATTATTTTATGGGGTATGGGGGTTTCACAACACGTTCATGGAACTGATAATGCTCGTTGTTTGATTTCATTGGCCTTGATGACAGGACAAATTGGTCGACCTGGTACAGGTCTACATCCATTACGTGGACAAAATAATGTGCAGGGCGCATCAGATATGGGCTTAATACCAATGGTATTTCCTGATTATCAACCTGTTACAGATGAAGTGGCCCATGCTTATTTTGAAGAACTATGGGGCTGTGAATTAGATAGTAATCCGGGGCTAACCGTTGTTGAGATTATGCATGCTATTCATGCTAAGTCTTTAACGGGGCTGTATGTTCAAGGTGAAAACCCTGCGATGTCTGATCCAGATGCAAATCATGCTCGTGAATCCATGTCTGAATTAGAGCATATGGTCGTTCAAGATATATTCTTAACTGAAACAGCTTACCTTGCTGACGTAGTGTTACCCGCTTCTGCTTACTCTGAGAAAACGGCTACCTTTACTAATACCGATCGATTGGTTCAATTAGGCCGACAAGCAGTTCCACCTCCAGGTGATGCGAAACAGGATCTTTGGATTATTCAAGAAATGGCCAAACGATTAGGCTTAGATTGGAACTATAATGATTCTTCGGAAGTATTTGAAGAAATACGTAAAGCGGTACCGACTATGGCTGGTATGACTTGGGAAAGACTCGAGTCTGAAGGTTCAATTGTTTATCCATGTCTTAAAGAAGGTGACCCTGGCGAATCGATTATCTTTACGGAAACATTTGAAAGTAAAAATGGTTTAGGTAAATTTGTCCCCGCTGATATTGTGCCGCCAGCAGAGCGACCAGATGAAGAATATCCATTTGTGTTAATTACTGGCCGAATGTTAGAGCATTGGCATACTGGTTCAATGACTCGACGTTCAAATGTACTTGATGCGCTTGAGCCTGAAGCTGTGGCGACTATCAACCCAATCAGTCTTGATGAAATGGGTATTCAACCTGGCGAGATGATTACTTTATCAACTCGTCGAGGTTCAATCTCAATGATTGCACGTGCTGATGAGGCTGTACCTACTGGTGCTGTATTTATGGCTTTTTGTTATTACGAGGCTGCAGTTAATGAGCTTTCAAATGCAGCATTAGATCCTGCTGCCAAAATTCCTGAGTTTAAATACTGTGCTGTAAAAGTCACCTCAGGTGGTGATGCTATGCAGTTTCATAGTTATGGTGGTGGTCAGTCTGATAATAAGCTGATTTAACGTTTAGCTAAGGCCAAATTCGCATTTGTGAATTTGGCCTTTTTCGTTAATACACCGTGTTGGTAGTACGCTAATGTGTATAAGCATTTATAAAGCTGAGTTACAGGTCATGGCTTAAGCTATATTAGGACCTTATCCTTGGTTTCCTGCTACTATATGTGCATTTTTATGTATATTTGTTGAGTTGTTATTAAATAATGAAAATCTTGATCAGTAATGACGATGGCTATAGAGCCGAAGGTATCCGTACATTAGCTGAAGCAATGTCTACTTTGGGTGATATCACTGTTGTTGCTCCAGACCGAAATAGAAGTGGGGCTAGTAATTCTCTTACTCTAGAAAATCCGCTTCGAGTAAGCCTATTAGAAAATGGTGTGTATCGTGTTGAAGGTACGCCGACAGACTGTGTTCACCTTGCGGTTACAGGTTTGTTAGAAGATGAACCAGATATGGTTATTTCGGGTATCAATGCCGGTGCAAATTTAGGTGATGACGTATTGTATTCAGGTACGGTAGCTGCTGCGATGGAAGGGCGTTTCTTGGGTTTACCAGCCATTGCGATTTCTCTTAATGGACATACCGCAACGCATTTTGAAACAGCAGCATGGGTTGCGAAAAAAATCGTCATGCAGCTACAACGTTCATCATTGCCGGCGGATACGATTTTAAATGTAAATGTGCCAGACATTCCTATCGATGACATTACTGGCTTTGAAAGCACTCGACTCGGTCGTAGACATAAGGCGGAACCAGTGATTAGAGAACTCGATCCTAGAGGGCGACCAATGTATTGGGTTGGCCCTGCAGGTGAGGAAGAAGATGCTGGACCAGGTACGGATTTCTATGCCATTAATCGAGGTGCTGTTTCAGTTACACCTCTGCAAATTGATCTCACGCATTATGAAGCCATTGACGGTGTTGCGAATTGGTTAGAAGGCGTCTCTAATGATAGCGAGTGAGCGCGGCATTGGGATGACATCCCAAAGAACGCGAGACAGGCTTATTTTGCGCTTGAAAGAGCAAGGGATTGAAAGCAAGGATGTACTTGCAGTAATTAAAGATATGCCTCGCCATCTATTTGTTGATGAAGCACTTGCTAGCCGAGCTTATGAAGATACTGCATTACCCATTGGACATGGTCAAACGATTTCTCAGCCGTTTATTGTGGCCAAAATGACTGAAATTTTATTGCAAGGTATTCCGAAAAAGAAAGTGTTAGAAGTTGGAACAGGTTCTGGGTATCAGACAGCAGTATTATCACGATTAGTTGATCGTGTATTTAGTGTTGAGAGAATATCTCCTCTTCAAAACCAAGCGCGTGAACGGTTTTATAAGTTAAAATTTAATAATATTAAATTAAAGCACAGTGATGGTAGTTGGGGCTGGGACTTGCACGGACCCTACGATGGTATTATTGTAACTTGTGCCCCTGAAGAAGTACCGCAAGACCTGTTACACCAATTAGCGGCAGGCGGACGGTTAGTTATTCCTGTTGGAGGAAAACATCAGTCGTTACGAGTCATTGACCGTAATGGAAATACTTTCGAAGAAACCGAGTTAGATACGGTTAGTTTTGTGCCATTATTGTCGGGTCAAATCTAATGAAGCTATTTTCTCGGTTATATACTCATGTCATGCAGTGGTCTAAGCATAAATATGCCTCTTATTGGTTAGCTCTCGTTAGTTTTACTGAGTCTTCTTGTTTTTTAATACCGCCTGATGTCATGTTGGCACCTATGTCCTTAGCTAAACCTCATAAGGCTTGGTTTTATGCTGCTTTGACAACAATTACTTCAGTTCTGGGTGGTTTACTGGGTTATCTTATTGGTTCATTTGCTTTTGATATGATTCAACCATGGTTAGTGTCATTAAATTATATGCATGCTTATGAACTAGCTGAAAGTTGGTTTGAACAATGGGGTTTCTGGGCGATCTTTCTTGCTGGCTTCACTCCTATTCCCTATAAAATATTTACGATTGCATCTGGTGCCTTGGGTATGGCATTAATTCCATTTATTATCGGTTCAATGATTGGTAGAGGTTTACGTTTTTTCTTAGTTGCTGGACTCATGCGTTTGGGTGGAGAGCAGCTAGAATCTAAACTACACCTCTGGATTGATCGTATTGGTTGGGTGACTGTGTTGTTGGTGGGTATAGCTTACTTATTTCTTAGATAATTAATGAGAATATTTATAGTACTTCTGCTGACTGTATTTCTTACCGCTTGTGGTGGCGGACATGCAGTTGCTCCCGTTGGAAGTTTTGGCTATAACACTAAATCTAAAAGCTCGCCATCGAAAGCCCCTTCTGTTTATAAAGTTAAAAAAGGCGATACTTTATATTCTATAAGTTGGCGTTATGGTCTTGATTATAAGAAATTAGCGACAGTAAATAATATTAGAGCACCTTATAAAATATATGTAGGTCAGAAGTTGTATTTTAAGTCTGCAAGCAAAAAAACAACTAAATTAACGACAACAAAAACGACAACGACCAAGAAAAATACCACCAAAAAAACGAATAGCAAACCTAAAGCTAACACGCAATATAGTAATCGCTCATTAAAATGGCGTTGGCCTACAAAGGGGGAGGTGATTTCTACTTATTCTAAAACGGCCGCCGGACGTAAAGGGATTAATATTGCAGGACGAGCAGGGCAAATAGTAGTTGCAGCTGCAGCAGGTAAAGTAGTTTATAGTGGTAACGGTTTGGCGAGGTATGGTAATTTATTGATTATTAAGCATAATGATGTGTATCTAAGCGCTTATGCCCATAATCAGAAACTACTAGTTAAAGAAGGCCAGCTTATTAAATCAGGCCAAAAAATAGCGACGATGGGACGTTCAGGTACTCAGCGAGATCAATTACATTTTGAAATTAGACGAAATGGTAAACCTCTTGATCCGATGCGCTTCTTACCAAAAAAATAATAGTGATGATTGAATGCGTTATAATCTAAGCTTTTTGCTAGGATTTTAGCCTAGCAGTGGATAAATACGAGAGGATTTAGCGTTGGAATTAGGCGCAACAATGCAGCGAATTAAAGAACTCCGAGGTCGTAGTGACGATCTTAGGGGGTATCTTTGACTATGATGTTAAGGCTGAACAATTAATTGAAGTCACGCGCGAGCTTGAGTCACCAGAAGTGTGGGATGACCCAGAACGGGCCCAAAAATTAGGACAAGAAAGAGCAAGTTTAGAGCGTATTGTGACTACTCTTTCTAGTCATCAAGCAACATTATCTGATGCGAAAGATTTACTCGAGTTGGCTGTTGAAGAACAAGACCAAGAAACTTTTGATGCGGTCACCGATGATTTAGATGTGCTTGAAACAGCACTGGCGAAACTTGAGTTTCAACGTATGTTCTCCGGCAAGATGGATGCTAATAATGCCTATTTAGATATCCAGTCAGGTTCAGGAGGTACTGAAGCACAAGACTGGGCTGATATGGTCTTAAGGATGTACCTCCGTTGGGGTGAATCACAGGGCTTTAAAGTTGAATTAGTAGAAGCCTCTGCGGGTGAAGTTGCTGGTATCAAGAGTGCAACGATTCATTTTGAAGGTGAATATGCTTTTGGTTTATTGCGAACAGAGACAGGTGTTCATCGTTTAGTGCGGAAATCGCCATTTGACTCAGGTGCTCGTAGGCACACCTCATTCTGTAGTGTTTTTGTTTACCCAGAAGTTGATGAAAATATTGAGATTGAGATTAATAAAGCTGATTTACGAATAGATACCTACCGTGCCAGTGGTGCTGGTGGACAGCATGTTAATAAAACAGATTCAGCTGTTCGTATTACGCATATTCCAACTAATACAGCTGTACAATGTCAGACACAGCGTTCTCAGCACCAAAATAGAGATACAGCGATGAATTTATTACGCGCTAAACTCTATGAACTTGAATTATTGAAACAGAATGAAGAAAAACAAGCTGCCGAAGATGGAAAGTCAGATATTGGCTGGGGCAGTCAAATTCGTTCTTATGTATTAGATCAATCACGGATCAAAGATTTACGCACTAATGTAGAAACGGGTAATACCCAAGCTGTATTAGATGGTGATTTAGACTTATTTATTGAAGCGTCCCTGAAATCAGGACTTTAATCGGAACTAAAGATGACAAACGAAATAGAACAAGATGAGAATAGACTGATTGCTCAGCGTCGTGAAAAATTAGCGGAATTAAGAGAGCAAGGTAATGCTTTTCCTAATGATTTCCGTCGTAATGTGATGAATGCAGAACTGACGGCCGAATATGAAAATACTTCGAAAGAAGAGTTAACGGAGCAACCTCGCCGCGTTAAAATTGCAGGTCGTTTAATGACTAAACGTGTAATGGGTAAAGCGAGCTTTGCCAATATCCGTGATATGTCAGGTGATATGCAGCTTTATGTCAAACGCGATGACCTAGCTGAAGGTGTTTACGGCGAATTTAAACGTTGGGATCTTGGCGATATCATTGCCGCTGAAGGTACGATGTTCCGTACCCAAAAAGGTGAGTTGTCAGTACTTGTTGATGATATTCGTTTATTAACGAAGTCATTACGTCCACTGCCTGAAAAATTCCACGGTTTATCTGATCAAGAAATGCGTTACCGTCAGCGCTACGTTGATTTGATCATGAATGAAGCAAGCCGTGATACGTTTATTATTCGAACTAAAGTGATTGATGGTATCCGTCGTTTCTTAATGGCTAAAAACTATTTAGAAGTTGAAACGCCTATGATGCAAGCGATTCCTGGAGGTGCAACAGCACGTCCATTTACAACCTATCACAATGCTTTAGATATGGACTTATTCTTACGTATTGCACCTGAGTTGTATTTGAAACGTCTAGTTGTAGGTGGTTTTGAACGAGTATTTGAAATTAATCGTAATTTCCGTAATGAAGGTTTATCAACTCGCCATAATCCAGAATTCACCATGGTGGAATTCTATCAAGCCTATGCTGATTACAATGATTTAATGGATTTAACTGAAGAAATGTTACGTACTGTGACACAAGATGTACTAGGTACGTCACAAGTTCATTATCAAGGTACTGATTTAGATTTTGCTAAACCATTCCACCGCATGTCAGTGAATGAGTCTATTTTACACTTTAATCCTGAACTTTCTGCTGAACAGTTAGCTACGATTGAAGAAGCGAGAAAAGTAGCTGAAGGTTTAGGTATTCCAATTAAAGATAGTTATGGCTTAGGTAAAGTTCAAATTGAGATTTTTGAGAAGACGGTTGAACATCGCTTGATGGAGCCAACTTTTATCACTGCATATCCGACAGAAGTATCGCCATTAGCTCGACGTAGTGACAGTGACCCATTTGTAACAGATCGTTTTGAATTCTTCGTGGGGGGGCGTGAAATCGCTAATGGCTTCTCTGAGTTGAATGATGCAGAAGATCAAGCAGAACGTTTCCAGGCTCAAGTAGCTGAGAAAGATGCGGGTGATGATGAAGCGATGCATTTTGATGACGACTATATTCGTGCTTTGGAATACGGTATGCCACCAACAGCAGGTGAGGGTATCGGTATCGATCGTTTAGTTATGTTGTTGACTGACTCGCCATCAATTAGAGATGTATTATTATTTCCACATATGCGACCTGAGATTTCAGAGTAGGAAATTGAAACATTATCTGGCGAGCTTTTAACTTAAGGCTTGCCAGATAATAAGTTGTTATTTACATTTAGAAGCCAAATAAGGCTAATGCTTCAGCATATTCAGCACTGTGTTCGTCTAGTTCTACAACGTTGATAGCAATATCAATCCCCATTTTCTTGAATGCAGGTACTTTTTCAAGCTCTTCCTCTGGCAGTGCTCTTTCAGAACCCATATAGCTCTGCAACCGCGCTACTTGGACAAGATCGACAAGATCGGGTCCATTTTCACTATCTCTAGTCAGATCATTTTGATGTTCTACCGCTGCAATTAGATTTTCAGGGAACTTCCAACTTCTGAGTATTTCAGCACCAACTTGCGCGTGAATATTTTCAATAACCTTATCTAGCGCTTCACGGTTTTTTAATAACTCTGGTTTTTCATCTGCTTTCATTAATATTGGTAAAACACCAATTTCATGAATTAGGCCAGCTAGCATTGCTTCGTCTGCTTTTAATCCTGCGTGCTTACTTGCTAAAACCTGGCATATAGCAGATACCTCTGTACTGTGTTCCCAAAGGTCATGTAAGCGATCATCTAAGTTTCTTGATGTTGCTTGGAACATTTGTTCCATAACTAAACTGGTGACAAGACTACGAACAATTTTCTGGCCTAGTCTTGCTACAGCCATTTGAATCGTGTCAATTTCAATACGACCACGATAAAGAGGACTATTTGCTACTTTTAATAGTCGTGTTGAGAGCGCTGCATCGGTTATAATGATCTCTGATAAATCAGCAGCTGAAGCCTCTGGGTCGTCAACAACATCACGAACGCGAAGTGCAACTTCGGGTAATGTTGGTAAGACTAGAGTTCCACTTTTTAAGTCGTCGAGTAGTTCTTGATGGAAGACTTCTTGTTCGGTCATAGCGTCTCATTTAAAAATGTGATTTGAAGTAATGGACATTTTCAGTTATTTTGCTTGGTTTGCCAACCGTTTTTTCTATTAATCAGGTGCTAAGTTGAACGACGACTTTCCAAGAATTAAACGCCTTCCGCCTTATGTATTCAATATCGTTAACGATTTGAAAGCAAAAGCGCGTGCGCGAGGTGAGGATATTATTGACTTTGGTATGGGTAACCCGGATAAACCTGCACCTCAGCATATTATTGATAAATTAACAGAAGCAGCACAGCGTCCAGATACGCACCGCTATTCTGTGTCGCGCGGAATTCCGCGTTTACGTAAAGCTATCTGCGATTGGTATCAACGCAAGTTTGATGTCAATTTAGATCCTGAAACAGAAACAATTGTTACGATTGGTTCTAAAGAGGGGTTGGCACATTTAGCTCTTGCGACAGTAGGTCCAGGTGATGCGATTTTAGTGCCTAATCCTGCTTATCCAATTCATCCTTATGGTTTTGTGATTTCTGGTGCTGATATTCGACACGTACCTTTAGTACCTGACGGTGATTTCTTTGCTGAATTAGAAAAATCAGTGAAAGACTCATGGCCAAAACCAAAAATGTTAGTGTTGAACTTTCCTGGTAACCCAACGACTCAATGTGTTGATTTAGAGTTTTTTGAACGCGTTGTTGCTTTCGCTAAAGAGC
Organism: uncultured Gammaproteobacteria bacterium; assembly: GCA_937900515.1. Lineage (GTDB taxonomy): Bacteria > Pseudomonadota > Gammaproteobacteria > Nitrosococcales > Methylophagaceae. The sequence continues at coordinate 9,230 of CALCCU010000122.1, read as the reverse complement.
ATGAGATTTGGGTTGTTCATGACTTAGCATATGGTGAGATCACTTTTGATGGTTATAAAGCCCCGTCTATTCTGCAAGTACCAGGTGCTAAGGATGTGGCTGTTGAGTTTTATACTTTATCTAAAACTTACAATATGCCAGGCTGGCGTGTGGGCTTTATGTCTGGTAATCCAACATTAGTGTCAGCACTTGCGCGTATGAAGTCATATCTCGATTACGGTATGTTCACGCCAATTCAAGTAGCTGCAATTGCAGCATTAGATGGCCCTCAAGATTGCGTTGATGAAATTGTTGAAACATACAAAAGTCGGCGTGATGTTTTATGTGATGGTTTGAACTCGATTGGGTGGGAAGTTGAAAAGCCAAAAGCAACGATGTTTGTGTGGGCTAAGATTCCAGAGCAATATCAAGAAATGGGTTCTTTAGAGTTTACTAAGAAATTAATAGAAGAAGCTAAAGTAGCTGTTTCACCAGGTATTGGTTTTGGTGAATATGGCGATGATCATGTCCGGTTTGGTCTGATTGAAAATGAACACCGTACACGTCAAGCTGTTCGAGGCATACGTGATATGTTTAAAAAAGATTCGGGAGTATAAAGTGCAGTCAGTAAAAATCGGTGTGCTTGGATTAGGAACAGTTGGTAGCGGCACAGTAAACGTATTGAGTCGTAACCTTAAAGAGATTACACGTCGTACAGGCTGTGGTATTGAAATTAACCGTGCAGCAGATCGTGATCTAACGAGCGAAAGAGACTGTAGTACTGATGGAATTGCACTAACCGATAATGCGATGGATATCGTTAATGACCCTGAAATTCAGGTTGTTGTGGAATTAATCGGTGGAACAGGCATCGCTTACGAGCTTGTACTACAAGCGATTGAAAATGGTAAACACGTTGTTACAGCGAACAAAGCATTAATTGCTACCCATGGTAATGAGCTGTTTAGCAAGGCACAAGAAAAAGGCGTTACAATCGGCTTTGAAGCTGCGGTTGCTGGTGGTATTCCAATTATTAAAGCAATGCGTGAAGGTTTGGCTGCCAATCGAATCGAATGGTTAGCAGGCATTATCAATGGTACTGGTAATTTTATCTTGACCGAAATGCGTGATAAAGGTCGTGACTTTGCAGATGTACTATCTGAAGCACAAGCATTAGGTTATGCAGAAGCTGATCCTACTTTTGATGTTGAAGGGATCGATGCTGCTCACAAGCTGACTATTATGGCTTCAATCGCTTTTGGTATTCCTCTACAGTTCGATAAAGCTTATACCGAAGGTATTAGCCAGGTTTCACAAGATGACGTCAAATTCGCCGCTGAGTTAGGTTATAGAATTAAGCATCTTGGTATTGCTAAAAAGACTGAGGAAGGTGTTGAGTTACGTGTTCACCCAACGATGATTCCGCATCGTCGTTTAATTGCAAATGTTGATGGCGTAATGAATGCGGTCTTAGTACAAGGTGATGCCGTTGGTCCTACATTGTATTATGGCGCTGGAGCGGGTTCTGATGCGACAGCCTCTGCCGTTGTGGCTGATATCATCGATATTGCACGTTCATTGACGACTGCTCCTGAAAACCGTGTACCTCATTTAGCATTCCAGCCAGATGCTTTGATAGATACACCCATTTTACCAATCTCAGAAGTAGTTACTTCATATTATCTACGCATTCATACTGAAGATAAGTTAGGTGTGCTTGCTGATATTACGCGTATTTTGAGTGAGCAAGATATTAGCATTGAAGCGCTTTTACAGAAAGAACCTGAACAGCAAGGCGGTATTGTGCCTGTTATCATGTTGACGCATGAGGTTGCAGAAAAGAATATGAATGCTGCGATAGAGAAAATCGAAGCATTACAATCAGTTAATGATTCTGTTATGCGTATTCGCATGGAATCACTTGGTTAATCTTAGTATTAACTAAATTAAATATTTAAAGAGGACTAATCATGCCATTTCGCCCACGTTATACAGGCCTAATTGAACGTTACCGTGACCGTTTACCGGTAAATGATGACACAAGATTAATCAGCCTAGGTGAAGGTAATACACCTTTATTGAAGTTGAATAACATCCCTAAGTTATTAGGTAAAGATGTTGAAATTTACGTTAAATACGAAGGTTTGAATCCAACAGGTTCATTCAAAGACCGTGGTATGACAATGGCGGTTACCAAAGCAGTTGAAGAGGGTAGTAAAGCGATTATCTGTGCTTCAACAGGTAATACATCAGCAGCAGCTGCTGCTTACGCCGCTCGTGCAGGTATTGCTGCATTTGTATTGATTCCTGATGGAAAAATTGCATTAGGTAAATTAGCACAAGCAATGATGCATGGTGCGACGGTTATTCAAATCAAAGGTAACTTTGATGAAGGTATGCAATTAGTTAAAGATGTTGCTGAGCACGCACCTGTGACGATCGTTAACTCAATTAACCCATACCGTCTTGAAGGTCAAAAAACAGCTGCATTTGAGATTGTTGAAGAACTATCTTGTGCGCCTGATTTCCATTGTTTACCAGTCGGTAACGCCGGTAATATCACTGCACACTGGATGGGCTACACGCAATACTTTGAAGATGGTATCGTTGGTACTCGTCCGAAAATGATTGGTTATCAAGCTGAAGGTAGTGCACCGTTTATGCGTGGCCATATGGTTGATAATCCTGAAACAGTAGCAACAGCAATTAGAATCGGTCACCCTCAAAGTTGGGATAAAGCCTGGAAGTTACAAGAAGACTCAAAAGGCTGGTTTGATGAGTGCACTGATAAAGAAATTCTAACAGCACAAAAAATGTTGGCTGAACATGAAGGTATCTTCTGTGAGCCTGCATCAGCAACCTCGCTTGCAGGTGCAATTAACGATATTAATTCAGGCAAGATCCCTGAAGGAAGTAAAATTGTCTGTACATTAACGGGTCATGGTTTGAAAGATCCTGATACTGCGATCCAACAAAGTACATCACCGCTTGTTACTGTAGATGCGACTCTAGATGCAGTACGTGATGCTATTTTGAGTAATATGGCTGACTAAATTGCCTCGTTGCTTGTGATATCCATTTGTTGGGTATCACGAGTAATCAATTAGGAATTCAAATGAAAGAACCCAGTGAGCAAGAAATAAAAGCAGCAAAATTACCTCATGATATTTTTCTTAGTAATTTGATCATGAACCATATTTTGTTATTTGCTGGGATTTCAACATTTGGTGCTCAAGGACTACCATTCTTTCCACTTGTACCGTTATTTTCAGTGCTAACACTAGCGTATACCTTTTATCGTTCAGGTAAGGTTAAACGCGAGCAGGGTGAGTTCATTTATATTCATTGGCAGATTGCTCGTCGTTGGAGTAAGTTATTTGCAAGTGTGCTGACATTAATGTTGTCTGTTGCGGTGTTTGGTTGGCTAGCTAATCAGCACTTAGGCATGATGAAGGAGATGGTATACGGACTGATAGGTGGTTTAGGTTTATTGCCGACCTTAGTGACTGTACTTGTTTTAATTATTATTGAATCAGATTCATTACATCATGCGCGCGTTGGTACTTTACCAAAGTGGGCGCGTAGAAAATATTTAGGCGAAGAATAAGTTCTAGGCCAATCTCTTTAGCACTTTTTCACGCCACTCATCTGATAGAGCTTTTACCTTGCTTGCTTGCTGCATTACTTTTTTTGCATCAATAAATTCTGGATCAAAGTAAGCTTGAAATAATGTCTTTACGGAAAGCTTACTCGGATGTTGGTAGCAGACTTGAACTTTATCTCCTGCACTTAAAGAGCCCGTTTGTATCACTTTGAAATAGATACCGGTAGAGGCATGTGCAATAAACAATTTAGGCATCAGTTTATTTTCTAGTGCGATACCTAATTTGAAACACGGTACACGTGGTTGTGTCACTTCTAAAATACAGTTATTAATTTGTAAGCGATCACCAATACATAACTGTGCTTCATCTAAATTACTAATAGTTAAGTTTTCACCGAATTGACCGAAGTGCAAGGAAGGTTTTTCGAGCGTTTGTTGCCAGTAGTCATATTCATTGGCTGAGAAGGCATAAACGGCTTTATGCCCGCCGCCATGATTTTCTAGATCGACTTGCTGATCACCTTTGAGCTTAAGTTCTGACAGTGCTACTGCACCCTCAATAGGCTTTTTGAAAATGCTCGTAGAGATATTTTTACCATTGTACTCAACGGTAACAGGCAATGAAACATTGACCGACAGTACTTGCATTATTGTTGCGGTAAAACTGAATGTATTACTGCATTATGCTCAAAATAAACTCTAAAAGTTGAGTAAGTCCATACTGTGATTGGTGGCTCACCGACTGGCGAACTAATTTGTTCTGCAGGGCCAAATTGTTGCTCGACTTGAGCCATTGACATGCCATTTTTTGGGCGAACAACACCTTGTGGTGAGTTAGGTATATCGTCAGCATCAATGATTGAAATAACATCAGCATGTGAGATTGTGGCAGTTGCCAATAAAACAGTTGCTGCAAAAAAAGCGGCTTTAATCATGTCTTGCTCCTATTATCCATACCGATAGCATACTATTGTGGGAGGAATAGCTCAATTAAACTATTCAGGTAACGCTGACCTTTTTCTGTCGGACGGATGAGGTGAATATCTCGAGTTAGCAGTCCATCTTGCTCAGCTATCTTTAATGCTGAGTCGATATGTGAAATTGGTATGCCTGCATGTTGGTAAAATAATGCTGTTGGAAAGCCATCAGTTAAGCGTAAAGCATTTAACATAAATTCAAAGCTAATATCATGACGAGAAATTTTTTCCTCGCATAGAACAACGGTAGACTTAGCTGAATGTTCAATATAAGCCTGAGGCTGTTTTTGTTTAGATCTACGAGTGACAGTCTGTGTTGCTGCATCACTGATTTTTCCATGCGCACCTGCACCAATCCCTAGATAATCACCAAACTGCCAATAGTTAAGGTTATGCTGGCAACGCTGATCGTCTTTTGCGTATGCTGAAACCTCGTATTGTCGATAACCTGCTTCAGCCAAACGCTGTTGGTTATCAATTTGCCAATCGATAATAGGATCTTCATCAGGCAATTGAGGAGGCTGTTGATAGAATAAAGTATTCGGCTCAAGCGTTAATTGATAGTAAGAAATATGGCTTGGACTTAGGCTAATTGCTGTTTCAATATCCACACGCGCTGTCTGCTCAGTTTGATGGGGAAGGCCAAACATCAGATCCAAGTTAAAGTTATCAAATCCGACTTTATGAGCTGTTTCAATGGCTTTAATTGCTTGTTTACTATCATGAATTCTGCCTAGTGCGGTTAGAGATTGATCATTAAAACTTTGCACGCCAATAGATAAACGATTAATGCCTAAATCACGATAGTCTGCGAAACGTTGTGCTTCAAAGGTACCTGGATTCGCTTCAAGTGTTATTTCAATTTGAGGACTAAAAGGTAATAAGGCGCGAAGTGATGAAAATAAGCGTTCATAGGCTTTAGCAGAAAATAAGCTTGGCGTCCCTCCGCCGATAAATATAGTTTGAATTGTTCGTCCCCAGACAGAAGGTAACTCCTGTTCAAGATCTCGAATTAAGGCATCAATATAGTCCTGCTCAGGTAATTCATCTGGTGATTTGTGTGAGTTGAAATCACAATAAGGGCATTTACGTACACACCATGGCACATGGATGTATAAGCTGAGTGGAGGCAGAGATGTGAAATTTAGCATGATTAATTCTTTTTAGGTTTCCAGCCCGACTTCCATAATGTTAACGGGATGATAGCCGGTTGTTCACCGTTATTACCAAACCAGGAGTCAACAGCATAACGGGTGTTTGATGCAGTTTCGATAATAGAGGCTGTGTTGTGGGGACGTACGAGGCCTCCACGAGATAAGCGGTGTGATTGTGTGTGGAAATGAAGGAGCCGCGCGTTTTGTAACATACGTAAATAGACTGTTGAGTTGGTGGCTTCATCAATACAGTCTAACGCGTTACTTAGTCCACCAGAAATAGCATTCTCTGCGAGATCATTACTCGTGCCCGTGTATTGACCTGTATAGGTTTCGAGTCGTGCAATAGCAGTTTTAATTTGCTCACGTTCTAATTCTGCACTGCTTGCTATGGGTGAAAATAACGTCGTAATACTGTGCCATTCTTGTTCTGACAATGAAACAAACCCAATTTTATTACAGCTATGACCATAACAAATAGAGTAGTTATTAGGTATAGGGTGAACTATAAATGGTTTATTAACATTTTCGGTAAGATCATGAAGTGCACTTATATTACGAATAGGTGTGATTGCTTGTTGTGAGGCAGCCTGTGGTGTGCATGCTGTTATAAATAACAACCAAGAAATAAGCAATAACTTCATTTAGTGAGGAAGTGTCTTATCAATTTTTTTGAGTAGGTTTACAACCGCACCAGGGATTGCTCTATTAGGATCGCCTTTGACTTCACTTCTAAATTCTTTTACGAGAGAGTTAGTTTTTGTATCAAATATACGCGTGATAATGTAAGAAAATAGGTATGTAGGTTTATGATGGCGACCAATCACAATATAGTCAGCATCATGATTACGACCTAACTCAGCAGCACAGGCTGCACAATCAAATAAATAACCAGCACTTTTATCTGCTGTATTACGCTGTTCAGTAGTGATCTCAACTAAAGAAAATCCGTCAGTGTTACTGATGCCATTTCTGAGAATACCTTCGATCATTTTCAGCTTTTCTTGTTCTTGCGCATTTATTTCTGCAACTTTGGCAGGATCAGATAACTGTAGAGTGAGATCTAATAATTCAAAATCGGGTACAGCTATTTTAGTATCAGAGTAGGCGAATGTGTTCAAACATAAGCCAATAATAAGAAAAATTGTTTTAAGTAGTTTCATTTTTAAATACCTTTATAAATTGCCTAATGGCTTTACCTCGATGGCTGATTGCATGTTTTTGTTCAGCAGTTAACTCCGCTGCGCTACATTTGTGTTCAGCTACCCAGAAAATAGGATCATAGCCAAAGCCTCCATTCCCCCTAGGTTCACTTAAGATATGACCTTGCCAATCTGCTTGGCAAATAAGCGGAGTAGGATCTTTAGAATGGCGCATCATAACGAGTAGACATTGGTAACGAGCAACTCGTTCATTATCGGGCACACCGGTAAGTGCTTCTAATAAAGCGTGCAGATTAGCTTCATCAGTCGCATTCTCTCCTGAATATCGGGCAGAATAGATGCCTGGAGCGCCTAATAAGTAATCGACTTCGATACCGGAATCATCTGCAATAGCAGGCAAGCCGGTATGCGCAGCAGCATTACGGGCTTTAATGATCGCATTTTCAGCAAAAGTGAGTCCAGTTTCTTCTGCCTCAGGGACATTAAAATCAGATTGAGGAACAACTTCAATATCCAATGGTGCAAACAGCTCAGAAAATTCACGTAATTTACCTTTATTGCCACTAGCGAGAACCACTTTATTCATTGTTGTTTTACCTTTTAATTACTTTCTAATGCTTCACGTTGTTTAATGACTAAGTCAGCAATACCTTCACCCGCTAAGGCCAGCATTGCAGTTAATTCATCTGGTTGAAATGCATGGCCTTCAGCTGTACCTTGAACTTCAATATAGGCACCAGCTTCATTCATAACCACATTCATATCTGTTTCAGCATTTGAATCTTCAGCATAATCAAGATCTAAAACTGGTACGCCGTTATAGATGCCAACAGAAATAGCTGCAACTTGACCTAATAATGGGTTTTTCTTTATTTTTTTCTTTTCTATTAATGAATTAATCGCATCTTGCAAAGCAATATAAGCACCTGTAATTGACGCTGTACGTGTGCCACCATCAGCCTGAAGTACGTCACAATCAATCGTAATACTGCGTTCACCTAAAGCTTTTAAATCAATAGATGCACGTAAAGCACGGCCAATTAAACGTTGGATTTCCTGAGTTCGACCACTTTGCTTGCCTCGAGCGGCTTCTCGGGCCATACGTGAGCCAGTTGAGCGAGGCAACATACCATATTCAGCTGTTACCCAACCTTCGCCTTTACCTCGAAGAAAGTGTGGAATACGCTCTTCAACAGAAGCGGTACATAAAACTTTGGTATCGCCCATTTCGATTAAGACTGAACCTTCCGCATGCTTAGTGTAATTACGTGTGATAGTGACTTGGCGTAGTTCATTTGTTTGACGACCGCTTGGGCGCATGGTGACTTCCTTAAAAATGCAAAATAATTTAGACATTATACGTTGCTTAAATGCTATTCCTGATGCTAATATAGTTGTTTTATATTTTAAGGAATGATCGTGATTCGAAGCATGACGGCATTTGCTCGCAAAGAAGAGCAGACAGAACAAGGGGATTTTAGTTGGGAAATTAGAAGCGTTAATCATCGTTATTTAGAAACTTCGTTACGTCTAGATGAACAGTTTCGTCCTTTAGAAATGAAAATAAGAAAACTATTTTCAGATAAATTAGCACGAGGAAAGGTCGATGCTAGCTTGCGCTACAAAACACCTCAAAGCCAACAAGCCTCAATTAATATTGATCATGACCTAGCTAAATCCGTAATTAACCATTGTGATGAACTCGCTTCATTTACTTCTCGTCCAGCACCAGTCGATATGCTCAAAGTATTGCAATGGCCTAATGTCCTACAAGCCGAAAGTTTAGATCAAGAAGCACTCAATAAATCGGTTATGACAAGTTTACAGCACGCGATTGACGAGTTGATTTTAACGCGTGAAACAGAAGGTGCGGCCCTGAAACAGATGATTGAGCAGCGCTGTAATGACATTGATGTGATTGCTAAAGAAACGCGTAAAGTGATGCCTGATATTTTAGAGCAACAACGAACTCGTTTGGCTGATAAAGTAGCTGATATGCAAATCAACTTAGATCCTGAACGTTTAGAACAAGAAATGGTGGTTTTGGCACAAAAAAGTGATGTGGCCGAAGAACTGGATCGACTAGAAAGTCATATTGTAGAAGTTAGCAATGTATTGCAACGTGATGAACCTGTGGGTCGTCGTTTAGATTTTTTAATGCAAGAATTAAATAGAGAAGCGAATACATTAGGTTCCAAGTCGATTAGTACAGATACAACAAGAAACTCGGTAGATTTAAAAGTATTAATTGAACAAATGCGTGAACAGATCCAGAATATTGAGTAACAAAACGTTGATGAATAATCGCTCTTTTTGCTGAGACTAAAAAAGTTTTTGGGATGAATTTTTGGCG
>CALCCU010000121.1 GCA_937900515.1 uncultured Gammaproteobacteria bacterium | reverse complement strand
TTTTACTCTATGGTGATTTCACATAGAGTGATAATGCCTTGATTATATTGGTTAAATCTGTTTATTAATACTGATTTTATAGCTGGTCTCATTATTGCTTCCATATTTTAAGATGTTTCATTCATACCTAGAAATATCCTGAGCGTACTCATCATGGTGAGGCTAAAGTGGAAATGACGATCACTTCTTTTCTTTCACGTTAAAGCAGCCCATGATTTAGCTATTTTTATAGAGTTAGGTAACTTATTACAGATGAAGGAAAGAAAATGAGTGGCAATGAATCTCGCGTTCAAGCGATTTACCAAATTACAAACCGTGAAGCGACAGCCGTATCAACACCTGAGCCATTAGATAAAATTTGGGCCAGTAATGTATTTAGCTTAGCTACAATGGAACAATCTTTATCTAAAGCTGCATTTAAATCAATCAAGAAAACGATTCAAACGGGTGCTCCGCTTGATGCAACGACTGCAGAGATTGTTGCTGCAGCAATGAAAGAGTGGGCCTTATCTAAAGGTGTTAAGTTCTTCTCACATATTTTCTACCCAATGACCAATATCACCGCTGAAAAACATGATGGTTTTATTGTGACCAACTCAGATGGTAGCGCCATTACAGAATTTAGTGGCAGCTTACTGATCAAAGGTGAACCTGATGGTTCGTCCTTCCCTAATGGTAGTTTGCGTATGACCAATGCAGCACGTGGTTATACTGCATGGGATCCAACTAGCCCTGTTTATATTATGGAAACAGACAATGGTTCAACATTGATGATTCCTAGCGTATTCATGTCATGGACGGGGGAAGCGCTTGATAAGAAAATTCCATTATTACGCTCAAATGCGGCAATGGATAAAGCAGCTAAGAAAGTACTTACTTTAATGGGCGAAACAGAAGTCTCGACTTTAAATTCAAGTTGTGGTGCTGAACAAGAATATTTCTTAGTTGATAGTAATTTTGCTAATGCTCGTCCCGATCTGTTACTAGCTGGCCGAACATTATTTGGTGCTGCATCAGCTAAAGGTCAAGAATTTGATGACCATTATTTCGGTGCTATCCCTGCTCGTGTTCAGGTCTTTATGCAAGATTTCGAAGATCAGCTTTATAAATTAGGGATTCCCGCTAAAACACATCATAACGAAGTTGCGCCAGGTCAGTTTGAAATTGCACCTTATTACGAAGCAGCTAATGTGGCGGCAGATCATCAGCAATTAATGATGACTTTAATGAAGAGTACAGCGAAGAAGCATGGTTTCCTTTGTTTGCTTCATGAAAAACCATTTGCTGGAATCAATGGTTCAGGTAAACACGTTAACTGGTCTGTTGGTAACTCAACACAAGGTAACTTATTAGATCCAGGTAATACACCTCATGATAATTTAAACTTCTTATTATTCTGTGGCGCCGTGATTCGTGGTGTGCATAAATTTGGCCCATTATTACGCGCAGCAATTGCTTCTGCTGCCAACGATCATCGTTTAGGCGCTAACGAAGCGCCTCCTGCAATCTTGTCTGTTTACTTGGGTGATCAGCTTGAGAAGGTCTTTAAGGATATCCAAGAAGGTAAAATTACATCATCAGTAGGTGGTGGCGAGATGGACCTAGGTTTATCTCAAATTTTAAACTTCGAACGTGATCCTGGTGATCGTAATCGTACTTCTCCATTCGCATTTACAGGTAACCGTTTTGAATTCCGTGCAGTAGGTTCATCACAATCTGTTTCTGGCCCATTGGTCGCTATGAACACAATGTTGGCTGATTCATTATCTTGGATTGCTGAAAAACTAGAAGCAGAGTTAGGGAAAGGTACACCTCAACCTGATGCAGTTTTAGTTGTCTTGAAAGAGTTGATGGAACTACACGGTAATGTTGTTTTCGGTGGTGATGGTTATTCTTCTGAATGGCATACAGAAGCTGTCGAAGGTCGCGGCCTTAAAAACATTCCAACAACTGCAGATGCGTTACCAGCACTTAAAGAAGCCTCAGTTATCGAGTTATTTGAAAGCACTGGTGTATTGTCACCTGTTGAGCTTGAGAGCCGTTTCGAAGTCTATGCAGAACAATATGTTTTATCAATTGAAGTTGAAGCTAAGCTCGTGATTGATATGGCTAAGACAATTATCTACCCAGCAGCAATGAGATATTTGTCTGAGTTATCTATTACTAGCTCAAGCATGGCTGAAATGGGTGTTGAGTTGGATAGTTCTGTTGCAAGGAAAGTGGCTACTGAATCTAACTTGATGATGGCGGGTGTTACTAAGTTGAGTGAAGCATTAGAGCAACACAACTTTGATTCTACTGAAGCGCATCTTCAGCACTGTGCTAATGAGCTACTTAGCTTGATGAATGAAATCCGTTCTCATGCTGATACGTTAGAAGCCGAAGTTGCTGATGAAATGTGGCCATTGCCTAAGTATCAGGAAATGTTATTCATCAAATAAAATAGCTTAATTCTGAAAGCTCAGATCGTGAAATTAGGGGATCTGAGCTGACAGTATTTCGTTGAGTTAGATATTGGTGAGATTAATAACTGATTTGGAATAGAATCAAAAAAAGGCCCAGTTAAATTATAACTGGGCCTTTTTATTTATGGTGTTTAAAAACTTTGCAACGCCCTAGTCATCACTACTCATTGCTCCGAGTAGATGTAATAAGCTAGTAAACAAGTTGAAGATAGACACATATAACGTCACTGTTGCCATTATGTAGTTTGTTTCTCCACCTTGAATGATATTGCTTGTTTCATACAAGATTAATCCAGCCATTAATAAGACGAACATTGCTGATACGGCAAGCGATAACCCAGGCATTTCGAAGAATATTGCTGCTAAACCTGCAACAAATCCAACTAAAATACCTACCATTAAGAAGCCCCCCATAAAGCTGAAATCTTTACGAGTATTTAGCGCATACATCGATAGACCAATGAAGAGTGCTCCGGTTATACCCATAGCATTCATTACTATTTGCCCGCCATTAGGCAGAGACAAGTAGCTATTTAGCATTGGACCTAATGTGTAGCCCATGAAACCTGTTAGGGCAAATACAAAGGCGAGTCCCGTTGAGCTGTCACGATACTTAGATGTTAAAAAGAGTAAACCAAAATAGCCGCCAAGGGTCAGTAATATCCCCGGGTGAGGCAAGTTTAATACCATTGAAATACCAGCTGTTAGGGCACTAAACAACAAGGTCATTGATAACAACATATATGTGTTACGAATGACTTTGTTAGTTGCTAATGTTCTCATTTGCTGCTGTTCGGCAGCAATCGATTTTGAAATACTCATTGTGTTACTCCTTTAAATAACTAGTTAAGCACTTAGATAATTTCTTAACGGTCGTTGATGTCTAAGTGCTGATTGTTGGCGATCTACTTTTCTTTCTACTGCATTCCCGGCACGATCAATCGCCCTATCGATAGCGGCATACATGTCTTGTTCGGTATCTTCAATGATGACATCTGAAATACCAGGTAAAACAACGTGGATATGGCATAGCTTATCTTCACCGCCACGAGGTCCATTTATATCTGACAGACGAACCACAATTCTGTTGAGGTGATCTTGGCAGCGAGAGAAAGAAGACTTTAATTTCTCTTCTGCATAAATTTTCAAAGCGTTTGTTAGCGTAAATGATCGTGCTTGAATATCAATTTGCATAATGTGCTCCTCGTTAGAAAATTTGTACGTTTGCATAATAAAAGAATTAGACTATATGTAAAATTCGAATTTTTTATGTATATAGTTCGAAAATATCGAGGTATTTATTAAGTATGAATTATAAACATCTACACTATTTTTGGTCGGTAGCCAAAGAGGGCGGGATTAAACAAGCGAGTGATCAGCTCAATCTGACACCACAAACAATCAGTGGTCAGTTGAGCCTGTTAGAGGATTATTACGGGGTCAAATTATTTAATAAGGTTGGCCGGACATTAGAGCTGTCTGACATTGGTCAGCAAGTTTTAAGTTATGCTGACGAAATATTTTCATTAGGTAACGAGTTAGAGCAGATGATGAGAAGTTTGCCTAGTTACCGCCCAGAATTACTGAAAGTCGGCCTTGTCGATTTGGTGCCAAAATCAATTGCACATCAAATTCTCTTGCCGGCATTGAAATCAAGTAATGATATTCGAATGATTTGTCGAGAAGCTGATTTAGATACATTATTAGCTGACTTAACGTTACATAGACTCGATTTGGTGATTGCAGAGCGAGCAATTCCTGAAAGCGTCAGTACGAGGGGGTATAGCCATAAATTAGGACAATCTTCAGTCAGCTTTTTTGCAAGTAAGCAGCTACAGAATCAGTTATCAGGTAACTTTCCTGAATGCCTGAATAATGCTCCTATGCTTCTACCCAACAGTGGTAATCAATTACGTTCACATATTGACCAGTGGCTTACAAAATATCATCTGCAGCCTAGAGTAATTGCTGAATTTGATGATAGTGCTTTGATGAAAGCATTCGGCCAAGAGGGTGTGGGCATCTTTGTTGCACCAAGTGTAATTGAGCAAGAAGTTGAACAAAAACATAATGTAAAAGCAATCGGTAGGGTTGATGAAATACAGGAATCTTTTTATGTTATCTCTGTTGAAAAGAAAATTAAAAACCCTGTCGTGGCAGAGATTATTCAGAACGCAAACAGGTCATTATTTTCAAGTGAAACAAAGTTGTAAAATTTCAATGTTGCAATGGATAAATATTTTAATGTTTAATTTACGGAAAAGAGGATGACGAGTCATTTTCATATGTTTATCAAAACAAGGATGTTTGTCCCAGAAAAGACGGGTATATATCCTTAAATATTATCTGCTATCTGGATTTTTTAAGGTTTTGTGATATAGTTTGCATTAACTTGGAACCCACGCCCTGTTTCAGTTTTAGGATTCGTTCGTTACGACAGGGAATAAATGTGAACACGAAACGCTACTCTCCACTAACAGTTTCGATCTATGGAGATCACTCTGATGATTTTGTTTGTCATCAGTCAGTTCTAAATGAGCAGGGCTATAAGATTCAAGCCTACGATGATTGTAAAGAATTCCTATCAAAATCAAGCTCAACTGATATTTCAATTATAAGTTTGTCCTTGCTGGAAAATTTTGATGCGGATAGTGTGGCCGGTTACTCGGAACCCTTTATTGTCTATGATTTTTCTACAGACTTCCCTTTCAACAATGCCAACCCTTTTGTTTATGAAGCTGTGGGATATTTTATTGAAAAACCGAGCCCAAGAGATATTGGTCTAAAGGTAGAGGTAGGATTATTACTTCACCAAGAGAGGCGAAGAGTTAGCCAAAGATTACTCGACTTAAATCAAAAGTTTGGAACAAATCGTGATATTGGCATTGCAACTGGAATTGTATTTTCACTGAGTGGGTTATCAGTACAAGAATCGTATGACTTATTACGAAAAATGGCGAGAAATAAACGATGTAGGGTGAGTGACATTGCCAAGGCTTTAATTAGTAATCAAGCTACGCAAGCTAAACTTCATGATTTCGAATCATTAACACACTGGCTCAGTGATTTAGTTCTGATTAATCTTGATAGAGATAACTGATGTTATCTAAAGTCAGGATGCCAGCGATGATTTCGCTGTTGTACTTTTTCTTTGCACTCATATCATTCAACTTTTCTACCATTGCGGGGGGGAGTGCCACATTAATATGGTTACCCTCCGGCTTAGCCATTGCAGCAATTTTAGCCACCGGTCCAAGAGTATTAATTGGGATCTATATTGCTGGTGTAGCCGATAGTTTATATATAGGTAATAACCTCGATATTTCTTTGTTGTTTGCAGTCGCAAATACGTTAGAACCGCTAGTTGCATTACTTATTCTTAAGAAACTTCCTTTTTCTAAAAAGCTCGATCATTACGAAGACTATTTATATTTAATTGCTGCTGGAATGGTGGGAGCAATTGTGAGTGCTCTTATAGGTGCTATTACTCTATTTACTCATGATTATATTAGTATGGATGAGTTCTTAACCGTGATGATCAATTGGTGGAACGGAAATGTGATTGGCGTTGTTCTGCTTGGCCCTTTATTACTAATGCTGATTCAAACTTCTTTTCATTCATTAGTAAAAGATCGTAAGTTGGAGTTCGGGCTGTTGATGTTAGCGGTGAGTTATATATCTGTAACCGTTTTTGCTGGTTTCAATTTATTTGGTGGAGCAGTAGTCAGTAATTATTCTCATCTGGCCTTGGGCGCCGTTATATGGACTATCATTCGATTTAATCATCAATCGCTAGCATTGATAATTATGTTGTTCTTTTCTGCTGGGGTGTGGGGGTTTGTTCACCACCAAGGCTATTTTTTTGATGGAATAGCGTTTATAGAGAAAAATATCGATCTCTTGTTTCAGTATATTTTTGTGGTTAGCGCAGGAACGATGGGGCTTGCTTATACCCTTAAGCAGCAGCGAACATTATCTCAAGCCTTAATTAAGAGCAAAACGGAAGCTTATATCTGTAACCAAGATAATTTACAGTTAGAATTTTTGAACCTATCCGCTCGAAGAAATCTGGGTATAGAGGGTAAAAGTTGGCAAGGATTGAGTTTAGTTGATCTTCAAACTGAAGAAAGTAAAGCGCAATTATTAGACTCTTTAGAAAAGTTGTCTAAAAGTGATAGTAAGCACTTAGTCTACCAAGGATGGCACCAACGCTTTGATGATACTTCCTATCCGGTGGAAGTAACAGTAGAACAAATCGAGCAGTCAGGACAATGTTCTTATCTAGCTACAGCGATTGACATTAGTGATCGTATCGAGCAAGAGTTATACAAAGATTTAGGGGATAGTGTGTGTCAGCATTCTACACAGGGTGTGGCTATCTGTGATGAAAATAACCAAATAATTCGCGTGAATAAGGCTTTTACACAAATTACAGGCTATAGCGAAGAAGATGTTATGGGGAAAAACCCAAATATTCTTCGTTCAGGTAGCCACGATAGGTCTTTTTACGCGAGAATGCGGCGAGAGTTTGAGAAGAGTGGAAGCTGGAATGGTGAGCTATATAACAGACATAAGCAAGGGCACCTTTACTTAGCTAAACTCACTATTAAACGGCTTATGCATTCTGTTGGTAAAAAAGTACATTATGTAGCGATGTTTACCGATATCACTGCTGAAAGAGAACAAACTTTACAGCTAAAGCATCATGCGGAACATGATTTATTGACAGCCTTACCGAATAGAATTCGACTACAACAAGAGTTTTCTTATACATCGGCATTAGCTAATCGTCATGATCAAAAACTAGCCTTATTATTCTTAGACCTAGATGGATTCAAACCAGTTAACGATCTGCATGGTCATAGTCTCGGTGATAGTGTTTTACAAGAAGTTGCAAACCGTCTGAAGAGTTCAGTACGAGAGACTGACATTGTTGCGCGTGTCGGTGGTGATGAATTTGTTGTTTTAATGGGCAGCTTAGAGCAAGGCCATTCTTATCAAATATTAGCTGAAAAGATAAGGAAGACCATTGCTGAACCAATCCATATTGATGGCAAAACAGTGCTGTTATCTGTGAGTATTGGTGGTGCTGTTTATCCTTCTGATGCTAAGGATTTAGATGGGCTGATTTCTATTGCTGATGAAGCGATGTATAGTGATAAGCAATCAAAAAATAACTAAAAAAGCCTCCTTTTGTATGGAGGCTTTACATATAGTAATTTATAAAGGAAGGTATTATTTAACCTTAAATTGACTCACCATTGTTTGTAATTTCTCACTGAGTCCTGCTATTTCCTGGCTAGCTCGAGATACTTGTTCTGAGCCGTCAGCAGTACTTTCAGACACCTGTTGAATATTAAGTACATTATTATTGATTTCATTTACCACTTGGCTTTGTTGTTCAGCCGATGTTGCAATGAGCGTATTCATCTCTGTAATGGAGCTGACAGATAATGTAATTGCATTCAGTGAGTCGGTTGCATTGACTGCTTTATTCACTAGACCCTCAATACTGCTTTTATTTTGCCCCATAGATTTCACCGCATCATCAGAACCTTTTTGTAAGGCTGAAATTAACGACTCGATTTCATGTGTGGAATCTTGAGTTTTTTGGGCTAGAGAGCGTACTTCATCTGCAACTACTGCAAAGCCTCGTCCTTGCTCGCCTGCTCTTGCAGCCTCAATAGCTGCATTCAGTGCGAGCAAGTTAGTTTGTTCGGCAATACTTTTTATAACATCAAGAACTGTACCGATGTTTTCGCTATCAGATTTTAGATTTCTAATAACTTCAGTTGAAGTGTTTATTTCAGCTGACAGATCATTGATAGAGTTAACAATGTCTTCTACAGCCTTACGGCCCATTTTAGAGTCTTTATCGCCCTGTAATGCTGCGGAAGAGGCCTTTTCTGCACTGATGGCTACTTCTTGAACGGTAGCTGTCATTTGTGTGATTGCAGAAGCTACTTGAATGGTGTCATTTTTTTGTTGAGCAATATTGTTATTAGTTGAAACACTGACTACCGATGTCTCTTCAGCGGAGGTAGATAGCTGCTCTGAAGAATCAGCGATACCTGAAACTAAACCTTGTAGCTTTTCAACAAAATTATTGAATGTTTTACCCATTGCTCCCACTTCGTCTTCACTTATAAAGTTCATACGTTTAGTTAGATCATTATTTTGGGCCATGCTGTTTAAGGTATTCATTACTTCTTTTATCGGTGAAACAATGGCTTTAATAATTATTTGAGAGATAAGTACGCCAATTAACAGTGAAGCAATCGATATAGCGATCAGGCTAAATAAGCTCGCATTCTGAACATTTTTGGCATTTTCAACTGTACGCTGAGTAATGTGATCGAGACTTACTTGCATAGTTTCCAAGTCCGCAAACAAGCTCGCCCCTATTTGCTCTAACTTGGCTTGTTCTTCATCAGATAAATAACCACCACCAGCCATACTACCACCACGCTTAATTACTTTAACAACGCCGTCAACATAAGCCTGATAATCGCTTTGCTTGAGCATAACTTGCCCTGTGTATTCCTTCAAAGTCATAATATCTTGACGAAGATCATCTTGAAGAGGCTGCGCTTCTGCAGTATCTAAAATAGCAAGACTATCTTTTAAGGCCAGCTCATTCAGTGCAGTTATATCTGTCAATGCCTGTATATGTTCTTTAATTATTTTTCGCCTTGCACCAGACTTGGCTGCACGTTGTATTCTCTCAAGTCGAGCTTCTTTTTGAAGTTGGAGTTTACTTGTCGTGGCAACAAGCTTTTCAAGTGGCATCGCAATATCATTCAGAACATTAAATTCAGACGCAATATCATTCATTTTGAAAATGGCAAATGTGGAGATGATGATCTGTGTTAACCCCAGAATAATTACAATAGTAAAAATTTTTCTGCCGATAGGAAGGTTATTGATCAATTGCATTATTAGGATTCCTCAAAAAAGCTGTTGAATAATATATCGGTTTTATCTTCATTATCATGAGTTTTTATTTGGTATTCAAGCATGCTTGGATGCGTAACCATAGTAAAAAAACAAGTACTTATTTTGTAATTATAACCTAATATTAGTTAATCCTAATAAGCGTTAATCATATCTTTGAGTTTTTAAATGGGGAAAAGTTGATGATTAATAATGGATATTCTTAAGTGGTTCTGACATCTTAATGAAGATGTTGAGTATTGAAATCCTTATCAAATTTCAAAGTATTTGCGTTGATTTCGCTCAAAAGTATCAGGGAAGTTTTAGCCTTTAGCTTTAACCAAGAACGAACTCAGCTAGGTCATAAAAAAGCCCAAGCCTGTCAATCATCATTCTCACGTAAACGTTGTAGTCGCGCTTCTTCTTCAGCAAGGATTGACTTGATTTCAAGCATCACACCGTCGACATCCGCTGCTTGCGTATCTTCTTTAAAATAACCTGTTAACTTAGTATCTGCTTGTAATTGACCATTCTCAAACAGCGACCATATTTCTTTGCCGTAGCGACTATTGAGTAATTCTGGGGCATATTGGGCATAGTATCGCGTCATATTCTGCACATCGCGCTCTAACATTGATTGGGCATTATTATTCGCGGCGGCATTTACAGCCTGAGGTAGATCAATGATGACTGGGCCATTTTGATCGACGAGAACATTAAATTCTGATAAGTCACCATGTACAATTCCAGCACAGAGCATTTTCATCACCGAATGCATTACGATTAGGTGGTCTTCTACGGCTTGCTCGGCTGTCATCGTTATATCATTAAGACGAGGAGCAACTTGACCATCTTCATCGGTGATCAATTCCATCAATAGCACGCCATTAAGGCAATCATAAGGTTGAGGGACTCGGACCCCCGCCCCTGCGAGTAGGTATAGCGCATCTACTTCGGCATTTTGCCATGTTTCTTCTTGTTGCTTACGGCCAAATTTAGATCCTTTTTCCATGGCACGGCCTCGTCGGCTATTACGAACTTTTCGACCTTCTTGATATTGGACGGCTTTTTTGAAGCTACGCTTGACTGCATCTTTATAGACTTTGGCACAGCGTATTTCTGTACCGCATCTTACGACATAGACATCGGCTTCTTTACCACTCATTAATCGTCGAACAACTTCATCGACTAAGCCATCATCAACAAGCGGTTGGATTTGTTTTGGTATCTTCATAATTTTGAGTCTTACCCTCTATATCTTACTCAATAAAAAAGCCTAAGTAGTCATATACTACAGTAGCTTTTATATTTTGCTACCTAGGGTCTAAACCTAACAAAGGTGAGGGAATTAACTGGGAGAGCATCTTTATAGGGTTTGTTTCATTGAACATTGGAACTAACGCTAATTTAAAAACACTAATAACAAAATTGTGTTCATTTTCTTGTGATGTTGAATTAATATCAAGTGATTGAACTCTCCACATTACAAGGACGAATTGCTCATTATGACCACTCGCTATAACGCAGAACGTAGTCTATTTGTCTTGTATTTATTTTGTCTGTCAGTACTTTTATCTACGGTCCAAGCTCAAGAAAACATAGTTGTTGATATTGTTAAACCTAAAATATCTGGCAATAATCAAATTTTCGTATTTTCTGGAACAATAACAGCAAAAAAACAGAGTATGTTGTCACCTCGCGTTGATGGTTTAGTTAATGAGGTTAGTGTTGACTCAGGTAGCAAGGTCTCAAAGGGCGATGTCTTACTCGAACTCGATACGGTTATTATTCAGAAGCAGCTTAATCAGATCAAAGTTAATGTTACAAAAGCAATGATCGAACGTGATGAGGCACAGAGAGTTGTGATAGAAGCTGAACGTTTAATCTCAAATAAACATATTCCTCAAAATGAGTTGGCTAGACGTAAGGCAAACTTAGAATTAAAAAAAGCTGAAGTTTTAGCGATTAAAGCATCACAAGAAACAATGGAAGAAACGCTTCGTCGGCATCAACTCATTGCCCCATTTTCGGGTGTGATCAGCCATAAAATGACAGAGGCTGGAGAATGGGTAAGCCGAGGAGAAGCTGTTCTAGAGTTAGTTGGTCTTAATGACATTAGGCTTGATGTTAATGTACCTCAGGAACATTTTTCAGCTCTTAAAAAAGAAACGATTGTGAGGGTTATTTCTGACGCCTACCCGAACCAGTCTATAGCAGGAAAAATTCAAGCTATTGTGCCGGTAAGTGATGCTCAATTAAGGGCTTTTTTAGTAAGGGTAGCCATAGATAATAGTGAGCTTTCTCTTATGCCAGGGACGTCTGCAGTAGCTCAATTTGAAGTTCAACGTGCGAATAATCACCTTCTTATTCCGAGAGATGCGTTGTTGAATAACCCCGACGGAAGCGTTAGCGTTTTTATCATTGAGAATGACAAAGCCTATCGTCGAAAAGTTGAGCTTGGAAGGACTATGGATAACGGCGTTAATATTGTGAAAGGTATTGATGTTGATGATCAGGTTGTTATTCGAGGTAATGAAGTTTTATATGACCAGCAACCTGTCCGCATCAATCAAATCAGAGATTAAACGAGCATGCTGATAGCACCGATTAATCATGGAAAGTTACTGACTGTTATTGTCTTAATAATAATGGTATTAGGGGTTTCGGCAGCCTATCGTATCCCCGTGCAAATGATACCTGATTTAGATGTACGGACTATCAGTGTCATAACAAGCTGGCCGGGTGCAACGCCACAAGATATTGAAAAAGAGATTATTTTAGAGCAAGAACGTTACCTTAGTAGTGTTCCTAATTTAGTGAGAATGAAATCTCTGGCAGAAACAGCTCGAGCGAACATTCAACTAGAGTTTCCTTTTGGTATTGATATCAATGAAACCATGATTGCGGTCAGTAATGCATTAAGTCAGGTTTCAACGTACCCAGAAAACGTCAATCAGCCACGTTTAATTAGCAGCTCTTTTTCTGAGAATGCATTTATGTATTATGCCGTCACGCCTGTTGCTGGTAATCCACATAATTTAGACATGCACATGGTGACAGACTTTATCGATGATGAAGTGCGCCCGCGTATGGAGCGCGTTCAAGGTGTTTCGAGTGTAAGGTTACGAGGCGGCGCTGAAAGACAAATCCAAATCCATGTCGATCCTGAGAAACTAGCAAATAGAGGTTTATCGTTAACAGATGTCAGAACTGCTATCCGAGAACGAAATCATGACACTTCTGCTGGTGATTTAAATGAGGGTAAACGTCGTTACTTAATCAGAACGGTGGGACGTTTTAAGGATATTGAAGAATTAAAGCAGCTCATTGTTCTCCATGGAAATAACACCGATATTAGGCTTGAAGATGTGGCTGAGGTCAAGCTAGGCCATTATGAGGTATCTGGCGTTGCTATCGTCAATAATGAACCTGCTTTAACCTTAGCTGTCAGGCGTGAGTCTGGCTCAAATGTAATCAGTATTAAACAATCGATGATTGAGGTCGTTGAAGATATTCGGCTGAATCAATTAGAGTCAAATGGCTTAACTATAAATCTCATTGGTGATGATGTACGTTATGTTGAAGCTTCAGTTGATAATATCAGCCGTAACTTATTACTTGGCGGCATATTAGCAACACTTATTCTTTTTTTATTCATGCGTTCTGCCCGTGTCACTCTCATCGGTCTGATGGGGATGCCCATTTGTACTGTTGCTGCATTTATTGGTTTATTAGCGTTTGATCGTACTATCAATGTGATATCGATGGCGGGTATTGCTTTCGCCATTGGCATGACGGTCGACAATACTATTGTTGTATTAGAGAGTATTGAACAGGCTCGCAGGAAAGGGTTGCAAGGTCTGCAGGCAGCTATTGAGGGGATTCAAAATGTTTGGACGGCGGTTCTTGCCTCTAGTTTGACTACAGTACTAGTGTTTGCTCCTGTGCTATTTGTTGAGGAAGAAGCCGGGCAACTGTACTCAGACATTGCAATTGCAGTATCAACCGCCATTTTGGCATCCATGCTTTATGCGGTTGCAGTTGTACCTGCTGCATCAGCCCATTTTGGAGCTGTGAAAAAACAAGCACTTAAAGCTGCTAATAGTGGGGGCATGCTTTTACGAAGCATTTATTGGGTTGGTTCAACATTCTTTAATCGACTAGTCATTCTTACTGTTATTCCTATATTCACAATAGGTGTTGCATGGTTCTTTTTACCTGCAGCTGAATATCTCCCTGAAGGTGAGGAGCCAAAAGCCTTTAGCAGAATGATTGCGCCACCTGGTTATAACTTCATTGAAATGAAGCAGATAGGTGATGAGATTAGAGAGCACTTATCTCTTGCCTTACATGCAGATCCTCAAGAGTTTGATGATGGCAATATTCAATTACCCTCATTGAAATATTATTTTCAGCGCATAGGTCCCGGGTACGTTTGGGTGATGGCTGAGCCGACGCGACCTGAAGACTTAGAGACGATGATGCAAACCTTCACTCATATGTTTAGAAGTTATCCAGGCATGCGAGGCTTTTCAAGTAGAGGCTCTATCATATCGAGTAATGATGGCGGCTCAAGAGCAGTTAATCTCGATATCTCAGGTGCAAATCAAGCTGAGTTATATCAAACAGCTCAAAACGCGCTGCTTAGGGCAGAAGGTATGTTTGAGGGTGTACAAATCACCTCTGACCCTTCTGCATTATCACTTGACCAGCCCTTGATTGAAGTGCGTCCTCGTTGGGAGCGTCTAGCTGAACTAAACATTGATGCTAATGATTTTGGGTATAGTGTTGCTGCTCTTAGTGATGGTGCTTATGTTGATGAGTTTTTCTTAAACGATGACAAAGTCGACATGTTTTTATTTAGTAATGCTGGGCAGAATCAAACACTATCGCAACTTGCTATTCAGCCGATCACAACACCTTCTGGTAAGGTACTGCCACTCAATGCCTTAGCCGATATAATTGAAACAGTAGATAGTGATGAATTAAGACGTATTGATGGACGACGTACGGTTACTTTATTTATTATCCCGCCACGTGATATCGCGTTGGAAACTGCGGTAAATATCGTTCGAAATGAAATGATACCTGAGATGCGAGCTGCTAGCGAAATTGGTAAAGGTGTTTCTATTAGTATTTCTGGAGCAGCAGATCAGCTCGATGCAACCCGTGAATCTTTATCCAGTAATTTCATCATTGCTTTAATTCTTATCTACTTACTTTTGGTCGCGATATTTAAGCATTGGTTTTATCCTTTTTTGATTTTAGCAACGGTTCCACTAGGTATTGCTGGTGGTATTATCGGCTTAGTTGGCGTGAATGCTTCAGGGCCTTTATTTTCAAGTCTCGGTCTTATGCCTCTGATACAACCATTTGATATGATCACTATGCTTGGTTTCATTATATTGTTAGGTACGGTCGTTAATAACCCTATATTGATTGTAGAGCAGGCTCGAAAAAATTTAATGGATAAAGCATTAGATATAACTGATGCAGTAAATCAAGCAGTAGCAACACGACTCCGTCCCATTTTAATGTCGACTGCAACGACTATTTTTGGTTTAGCACCTCTTGTGTTTATGCCGGGGGCGGGTACTGAGCTTTATCGAGGTGTTGGTATTGTAGTGTTAAGCGGCATCTTTTTCTCGACACTAGTGACATTATTCTTTTTGCCAACTTTGATTATCACGCTTTTTAGCTTACAGAAAAAATTTAGAAAAGCATGAATGCCAAAACAATCTAATACTACTTTAAGGTTAGCTCCAGAGAGTATTCACCGGCGTATCTGGTTTTAAGTGAGTTGCACATTGTGCTTGCAGTAATTCGGCGCAAGCCAACGCATCCGTCATGGCGTGATGTTGCCGATAATAAGGTAAATGATAGCGAGTGCGACTGTCTGTTAAGCGGATTGAGGCTGGCTTTCGACTTAGTAGAAGCCGCCAGATAGACTTATTTATTTTACGGCAAAAACGTGCCTCTAATGCCATGGTATCAATAACGGGGAATTCAATTCCTTCGTTAATATGGCGTTTAAGCGCTGCATTGAGAAAGGCCCGTTCGATAGGACTATGATGCACAACGATGATTTTGCCCTGCAAGTGTTGCAGTAATTGGTCTATGACAGTAGAAAAATCTGGAGCATCTGCCACAGCTGAATGGGTGATGCCATGCACCACAACAGATTTTGAGCGTAACTGGCTATCGGGTTTCACAAGCCAGTGTTTGGCATTAGCACAGCGGATACGCGTTGTGCTCATATCAACTAAGCCAATACTGACAATGCTATCATTATTTACGTCTAGGCCCGTTGTTTCGAAGTCTAAGGCTACCATAGGTACATCACTTATCGGTGTGGAGCCAGCGACAATGCCACTTTGATAAAATGCTTTTAATGCTGGATATTTACAGGTCTTTTCTAATAGTTCAAAGCGTTTTGTCCAGTCAGTATGTTTAGCTTTGGGCGAGGGTTGAGCTTCACCAGTAAGTTGATTTTTACCGAGGTAGAACATATTGGGTTCTCAATTGACTCTGCCAGGTTGATACTTGAACTTCATAAACCGCTGGGCACTACTTAATATTTGAAAGGCTTCTTTGAGGTTTTTACGTTCAAAATCAGATAGGTACTCAGGCTCAATATTGTTGTCTGGCTCATGATTTAGTTGAATATCTAAGGCTTGATGACGAATCCTAACCATCGCAATAAATTCAAGGGAATCGCGCAAATCTTGTCCTCTGCCAGGCGGTAAAATTCCTGCCTCAAAAATATCTTCTAGTCGCTCAAAGGTATTGCGTGCGGAGGAGCCCACAGCCAATGCATGCACACGGACAAGATCAGCGAGAGGAGCGGTGCCTCGGCGTTTCATATTGATCGAGTTCGTTTGACGACCATCTGTTTCCATCACAAAGTCTTTGAAAAAGCCTAGGGGTGGCGTTCTAAGCAAGGCATTACGAGCCATACACGCTAAGAAGCGAGAATTTTTATTCGATTTCTGTCTGATTAAGCGGTTTAGCTGTTCTGCCCATTGGATCTGGCCCCATACGCCTTCGAGATCGAAGAAAATAGCACTATGTAATAATGACTCTGCACTAGGTTGCTCTATCCATTGGCTAAAGTATTGTTGCCAAATAGCTAATGGTTGCCGCCAGCGAGAGTTGGTAGCCATTATATCTCCAGTGCAATAGCTATAACCACATCGAGCTAAACCGTCGCAGACAAAACTGGCCAGCGCCGCAAAATATTCATCATGTAAAGAAGGTTGAAAACTGTTATCGAGAATAATGGCATTGTCCTGATCAGTCACAATGAGTTGTTCACCCCTAGCCATAGATCCTAAAGCCAAAAAGCAATAAGGCACAGGAGGAGGTCCTAAGTGGATCTCAGCTAGTTCACACAAACGTTGCTTAAAGCTGCGACCTACCACAGCCATTGCATTACCAATCATTTGTGAATTGGCATCTTGCTGAACCATGCGTGTGAAACACTCTTGTACGCCATTGGTAAGGGCGGTTAACTCATCAAGGCTTTGGGCACTAAAAATATTTTTTACTAGAAATAAACTGTTTTGTGACTCGTAACGTAAAATATCGAGGTGGCTTATCAATCCAATTGGCCGGCTCTTCTTTAGTACGGGTAAATACTGCACATTGTGTTTTAGCATGAGCATCATAGCTTCAAATATAAACTGATTACTCTGAACATAGATTAGTTCTGTATTCATGATTTCTGCTACAGGAATGTCGCAGCTAAAACCTTCAGCAACTAGGCGCCGACGAATATCTGAGTCTGTAACAATGCCAATAACAGGGAGAGATTGCTCTGTTTGGTCTTCTTCAGAACGAGTAATTAATAATGACGAGACGTTTTGTTCTGTCATCTGGATAGCTGCTTGGTGCACAGTGGTAGAGCTGCATACAGTAACCGGTAAAGAGGTGATTAAAGTCTCTACTTTAGCGGTCAGTAAGGTGTTATCGTCTTCGCGTTTGGCTATTGATTGACGTAAACGTGTTTGATCCTCTACCTCTACATAATCTGCAAAACCCTCAAAATTATCAAATAGATAATTGAATTTTTCTTTGCCAATAAGGTAGACCAGCGTGTCTTCAAATGCGATAACGGGAAAACGAATCGGACGATTGTGCATTAAACTTTGTTCGCCAAAAAAATCGCCAGCTTCTAAGCGATTATATAATTGCCCATCCCGACGAAAAACTTCTACTGCACCACTGCGGATTACATACCATTGATAATTGTCTTGGCCTAACTGCAAAATAGTTGACTGCGCTCGGTAATAAGCAACTTCAACATTATTGGCAACGCTGGCCAATTCCTCATCAGGTAAACTTGAAAATGGTGGGTGACGCCGTAAAAAATCTAACACTTCGGATTGTTCAATCTGCATGATCCTGCTCCATCATATGAGTTAGGCTCGTCCTCAACCCTCACTAGGTTGAGGCGAGCCTATATCAAGTCTCATGTTATCTAGGCTCTGACATCAACCCTTTAAGCGTCGAAAATGAAGCAATCAGTAGCACAATTGTAAATGGTAAGCCGGTCGATACCGCCATAGCTTGTAGGGCAACTAATCCACCACCTAAAATAAGCGCTATCGCCACTAAGCCTTCAAATGTACACCAAAACACACGTTGCGGCGTAGGAGCATCGACTTTTCCTCCTGCAGAAATCACATCAATGACCAATGAACCTGAATCTGAAGATGTCACAAAGAAGACAATCACTAAGATAATCGCAATAAACGATGTGATTTCAGACAGTGGTAATGCATCAAGCATATTAAATAACTGCAGAGGCAGCTCACTTTCAGCGACTTTTTGGTATCCCTCAGAGACAACTTGATTAATGGCTGTTCCACCAAATACAGTCATCCAGAATGCACCCGCAAGAGAAGGTATCAATAATACTGAAATAATAAATTCTCGTACGGTGCGACCTCTAGAAACACGGGCAATAAACATACCTACAAAAGGACTCCAGGATATCCACCAAGCCCAGTAAAAGGCAGTCCAGCCAGATGAAAAATTACTGTCTTCACGTCCAACTGGGTTAGCTAATGCAGGCAAGTTTTTCACATAGGAAAGAATGTTATCAGCAAAACCATAAGTAATAGCTAAAGTTGGACCAACTATTAATACAAAGACTAACAATAATAACGCTAGAACCATATTGATTTCAGATAGTTTTTTTACGCCGGCATCTAACCCTTTGACTACTGAAATAAGGGCTAGGGCCGTGATGCCGATGACTAAAACGATCTGAGTCGTTTCGCCTAACGGAATATCAAATAAATAGTTTAGACCTGATGCTGCTTGAGAAGCCCCCAACCCTAATGAGGTTGCAAGTCCAAATAAGGTTGCAAGTACAGCTAAAATATCAATGATATGTCCCGGCCATCCCCAGACTCGTTCACCTAAAATTGGATAAAATACTGAGCGAATGGTGAGAGGCAAGCCTTTGTTAAATGAGAACAAGGCCAAGCCTAGCGCCATGACGGCGTAAATAGCCCATGGATGCAGCGCCCAATGATAAATTGTAGCCGCCATCGCAAGCCGTTCAGCTGACTCCGCGTCACCAAGTGCGGCACCTAAAGGCGCCCAATCTGTTCGGATACCTCCTTCTGTTGATGTACCAGCAAACGAGGTGCCAAAATGAGTTAACGGCTCTGAAACGCCGTAGAACATCAAGCCAATACCCATTCCAGCAGCAAATAGCATTGAAAACCAACTTAAATAGCTGTAGTCAGGTGTCGCTTCGGTACCACCAAGACGTACGCGTCCTAAGGGTGAAAAAACGAGTCCAATACTGATCAGAACAAAGATGTTGGCAGCACTAATAAAAAACCAGTCAAGATTCGTGGTTAGCCAACTTCTAATACTGCTAAACAGCGGTTCGGCTTGTTGTTGAAAAAGCAAAGTCAATGCTACAAATGCAATGACCATGATCGCAGAGACAGCAAAGACTCTATTGTGAATATCTAAACCGAACGGGCCTACATTGACTACAATATTGTCTTGGCCTATTTGATAATCGGTATCTATTGGGGTGACTTCGCCATCAGGAACCATAGGGTCCTTATTGTCTGTCATCATATTATCCTTGTGAATTGTCGTTAAAAAATGTCAATAAAGCTTAGAAGTAATAGCCGATATTGATGTTGAATCGTTGCTCATAGTCGTTACTATCACCAGAAGCACTTCCACCTACAAAGGGCTGGTTTTTAGCATGAACCCAGTCAAAATAAGTGAATAGTCCACCTGCAGCGATTGACATACCAGTAACATTCATTACGGTATTGGCCGTATTGTCTGACTTATCAAAAACAATGCCGTAGTTATTGTAAAACTGGATCGCGGTAACGGGGCCAAAGTTCACAGCCCAATCGTAAGCAAGGTTAACCGTTGCTGATGTTGCTTCAGCTGCAATCGAGTCATAAAAGGAATAAGAACCAACGGCAATTCGATCAACTTGAGCAATGTCATACTCATATTGGCTGTATTGAAGTTGCATGTGCCAATTATGGTACTGGCTATTAGTATGTATTGCCCATGCGGTATAGCTTCCAGCACGGTTACTGCCATCATGAATGCCACCTTTTAAACCAGAAACACCTACTTCTGTAGCAAGGTCGCCTTGGTTAAAGTGATATGCAAATCGACCTGTAAAGGTATTATATTCACCGAGCTGTTGGCTTGGTTCATCATAAATTCCATCACTGAGCGTGCGGCTACCGACGATATCATACGAATAGCGATCTGATCGATTATCGACATAACCATCGACACCACCTAACTCATCGTTTTTAAAGAAACCTAAGTCTAACTGCCAGTTATCGGCAATGGTGCGTTTAAATACGATACCTAAATCATAGTCATCTTCTAAACCAAGGTAATAATTTGTACTGAAAAAATAGTTTTGTGAGTTATACGGGCTGTTACCAAAAGGTACTTTAGTAATACCCAACTCAGTTTGCCACCTGTCATTAATTTGATAGCCGACATAGGCATATTTTATGGCGGTCATATAATCAAAAAAGCGGATTTCACCATTGAGTGAAACATCGCCAATTTCACCATTCAAATTGAGGCGGAAAATATCAAAGTCAAAATCGCCACCACGATTTTTATTGCCTTCGTTATATGATGTATAGCTGTAGTTGGTACGAATAGCCCCGCCAACGGTAATACCGTCTTTTGAATCTTCGGCAGGGGCTACCTCTATTTGTTGTTGTGTTGCTGTGATAGCTTCAGCATTAATGGCTGTTTGTGATGTGGCGGCATTAGATTGTGCTTCTAATGTATTTAACCGATCTTGCAGCGCTTGAATTTGGTTTTTTAAACTAGCGAGTTCAGCTGCAGATACGGTAGCGTCTGCATAACTCGGACTAACGAATGAACTTGCCAATAAAGCGGTTAGTAGATGGTGTTTAGGTATCATGTGTTTCCCTTTAATGAAAAATAATAGGGTGTCAATGAGGCTAATTTATATGGGCTGACAATAACGTCTTATGCCTCACACCCAGAAAGTTTCCACGGTGTAAACAGAGGCGGAGATGAAATACAAAAATGTATTTCGAAGTAAATATTGTGTTAGCGTTTATGACGCAGAAATACTCACATAGCTTTATGTTACCGTGAGTTACACATTATGGCTACAAGCAATAATCTTAATAATTGCTAAAAAACTCAAAAGGATAGATAACTGACTCACTTCTAAAGGGGGAGAATTACAGGCGATTAGATTCAGTATAATCTTCAAGGAATTCCTCTATTAGGGACTCAATATCATCATGAAGTTCTTCGATATCAGTAATATCTTTGACGTAGCGCCCCCAGACAAAACCATCTTTGCTATAGCATTGATTCATGGCTATATAGTGGACTTTTCGGCTGAAATCGAGATAAAGAAGATACTTACCAGACTGTTGCTCTACACGTAGAAATAATTGTGCATCATCACGCTGGCCTTTCTCAATATTAGCATTGGATAGGCTCTGATCAATGATTGCTTCGAGTCGGTTTATATCTATGCCCATTGGTTCAATGGTATAGATAATATAAAGTTGTTGGGGATTGTCTATTTCCAATCCTGTGCCGGGATTTCCAATCGCCACTAACGCATGTAAAAAGAGAGCCG
The DNA here is from genome assembly GCA_937900515.1 of uncultured Gammaproteobacteria bacterium. Taxonomy (GTDB): domain Bacteria; phylum Pseudomonadota; class Gammaproteobacteria; order Nitrosococcales; family Methylophagaceae. Next base: position 575 of record CALCCU010000121.1, on the reverse strand, counting down.
CTGAAAGGAGTGCACAAATACCGTGTTTAGCCATAAGTCATAATGCTCTGAAGAGGTTTAGATTTAATATAACAAAAAAACGGCACCTAAAAATAGAACTGGGTTTCATATGTATTGTTATCTAGACCTTGAGTAGCAAGAGCATGCTAGTTAAGTAAGCAAATAGTTTTAATAAAAAAACAGTAATTTATATTATCGATAATTACTGACTAATGTTTGTCTCGATGACTTTTTACACCTTGATTACCAAGTTGAGTGTCAGAGTCTCTTGGGTCATCAAGTGTTGGGTCGTTTTTCTTGACCTCAGAGTCCATTAGCTTTTTAAATATGAATCCAACAACCACGACTAATAAAACGACAATGGCGACTATTGTAGATTTTTCCATCTTAAACCCTTTTAGTTAAAAATATTTCAAAGCGAATGGTTATGACATTACAGACATAAAAAAACCCCAACACGGTTAAGTATTGAGGCTTTTATATTTTGGTACCTAGGGCCGGAATCGAACCGGCACGGCCGTGAAGCCGAGGGATTTTAAGTCCCTTGTGTCTACCAATTTCACCACCCAGGCATC
>CALCCU010000120.1 GCA_937900515.1 uncultured Gammaproteobacteria bacterium | reverse complement strand
GAAGCCGCTATGAGCAATCATGGCGGCTTTTTTTTATGCTGATACTTCACTATTTACCTATAAAAACTATTCTAAAGAGCCCTATAAAACACTCATCATATTCTGATAAAACTCATTACATCTTAAATTGTTTTCCTATGACCAAAAGGCTTCCATGACGGAGCGATAACATTAGGCATTTCACTCCTATCAAGTAACCTTGAAGGCAATATAGTGAACTCCCCGTACCGTTGATTGATTTCATCGATAGCATTATTCAATTGACTTCGTTGTGCAACACTAGAATCATCTGCAAACAAGTCAGTCTGCTGTTCGCTGTGAAGGTTAAGCGCTGTGACCTGTACTTGCCACACACTCTGCCCTAACCAATTTTGTGTCACAAACTGATGACACAAATAAAAAATAGTTTTACCGTCATCCGTAGCAAATGAAGCTTTAGCCCTAGTCTGAAGCCAACCATCTTTAGTTTTTAATCCTATATAAAATAGATCTCCTTTGAGTTGATGTCTTCTTAACCTTGTGGCCACCTTTTCACTCATATGCTGAAAATAAATCAATATAGTTGCTAAATCACATGTTTTTGGAGGCATAACCTTTCCATGCCCTATCGTCTTAGGTGGTTTAACATTGGTTTCTATTGGAGCAGGATCTTTACCTTGCGCCATTAACCAGATTCGACGTCCTAAATTACCAAATCGTTTGGCAGGAATACTAATAGGTATATTTTTCATATCACCACACCGAAACACACCATATTGAGCTAAAAACCGTGCCGTCCCCTTATTTATTCCGCTTAACTCAGTGACTAGTTGCGGCGCTAATACTGCCTCAGATTCATCAGGATGGATTAGTGTCAAACCATCTGGCTTATGTAGTTTGGCTGCATATTTAGCTGTCGTTTTATCGCCACTCACTCCTACACTACATGCCAGACCAGACACATCCATTACCAGCGTCTTAACTAACTGACCTATAGTCAAAGGTGATCCCAATAAACTTTGGCAATGTGTAACATCTAAAAAAGCTTCATCCACCGAATACACTTCGATATCAGGTGTAACCTTCTCTAATGACGCCATAATAGCTGTTGATATTTCAACATAACGATGCGGTCTTGATGCTGCTTGAATAAGTTCAGGGCAAAGCTGCCTTGCTTCTCTTAAATGCATCCCTGTCTTCACACCATAATATCTTGCCTCATAGCTTGAAGTAATTATAGTAGTACCTTGAACACCGTTCGTTACGGCAACAGGTTTATTGCGCCATTGCGGATTATCCTTTTGTTCAACAGCTGCAAAAAAGCAATTCATATCAACCAAAATAATAACCCTGCTCCAAGATGATGGCGAATCAGTCATGGCCATAAATACTTATAATTTTAATAAAACTACACAACATATCATCTCCTCAGTACAAAGAGAAAATATAGAGAACATAAATTTATTAAGCAAGATCTTTTTTATTAACCTGTCATTCACGAAATTGCTATGCTTAAAACATGACACGTGAACTTAACCATATAAAATCAGAAAAAATTGAATTAAAGAAACTCAATTGGCATGATGCACAAACGCTAGCAAAACCTATTCGTATCAGCGTATTTATTCAAGAACAATATGTACCTGAAGCAGAAGAATGGGATGATGAAGATAGTTCGTCACTCCATATCATTGTTATAAAAAATGGCGAAACTGTTGCTACTGCAAGGCTAACTGAAAATGGAAAAATTGGCCGAATGGCCGTGTTAAAAGGGTATCGTAAGCAAGGTATAGGCTCAATGATGCTAGCGGAACTGATTAAAGTAGCAAAACAACGTAAATTAAGTGAAATTAAGCTCTGGTCTCAAACTCATGCCCAAGACTTTTATAAAAAGCATGGTTTTATCGCTAAGGGAGACGAGTTTTTAGACGCGGGAATCCCACATATTGAAATGCGGTTATAGTTAGCACATAGCTATATCTTACAGAAAAAAGCCGCCCAACTTGTCTAGCTGATAAGTCGGATTCCAATCGCGATGCCTGATGCCGAACAAAAAGCTCTAGATGTTTTCGGATCGTTTTAAGGGGATTTACAAAAGTAAAAAAGCATTACACCCCTTAACGCATTTCTGGCTTTAATATCTGTTAATGGCATTTGGGGGCAACTCATTTTTTAAAAGTACTGTTACCCCTAATGTTGCCCCCATTATATGCAAGATATCAATAGATTCTGGTAGACAAGTCAGGACGCTAGAAACAAGAAAGCCTACATAAATGCAGGCTTTAATGGACTTTCTTGGTCTCTATGAGACTATGTATTGGTGGAGGCGGGGGGAATCGAACCCCCGTCCGCAAATCCTCCGCTTTCAGCTCTACATGCTTATTCCATCTATTAATTTAACTATATGCTACCCGAGGGACAGGGAAAACAAATAGCGATCTTGTAAGATTTTAGTCCATCAGCACCAAGATTACTTCAGGCTTTGCTTGTGAGAGTCGACGCCCGATACCAGACGCACAAGCACGGATCTGGTCGGACGGCATTTACAGGTTATTAAGCTGCTAGTGCGTAGTTGTTATCGTTTGCAACTAAATTTTGTCAGCCTGTTTTACGAGAAGAACTAACATACTCGGCATGCACCTTAAGTTTTGTAACCCACGTCGAAGCCAGGTCGCCCCCTTAAAGTTTTACGATATGGTTATTATACAGCTAGAGCAGGAGTCACTGCTAGGTAATTATTATCTTTAATCTTCTATAATCAATTTTGAAACACTAATTAGTGCTTTGTGTGTCAGGCCTGACAATTGTATCCAAAAAGTGGTGCCCTCAACATCCCTATCATGCAATAAAGAGAATACGCTGTCAGCAATCTCAGCGGCATACCTTCACAAGTGATCTTTAACAAACATTTTAACCGTTTGCACATGCTCTGAAACAGGGAGGTTTACCTTCCCCTGCTGATAACTATATCAATATTTAATTCTTTTGATTGAACATCAGTCACCAGTTCAAGAAATTGAATATTTTGTTTATTAAAAAATCGTGCTGTTTCTAGGAACTCTAATAGTCATTCCTGATTATTACTAGAAAACTTTGATCCTATAAACAGCCCAGCTAAGCAATAGTGGTGTGTAATGGCGTATTGAATTCGTGACTAAGCCTTGTCAGTAATTGTCTAATATAAAGTGAGTGGTTATAAGATAAAATTAATTGCTTATAGTCTTATCGAATTTATCAGAAAAGATAAGTGCTAAGTTATCCTATTTATTCCTAAATAGTCGCGCTTTATCTCGCGCCCAGTCATTATCTTTTGATGATTGACGCTTATCGTGATGTTGTTTACCTTTTGCTAATGCAATTTCAAGCTTTGCACGCCCTTTTACCCAATACATCACTACCGGCACAATCGTATAGCCTTTACGGTCTACTGCCCCGACTAACCGGTTAAGCTCTAAACGGTTCAATAATAATTTACGACGACGTATATTATCAGGGTGAATATGGGTCGAAGCCGATAGCATAGGTGATATGTGAGCACCATGCAGCCACGCCTCTCCTTTATCTAAGTCGATATAGCTTTCATTGAGCTGTAAGCGTCCATCCCGAAGACTTTTTACTTCCCAGCCCTCAAGCACGATGCCAGCTTCAAACTTATCTTCAAGAAAATAGTCATGTCTTGCTCGACGATTTTGAGCAATAGTGCTACTGCCATTTGTTTTTTTTGTATTTTTTTTGCTTGCCATGCTCGTATTATATAATGCTATTCTTCATATTGGCTTTATCATTTTGCTAAAATCGAGCAAAATAGCTAATTTGTACGATTTATCAGGAGCATTATGAGCAGACCAGCTAGATCAATCCATGGCGAATGGTCGTCACGATGGGCATTCATACTCGCAGCGACAGGCTCAGCAGTTGGCCTTGGTAATATCTGGAAGTTTCCCTATATTGCGGGTGAAAATGGCGGAGGAGCATTCGTTCTTGTTTATCTAGGCTGTATTGCGCTGATTGGGCTTCCAGTTATGATGGCTGAAGTATTAATTGGACGCCGAGGCAGACAAAATCCTGTTAATACTCTCAAATCATTATCCACAGAGGAAAAGGCCCCAGCTAGTTGGACGTTACTAGGTTGGATGGGCTTGTTAGCTGGTTTCATTATCCTCTCCTATTATAGTGTAATAGCAGGTCAGGCTATGGCCTATGTTTTTCGGGCCTTTAGCGGTGTATTTACAGGTGTGACCGCAGATGGTGCTAACAGCATTCACCAATCACTTACAGGTGATCCTGAGCGGTTATTAGCCTGGCACACTCTATTCATGGTTTTCACCATGACAGTGGTAGCTCGTGGTGTTAAAAGCGGGCTAGAAAAACTAGTGTCCTTCATCATGCCAGCTCTTTTTATAATGCTCATTATCTTAGTTGGCTACGCGGCAAATACTGGCGAATACTTTTCTCAAGCTGCTAGTTTCCTCTTTACGCCTGATTTTTCAAAACTAACCGAAGAAGCAGTTTTAGTTGCAATGGGACATGCTTTTTTCACGCTGAGTTTAGGTATGGGCGCCATTATGGTATATGGCTCATACCTTAAGAAAGAGACGTCAATAACAACGATGTCTATTTCAATTTCGATCGCCGATACAATCGTTGCTTTATTAGCAGGAATGGCAATATTTCCACTGGTGTTTGCTAATGGAATGTCTCCCGATGCTGGGTTTAGCCTTTTATTTGTAACCTTACCTATCGCATTTGGGCATATGGCAGGCGGACAGCTTTTCGGAGGCCTATTCTTCATTCTTTTAGTCTTTGCAGCCTGGAGTTCAGCAATTTCATTGATCGAACCTGCTGTCGCTTGGTTAGTCGAGAACAAGCAAATAAGTCGACGTAGAGCAAGTGTAACTATAGGCTTTGCAGCGTGGCTACTAGGGTTATTTACTGTCTTTTCATTTAATATTGGTGAAAACTGGTTACTATTTGGTATGACAATGTTTGGTCTATTAGACTACTTAACAACTAATATCATGCTGCCTTTAGGTGGCTTATTAACCATTATCTTTGCAGGTTGGGTTATGGCTAAAGAAAGCACTAAAGATGAACTAGCAATTAGGCTCCCAATTTTTTATCATACTTGGAGAATACTAGTTCGCTATATCTCTCCAATTGCTATTATTATAGTATTTTTAAATAAAATCGGTCTTGTAGGATAAGTTCAGCCAATATGACAACCATTACTAGAAGCTCCCTCGTGCTCTACACTCCTGATCAAATGTTTGACTTGGTTAATGATGTCGATGCCTACCCCACTTTCTTGCCATGGTGTAGGAGTAGTAAAGTACTTAGTAAATCAGATGATGAAATTTCGGCCACTCTTGATTTAGCTAAAGGTGGAATACATCATGTATTTACAACTCGAAATAAATTGATTCAAGGCCAATCTATCGATATTGAATTAGTTGACGGCCCATTCCAACATCTTGAAGGACGCTGGCAGTTTAAAATGTTGGGCGATAATCAAGGCTGTCGTGTACAGCTTGATATGGATTTTGAATTCTCCAACCGTATAATCAGTATGGCGCTTGGCCCTATTTTCACTCAAATATCAGGCTCACTGGTTGATGCCTTTTGTAAACGCGCTCAGGATATCTATGGAAACGACTAATCACATTACTGTTGAAGTAGCTTATGCTCTTCCTAATGAACAAGTGATTTTATCTTTAGAAGTACCAAATGGCTGCACGGTTGAAGATGTTATCAAGCGTTCAGGTATTCTAGAAAGCTACCCTCAAATTGATATAACTACTGATAAGGTCGGCATCTTTGGGAAAATGTGTAAATTGAATGCCACATTGCGAAATAAAGACCGCATTGAGATTTACCGTAAATTAATTGCTGATCCTAAAGAATCTCGTCGCCAAAAAGCAGAAATGGAGCGTAAAAATGCCGAAAAAGAAAAAGCGGCTAAGTAGTCGCTTTAAGCTCGCCCCTCTAGTAAAGCCATTTCTTCATCCGTAAACCCTGCTTCTTTACGAGCTTCTGTATAAAAGGGACCACGTAATTCTCCTTCAAAATAATTATCTAACAAGTCTTTGAAGATCACTAAGGGATCAAGCTCACGTTGAGCACAAAGGTAATTAAACCAATGCGTGCCTATTTTTACATGACCTATTTCTTCTTTTAGAATTATCTCTAAGATTTCCACCGCTCTCAGTTCACCGTGCCCTCGTAGCTTATTCATCATCTTAGGAGTAACATCTAAGCCTCTAGCTTCTAATACACGAGGAACTAGTGCCATACGAATAAGCGGATCATGGTGGGTCTTCTTAGCCATATCCCACATACCACTATGAGCTGGAAAATCACCATAGTCGAAATTCATTGTTAATAGGTAATCACGCAGCAACTCAAAATGCTGAGACTCTTCAAAGGCAACCCGAATCCAGTCATCATAAAACTGTCTAGGTAGACCTTTAAAGCGTGCAACGGCATCTAAGCCTAAGTTGATTGCATTAAACTCAATATGGCAGATAGCATGTATTAGTGATGCGTTACCTGACTCTTGTGTCTTACGTCTACGAGGTAGGTCACGAGGTTCAACTAACAGTGGTTTATCTGGACGACCAGGTTCATCAGGTACACTTATATCATGTTCTGATACGTCAAGTTCACCATCTAGCCACCTTTGATAAGTGGTTTGTGTTGTTCTGACCTTTTCTTGGGGATCAGTAATTAACAAACATTTCATGGCTAATTTTCTAAGGTCATCCATCTATACATACTCTTACTCAAGGTGGAAAGAATTATAAAGCTATATTTGCGTATCAGTTAATGCTAATATTTAATATCCATAAAAATAGATAGACAACTAAGTACTTTAGTCTCTTTTCGTATAAGTGTCATCGCTCTAATATTGCTAGGAATAAGCTTTGATAGCGCAATATTTAGCGCCCACTATTTCACTGTACACATTCGAAGTGATTAAGAAAAAGGATATATTTATGACAAAAACAGCAATAGATCTAGTAAAAGATGCAAAACGAATTATTTCAGAACTTGAGGTGACACAAGCCCAAGTATTGCTTACTAACAATTGTATTGCACTAGATGTTCGTGAGCATGCTGAATTTGAATCTGGTCATATTCCCAATGCTCATCATATTTCTCGAGGAGTACTTGAGTTTAAAATTTTAGGTCATGATGCCTTTCAAGATAAACAGCAAGCAATTCTAGTCTACTGTAAAACAGGTGGTCGCTCAGCCTTAGCAACAGCCGCTCTTGCTCAATTAGGTTATACCAATGTGCATTCAATGATAGGTGGTTATGACGCTTGGCTAGAACATGTATAACAAATAAATATCAACAAGTTAAAAGACAAACTTAATGTAGGAAGTAAGATTGTGAAATATGTAAAATTACTCTTATCAACTCTGCTGGGCCTAGCACTAAGCTTCAATGCGCTAGCTATCGATACTCAAATAATGATCCGTGCAAAAGCCGTTGATGCTAAATATATTGGTACAAGTGTTGGTGCTGTTAAGGTGGTAGTTGAAGATGCCGAAACAGGAGAAATTCTCGATCAGGGTTGGATTAATGGTGATACTGGCAGCACTGATAAAATCATCGATAAGCCGATTAGCAGAGGACAAGTTATCACTGATGAAAATACTGCTGGATTTCTAGCAAAAGTTGATATCACAAGCCCCCGTTTACTCCGTATCAAAGTTATCGGCCCCTATGGGTTCCGTCAATCACTACAAGAAGCCACCGTCACTAGCTGGGTTATTCCGGGTAAAGATATTTTAGGAGATGGCATAACGCTGAACATGACAGGGTTTATTGTTGATGCATGGACGCGTGTACTAGAAAGTGGCCAAGTAGATATTTACACTAAAGCAATGATGTTATGTGGCTGCCCTATTTATCCAGATGGCCCTTGGGATCCAAAAAATTATGAAGCTACCGCTATTATTATGCTAAACGGAAAAAATGTGACTGAAGTTCCTCTCAAATTCACAGGGCCTGTAGGAATATTTTCAGGAAAGACAAATATAACAAAGCCTGGTCACTATAAAGCTATCATCTATATTTTCGATAAAAAAACAGGCAATGTAGGTGTTGATCGCACTATGTTTGAAATCAACGAAAACTAGTATAGGCCACGGTCGAGATTTATAGTGGCTGTTCTGTAACATTTATATAACTTACACGTCTAAATCCTAAAGTAGGTATTAGGAGAACATAATGAATACGGTTTCATGCCCAGTATCGGGTTCTGGTTTAGGGCTACGTAGAAGCTTTATGAATGACTTAGAATCTATGAAACATACACCCATAGATTTTATGGAGGTTGCCCCCGAAAACTGGATGGAAATGGGGGGAACATTAGGCAAAAAATTTGCGTACTTTGCTGAACGCTACCCAATGCTCTGTCATGGTCTATCGCTCTCTATTGGCAGTCCAGCACCCTTAGATGAACATTTCCTACAGCGCCTCAAGAAGTTCCTCGATAAGCATAATATAGCCTGTTATAGCGAACATTTAAGTTATTGCAGTGATCAGGGGCACTTATATGATTTAATGCCGATTCCCTTCACAGAGGAAGCAGCCTTGTACACAGCCAACCGCATTAAACGTGTCCAAGATATTCTCGAACGAAAAATCGTTATGGAAAATGTATCTTACTATGCAGCTCCTGGACAAGAGATGGCTGAAATCGACTTTCTTAAGGCCGTTATTGACGAGTCAAATTGTGACTTATTACTTGATGTTAATAATGTTTACGTTAATAGCATAAATCATAACTATGATGCTGAGGCATATATAAAATCAGTCCCAAGCGATCGAATTGCTTACCTACATATCGCAGGTCATTATGATGAAGCTGATGATTTAAAAGTTGATACCCACGGTGCTGATGTTATTGATCCTGTATGGAAACTCTTAGAAACTACCTACCAACATCATGGTGTTGCTCCTACCTTGCTTGAACGTGACTTTAATATTCCTGCATTGAGCACACTGTTTTCAGAGCTAGATAAAATTCGTCACCATCAATCTAAACTAGGAGAAGCCAGCAATGCCGCAACAGCCTAGTTTTTCAAGCATACAATACGAGTTTGCACAGGCGATTAGAAATCCTGATCAAAACCCAATACCAGATAATATTGATCCTAGACGCATGGCAATATATCAAGATTTGTTTTATAACAATATCGAAGGGTTTGTTAGTAATGCTTTTCCAGTTATTCGAGAAATTACCGATGATGAATCATGGTCAGCAATGATTCGTGATTTTATGATTCAGCATCATTGCAAGACTCCACTTTTTCATGAAATAGCGCGTGAATATTTAAATTACTTGGATAATGAACGTGATAATAAAGACGACCCAGTCTTTCTGAAAGAACTCGCCCATTATGAATGGGTTGAACTTGCATTAAGTGTCTTAGAGGATGATACTCAACCATTACAGTTACTCGAAAATGAAGATTTGATGCAACTGCAATTATCAACAATGAGTACGGCTTGGTCACTATCCTATCACTATCCCGTCCATCAAATAGGCCCTGATTTCCAACCTGATGAAATAAGTGATCACCCCATATTCTTGCTGGTGTACCGTAATATGGCTTATGGTGTCACATTCTTAGAGCTTAATCCTGTGAGTGCTCGCCTAATAGACCTACTCAATCAAGGTTTGACAGTTCAATCAGCCTCATCACAAATTTCACAAGAACTTCAACACCCAGATCCAAAAGTGGTTGACGAAGGTGCTAAATCCCTGATTTACGATTGGATATCGCGTGGAGTATTAAAACGAAATAACTAGAATAGATGTTTAGTTTGAAAAGTTTACTGGCAAAAAAAAGGCTAAAGAAGTAACTCTTTAGCCTTTTTTATAACTTATTTTTTGCTATTAGGCAGTTGCTAATTGAACCGCTTCAGCAGATAAACGAGTGATTTCATCCCAGTTTTCAGAATCAACCAAGTCTGCAGCACACATCCATGAACCACCAACTGTCGCAACATTAGGTAAGTCATAATATGCTTTCACATTTTTTTGATTAATACCGCCAGTTGGGCAGAATGTAATTTGTGGGATCGGAGCACCAATTGATTTAAGCATTGGAATACCACCTGCTGCTTCAGCAGGGAAGAATTTCATTTCAGTAATGCCTTTTTCTAATAAACGCATTGCATCACTTGGGTTAGCAACGCCAGGTAATAAAGGAACACCTGTTGCGATAGCTGCATCAATCATTGCATCTGTAGTACCAGGGCTAACGATAAATTCTGCGCCTGCTGCGATTGCTTTATTCAAAGTATCAATATTGATGATCGTACCTGCACCAACAATAGCTTCTGGTACTTCAGCTTTAATGCGAGTAATAGACTCTAATGCTGCTTCAGTACGTAATGTAATTTCAAGTACTGTAATACCACCTTTAACTAATGCTTTTGCTAATGGCACCGCATGTTCAACATTATTGATTACCATTACTGGGACAATCGGTGATGAAGTCATGATTTCTTTAATTGTTTTGCTCATTTATTATTATTTCCAAAGTCTAATATTTAGTGTGTAATAGGGGCGTTATTTTACGGTTTAATCAAGCTCATTATTAAACATATTGATCGCACCTGTTTCAGCAGAAGAAACGCCTCGACGGAAGCTATCAAATAACTCTCTACCCATACCATAGTGATGCTCAGTACTACCTTTTATGCATGATGTACGGTTTTCAAACTCGTCATTATCAATTTGGATATTCAAATCACCTGTTTGCGTGTTTAGGTGAATTATATCGCCAGTACGAACACGAGTTAATGGACCACCCTCTTCACATTCAGGGCACATATGAATAGCAGAAGGTACTTTACCTGATGCTCCAGACATACGACCATCAGTTACAATCGCCACATGGAAGCCCTTGTCTTGTAATGAACCAAGTAGAGGCGTCAATTTATGTAACTCTGGCATACCATTAGCTTTCGGGCCTTGGAAACGTAATACGACGACTAAATCTTTTTCCATTTCACCACGTTTGAATGCATCTACGACATCATCCTGATCGTCAAAGACCATGGCAGGTGCTTCAACAATTTGGTGTTCTTCAGCAACAGCAGAGATCTTCGACATACCTCGACCTAGATTGCCATGAATAAGGTGTAGACCACCGGTTGCTGAGAATGGTGCATCAACAGTACCAATCACTTTTTCATCCAATGATTTACCTGCACCTTCTTCCCAAATAAGCTTACCTTCTCTTAATTTTGGCTCTTGCGTGTAACCGCTCATGCCACGAGTAGGAGCAACCGTCATGATATCTTCATGCATCAAGCCTTTTTCGAGTAGCTCACCAATAAGAACCCCCATACCACCTGCAGCTTGGAAGTGATTAATATCAGCTTCACCATTAGGATAGATACGCGTAAGTAATGGAATGATTTTAGTGATTTTATCGAAGTCATCCCAGTTGATAGAAATACCTGCAGCTCGTGCAATCGCAACTAAATGCATTGTGTGATTAGTAGAACCACCCGTTGCCATTAGGCCGACCATTGCGTTAACAATTGCTTTCTCATCAATCATGTGACCAACTGGACGGAAGTCATCACCCATTGCAGTGTATTTTAATACTTGCTCTGTTGCGCTTTCAGTTAATGCTTGACGTAATGGTGTTCCAGGATTAATAAATGAGCTACCAGGAAGGTGTAATCCCATCATCTCAACCATCATTTGGTTACTGTTTGCAGTGCCGTAGAATGTACATGTGCCTGCACTGTGATAAGAATCAGATTCAGCCTTTAACAATGCATCACGACCAACTTTACCTTCAGCATATAACTGACGAATACGCACTTTTTCTTTGTTTGGTAAGCCACTTGGCATTGGACCACCAGGTACGAATACTGCTGGCAAATGACCAAAGCTTAATGCTGATATTAATAAGCCTGGTACAATTTTATCGCAGATACCCAGAAATAAGGCACCATCGAACATATTGTGGCTTAAGCCAATTGCAGCAGACATTGCTATAACATCACGGCTGAACAGAGACAACTCCATACCTGCCTGCCCTTGTGTAACGCCATCACACATAGCTGGAACACCACCTGCAAACTGAGCAACACCACCTGCAGCCGTTGCCGCATTTTTAATAATATCTGGGTAATCTTTATATGGTTGGTGTGCAGATAACATATCGTTATAAGCAGAGATAATACCAATATTAGCTTTCACAGAAGCTGATAAGTCAGCTTTTTCAGAAGCGGCACAAGCAGCAAAACCATGCACTAAATTACCACATGCTAGTTTTGCTCTATGGGGGCCTTGTTCTACCGCAGCATCAATACGTGCTAAATATGTTGCACGAGTCTCACGGCTACGTTCAATAATATCGTTCGTTACAGCTTCTAATACAGGATGAACCATAGTTACCTTCTTTGAGTATAAATACCCCTGTAAATCATCGGGATATCTTATGTTTTAAATTGGTGAAATAATTAATTAGCCGTACATTCTACCGCGAAATGCCAAATTTCGCACGAATGAGTTTCATCAAACACTGGCTAAATTCATAATCAATGATAATAAAATTACTTGCGGTAAGGTTATTAATGGTAGAAATAATGCTACTTTCCAGGACTTGGTTGTTTCACGTAATGACATGATCTCAGTGTAATCAGTCGACACACCTGTCATTAAAAAAGCAAAGCCATTACCAGGTGCATGTGCTCTTGTTACCAAGTCAGCTGCAATAGGTGTGGAACCTTCTGAACAGATCTCCAAAATTGTTGCCACCACAAGTGTCATACCTAACCCTGCTAATGTTGCGCCAAAATAAGTTTGAAAACTATCAATCGGTACAAATGTACGGATTACAGCAGCTAGTATTACACCTAATAATAACCAACGAACAATCATCTTAGAGTCACTGATACCTTCCCAAATCATGCCTGTTAACCATTGTAATGAAAATTGCGTTGCTTTTAAGCGTGATTTAGCCTCTTTCCACGGTTCAAAGTCTACTACTTCGATTGAATTAGGATTAGGAGGTAAACTGCCTCTTTTCTCTAACAGGTTGAATATCAATCCACTTACGATACCAATTACCATAGAACAGGCTATAAATAGTAATGTCCACTTCCAACCAATCAGAGTAATTAATATGATGGTGAGGGATAAAGAATTCCAAGGGCTAGCGATTAGAAATGCCATCACCTGACCCAGACTTGCTCCTCTTTGATAAAGTCGCATGGCCACTAACAGGATGCCGTGACTACATAAATCGAGAAGCACGCCCGCTAACGTCGCTCTTAAAATGCCAACGAAAGAGTCACCTCGTCCTAATAAAGATGTCACAAATTCACGAGGAACCCGGCCCAACACCCCAACAAAGAATATACCAATAGCAAGACCAATCCACATAGTATCCATGAAGTGGCGTATTGCTTCAGCCATAGCAGAAAATGATGCGTAGCCACTTATAAAGTCATGTGCTATCAGATCTGCTGAATAACCAATAACAACTAAAACTAATGTTGTCCAAAGTAAATAATCTGGCTTAGATCTCTTTGAGGTGACTGTGCCACAACAGCCCCCCGACGCTTCAACTTCCACTTCTTCACTACAACAGGTCGACTGTATTTTTACAGGTTTGGTATCACAACAGCTTGGTTTTTTTTCTGGTTCTGGTGTCCCACAGCATGATGACATCTCAAAACTCCTCTTTTTAAGGTATGATCTTAACTTGTATGTAAAAGTTCCATCTAAGCAAGATTATTAAATTAAGGCAACAATTTAAATTATGAGTGTAACCAAACCTCTACGAACCGTTCGTAGCTTTGTACGTCGAGAAGGCCGCTTGACCCCAGGACAACAAAAAGCCATTGATACCCTTTGGTCAGACTTTGCTATTGATGAGGGCGACTCCATAATCGACCTAAACGAATTATTTGGTCGTGATGCACCTAAAGTATTAGAAATTGGTTTTGGAAACGGTGCCTCATTAGCACAAATGGCCTCTGCACAACCAGACCAGGATTTTGTTGGTATTGAAGTACATCGACCAGGCGTTGGACAGCTTCTCAAAGCCATTGATGAACAAGGCCTAACAAACCTCCGTGTTGCTTGCACTGATGCGGTTGTCTTATTACAAGATCGCATTACAGATAACGCATTAGATCGTTTACAGCTTTATTTTCCTGATCCATGGCATAAAAAACGTCACCATAAGCGACGAATCATTCAACCAAGCTTTGTTGAACTTCTTTCTCAAAAAATAAAATCTGGCGGTCACCTCCATATGGCGACTGATTGGCAGCATTATGCTGAACAAATGTTGGAAGACTTATCCAATAATAGCGACTTTATAAATTGTGGTGACGACAGTGGTTATATTGAAAGGCCAGACTATCGCCCTCTTACCAAATTCGAGCAGCGAGGACATCGACTTGGGCATGGTGTATGGGACTTATTGTTTAAGCGTTCGTAAGTTTTTTATAACTTGCACGCAACTTAAATTTCAGCTAACGTCCCCTGCTTGGCATAAAATCATATAAGGCATTTGCATTTTCATGACTCATCAAAACAAAATAAAAGTAGTCAGTTTCTTAGTAACAGCCACTTTAAGCTCAATGACTCATGCATCAGGCTTTGCCATAATTGAACAAAGTGTTACAGGTTTAGGCGCTGCCTTCGCAGGAAGTGCGGCGGCTGCAGAAGATGCAAGTAGCATCTTTTTTAACCCCGCAGGCCTCACTAATTTAGATCGCTCAGAAATCGATGTTGCTCTAAACTATATTGCCCCTCAAGCCGAATTTTCCGGTGAAGGTTCCACACCTTTTGGCTCTAGCCTGACGGGCGGTAATGGCGGTGATGCAGGACCAAGTGCTATCGTTCCTAATTTTTATTACTCACGTTCAATTAACCAGACGACTGTTTTCGGTTTAGGCATCAACGCTCCCTTTGGTCTGGTGACTGAGTACGATGAGAACTGGAAAGGTAGATATCATGCCGTCAAATCTGACTTAAAAACAATTAATATCAACCCTACGCTTGCTTTCAAAACCACGGAAAAATTATCATTAGGTTTTGGACTTAATGTACAGAAGGCAGAGGTTGAACTAACTTCAATGGCAGATTTGGGGGCGATGGGTGGTGCAAACTTCTCTCAGACATCTGATGGTAAAATCAACGTTGAGGCTGATGATTGGAGCTGGGGCTATAATCTCGGCTTAACATATCAAGTATCTCAAACTACTCGCTTAGGGTTAGCGTATCGCTCTAAAATATCTCATACTTTAAAGGGTGCGGGTAAGATCACCCAACAAGCTACTGGAAACACAATTGCAAGCGGTAATATCCTTGGAAAAATCAGCTTGCCAGAATCACTATCGCTTGCAGTGCATCACCAAATAAATAAAAAATGGGCTTTATTAGCAGATGCAAGCTGGACACGATGGAGTCGCTTTAAGGACTTAACGATTGCTGGTGACGGAACATTCCCGAGCAGCTCCAAGCCTGAAAACTGGTCAAATTCAATGCGATATGGCTTGGGACTAACCTATCAACATAGTGATAAATGGAAGTTTCGTACAGGTATTGCCTACGATGAAACCCCTATTTCCGATGAGTTCAGAACACCTCGTATACCAGGGAATGATCGGACATGGCTAGCAGTTGGTGCAAGTTACCAATACTCAGAGAATATCGTTATTGATGCAGGTTACTCACATCTATTTGTAAGCAATACGACTATTAATGACACAGACTCTAGTGGCTACAATATCAGCGGTAGTTATGATGGCGAAGTAGATATTTTAGCTGTTCAAGTACGGTGGTTACTCTAAATTTGTAAGCGCTAAAACAGGTAAATTAATCAGGTTTAGCTTCATAACTAATCGCTAAAATATAGTGAGTTTTATTAACACCCTGTAAACGAATCGTTGCTTCATCATCAACTTGCTTACCTAATAAAGCCTTTGCTAGAGGTGAATCTAAGCTAATATTTTCTGGTGCATGATCAATTTCATCAGGGCCAACTATACGGTAGCAGACTTCTTCTCCTTGCTCGGTTTCTAGCGCCACCCATGCAGCGAAGAATATTTTGAAGTCATCATCTGGCTTTTCTTCAATCACCCGAAGATCAGGCATTCTTTTTTGCAAGTAACGAATACGTCGGTCTAAGCCTCTAAGCTCTTTCTTTCGATAAATATATTCAGCATTTTCTGAACGATCGCCCTCTGCAGCCGCTGCAGAAAGCGCTTTAACCACATCCCTTCTTCTGTTCCAAATAGCTGTCAATTCATCATTTAAACGTTTCATGCCAGCTTTAGTGATATATGGTGATGACTTCATCGTATGAATGACTCGTTATTTTTATTAGCACTATTTACGAGAATATTTTGTTTCACTTACTTCAGCCACTATTTCATCACTAAAAGTTATTTGAGAGGCCAATTACTTGCCCATTGCAACTGTTATAAGTGTGGATTTCGATTGCATTAAGCGACATTGTAATTGCCTCTGTAATTATAGTGACTAATAAAACCAAACTTAGCTAAACATGCATCGTGAATATAGTTTTAGTAAAGAAAAAATGCAGCAGGTTATTTATGTAAAACCTGCTGTAACTTTTCTTCATCAATACGTGCACCTAGATGCTCACAGATTAACCTCATATCTGTTTCAGCATTCACAAGACAACTACTTGCACCAGGTGATGGCGTCATATTAAAGATAATGCCATTTCCGGGGTTTATTTTTGCTTCACCAAGCATTAATTGTGATGCTTTTTTATCGATCAACTGGGGCCTAACGCCACCAAAGCCTTTCGCAAATTCAATGTCTTCTAATTGTAATGAAGGTACAATCTTTCTAGCCTCTTTTAGAAATAAGCGACGACGCAAATATGGAACTTCAAACAAAAAGTTTTTAAAAATATAGTTACGAATATCGCTAACTTTAAATAAATCCCAAAATACTTTCAGTACACTGATATCTATACGTAACACACGTAAAAACTCAAAGAAAGTACTGATGTTATAACGTTCGAGTAAAGGTAATAACAAGGCTGTAGGACCAAAACGTGTCTTATCATCAACTAAGACATCTGGATCGCCGTGTACAGCAGCAAATGGAAGCTTATCATTCTGAACAGTATAGACTTTACCATTTAGAACCTTAGGCGTGAAATAGAAGCTACCAGCAACAGGTAAACACGAGAACTCTAAGCCATGTCCCATTTGTTGAGCTAACAATAGACTATGCCCGCCAGCAGAAACAACAACCGTTTTAGACTTAATAACTCTGTCTTGAGTTTGTATGTGAAAAATACCATCTTTATGGATAATTTCATCGACATGACTATTAAAACTGACTTGTAATGATTCTGTATCAGAATTTTCAGCTTGCTTGATGAAGGATTCGGCTAGTTTATTGAAATCAACCGCACTATATTCATCTAAAACAGCAAGACCAATACATGGCTCAGAACGAGGTTCATCATTAACCATAACAACACGAGGTTCAATCTCAGCTAATTGTTCCTTTTCCAGCAATTGCATGCTTGTGAATCGTTCACGGAATAACTCAAAACGATCTCTTAATTGCTGACACTCTTTTTCACCAACACCAATGACCATCTTAGGAAACTTGAAAATAACCTCATCACGGTTTTCAAGTGATTCTGTGTAATTAACAACCATCTCAGCGGCCGACTTAACTTTGCTTGCTTTCTCAAGGCTATAATTAGTTTCAATATCACCACAGTGAAGTGTTTGGCTATTATTTCGACCATGTGAGTTTACTTTTGCTACTGCATCGTATTTTTCAAGCAGTATGACATCATTGATATCACTAAATTCAGCGAGTATATAAAGCAAAGCACTTCCGCAAACGCCACCACCTATAATGGCAACTTGATGAACTTGTTCAGACATATTGTATCTCAATAATTATTAGTATTTTTCTAGTTATTTCATTTCGGGTAGTGACAATATCACTCCGCCTGCATCACCAGAAAACAATGTTTGTGGATAGCTACCATTCCATCTTTGCACGCTATTATATTTGATTAACTCAGCAGTTATAGAGCTTGCCAACACTTCATTAGCATTTGCCTGAGCTTCGGCTTCTTTTAAGATTCGGTAAGCTTCTGCATCAGCTTGAGTACGTTTAGCATTGGCATCTGAAATTGCAGCTTGCTCTCTTGCTTCTGCTTGTTTTACTTGTTGCTGAGCTTGCTGCTCAACAATCTTAAGCTGTGCTTTCTCTCGTTCCAATTGTTCTTGACGCTCTTTTGTCTGGATAACGGCACTGGTGACTACTTGTGGGAGTGTAATATCGCGGAAAAGAACAGCTTCAACAATAACGCCTTTAGGCTCTAAGTAATCACGTAATCCATCTTCCATATAAATCTGTAATTGTTGCTGAATGGCGTCAAGGTAAAAATCTTGTGATTGAGCCACTGTTTTACCTGCCTCACGCAATAAAGATCGTACTTTAGGCGTTATATGTTTCACAACCACATCATCTAATGCCCCTGTTTCTTGATATATTCGGGGGGTACGCGATCCGTCGAGACGAAATGTAACCGAAATATCCATGGATGTTTTCAGTTTATCTTGCGATGGCACTTGTACTTTTTCCCATGTATAAGTTAACTGTCTTAAGTCGAAAACATTAAATGCTAATAGTGGATTAATAATATGAAAACCTTCTCCATAAGGTTCAGGTTTTACGTTACCAAACAAAGTAGCAACTTTATTATGGCCAGCTTTCACCGTTATGTAAGAATTCATTGCTATTAAAATAACGATAATAGCGCCAATAATAGACATCACAGGTGTTGATTTATTCATGACTTTCTCCATTTTTAATTCTTAATACTGCTTCTACAGTATGAAAAGAACCAAATACTAATATACGGTCACCATTTTTCGCGTCTATCATAGCTTTTTTATAAGCTGAACCCACGTCAGGAAACCTCTCAATTAGTTCTTCATTTACTGCTTCTTGTAACTGTGATGCTAAACGTTCAGATGACATACCACGTTCACCATCAAGTGTAGAAACAAACCATTTATCAATTAGTTGATACAGAGTATCGCCAATACTATGGGCATCTTTATCTTTAAGCATTCCCAGTACTGCAAATGTTTTTCCTGTTGCAGGTAATTCAGTCAATAATTGAGCTAAATTTTTTGCCCCTTGCTGGTTATGCGTTACGTCTAAAATAACTTCTACATCGCCAGCAATTCGTTGAAAACGACCAGTAAGCTTTACAGTTCTCAAACCTTCTTTAATCGCATGCTCAGGCACATCAAAGTTATTGCCTTTAAGCAGCGATATAACTTGTAATACTGCCGCTGCATTTTGAACCTGATAGTTACCTTCTAGTGCAGGATAAGGAAGCTTTTTCAGTGAAACAGCACCATTAGTCCAGTCCCATTTATTTTCTTGTTTATGTATGAAAAAATCTTGGTCAGACTGATAGAGTTCAGCATTCATATTTTTCGCATGTTGAACCAAGGATTCAGGAGGAACCTCCGAACAGACTACTGGATTACCTTTAGTAATAATCCCTGCTTTTTCAAAGCCAATTTTTTCTCTGGTATCACCTAACCAATTGGTATGGTCTAAGCTGATTGGTGTGATGAGAGCAACATCGGTATCAAATAAATTAACAGCGTCTAATCGCCCGCCCATTCCCACTTCCAGAATTGCTACATCTATTTCCTGTTTCTGAAAGATACAAACAGCAGCAAGAGTAGCAAACTCGAAATAAGTCAGTGACAACTGTTCACGAGCAGCATCAATGGTCTCAAATGTATTACAAAGAAGTTGATCTTCAACTGGAACAGCATTCACACAAATGCGTTCGTTGTAACGCAATATATGTGGAGAAGTATAGGTCCCTGTCTTATAGCCTGCTTGTCGTAGAATTGATTCAAGCATAGCAACGGACGAACCTTTACCATTAGTTCCCGCTACGGTAACAACAGTGAAAGGTAGTTTAGATTTACCATCCAGTTTTTTCCAAACCTGACCGATTCTCTCAAGGCCGGGATCGACTTCAGTAAAATGAAGTGTTTCTTGCCAATTTAACCACTCAGGTAGAGTTTCAAAACGCACTATATGAAGTTATCTATGTAATTAAGCTACTGAGCGCTTTTGAAGAATTGCGAGTATATTCGATAAACGGTCACGCATTTCACGACGGTCAATAATCATATCAACAGCACCATGCTCAACTAAAAACTCACTACGCTGAAAACCTTCAGGTAAGGTTTCACGCACCGTTTGCTCAATCACTCGAGGACCAGCAAAGCCAATAAGCGCCTTCGGCTCAGCGACATTAACATCACCCAACATCGCTAAACTAGCAGAAACACCGCCCATTGTTGGATCAGTCAGCACAGAAATGAATGGCACGCCCTTTTTGCTAAGCTGACCCAAAATAGCACTGGTTTTAGCCATTTGCATTAATGAGAACAAACCTTCTTGCATTCTCGCGCCGCCACTTGCTGAAAAGCAAATTAACGGTATATTTTTTTCCAATGCGACTTGAGCTGCCCGTACAAACTTCTCCCCCACAACAGAGCCCATTGAACCGCCCATAAAACTAAAATCGAATGACACAGCAACGACTGGGATTTGATTAATTGAGCCTTCCATCGCTAATAGAGCATCGTTCTCACCCGTCTGTTTCTGAGCCTGAACAATACGGTCTTTATATTTCTTGCTATCTTTGAATTTCAAGGTATCAACAGGCTTAACATTTTCTGCTATTTCTTGACGTTCGTTCTCATCTAAAAAACTCTCAAGACGAGTTCTAGCATTGATACGTTGATGATGGTCACATTTGGGACAAACATGTAAATTGCGTTCTAATTCAGCACGGTATAAAACACTGTCACAGGCAGGGCATTTACACCAAACACCTTCTGGTACTGAACGATTACGTACTGTAGTTCGAATTTTCGATGGGAGTATTTTCTCAAACCAGCTCATCATTTCACCTATTTTTAATTATTTTGCCATGTCGCGAGCATTAATCGCATAACGCATCTCAGTTAGTAAACCAGCTAATGTAGCAGGTAACTCTTCAGGTTTATGAGCATGGTCTTCAATACAGCGTACTAACGTGCTACCGACCACCACTGCATCTGCTACTTCTGATACAGCTGCTGCTGACTTCCCATCTCTTATACCAAAACCTACACCCAATGGTAAATCAGTTCGCGCTCTTAATAGTT
>CALCCU010000119.1 GCA_937900515.1 uncultured Gammaproteobacteria bacterium | reverse complement strand
ACTTCAAAATGACAGCGGTCTCGGTGCCAAATTTACGTTCTATATGTTTGTGATTGCCGACAAGACGACGAACGTGGTGGTCTAAAAAACGCACATCTTGAGTAATTAAAAACATGTCTATGCCTGTATGACGATGCCTCTCAAACTTTGAGCAATACTCTGGAACCTTATCTTTAGGTGAGCGCACAGGAAAATGCTCTTGAGCTTCATCAATTACAACGATGCAATTGTCGGGTAATTCATACCATTTGTGGGGGTCTTCGAGAGGTAGCCAGTTCAGCTTAAGTTCATTAATACCAAAATAGAACACTTCCCTATCGGGTAGGGGATTGCCCTTATCATCGGTTTGATTAGTGCGATACTCTTCAACCTCAGCTAAAGTTGAAAGAGTTTTACCGTGACCTGGTAACCCAGTCCTTGCATTTAACATAGTCGTTCCTTTTTTACTTATTAAGCTTTAAGTACATAAGACTTTTTAGTTCCGGTTGCTTTATCAAAACCTTTCAGAACGGCGGAGGCTAGAACCGAGGAAATAATCATATTAAGCGCTGTATCAAGTTGCATAATCCCTAAAATGCCTATCACATCAGCAGGCAGTCCAGCAAACTGGGCAATCGCATAATCTTTTAGTTCATCAATGGCTAAGGTCATTCCTGAAAAAACAACGGCACCAATTCCAAATGCTTTTAAAACATGGGTAATTAATGGAATAATTATTGTGAAAAGGAATAACTGAAAAGCAACCCACATGATTAAGAACTCCCGATTATACGAATTGAAATAATAGTGGCTGTGAAGATTACTAACTTGCCTATAATATCGGCAATTTCGCAAAACGGCTGATAGTCAACAGTAAAACTTCCGTATTTACCAAGATTGACAGGGCGAGGAGTTGGACAAGTATCAGCTAGAAAACTTGATGTATCAATATCATCGCCAACAGAATAGTCATCTGCAATAATCATAGTTTGGTCTTCAACTGAAATGCCCAAATTATCAGCGGTCATGCCGCCCTCTGGGATAGCAGTTGCACATGATTGTTTATGTAGTTGTGTTGCAATAGCGCACTGAATAGCATCACCAACACAGACAGGAATAGCGGCACAGCCGGAATCACCGAACTCATTATCTGGTGTTTCATCAACTTCTGTAGTGTCTTCTGAGAGCTTTTCACCTGTCGTATCGTCGAATTTCTCGTTGATAGTTTTTATTATTTTATCGCCGTCATTATTAATAATAGTTTTAATGGTAGTTTTTATATAAGTACCATCACCATTATCAATTTTAGTAATAACGTCACCTGACGTTTTAACTTTTGGTTTGTTTGTGTCGGCAATTTTGCCCTGTGGATCAATACAAATAAATGAACCGTTAAACGTGCCAGCACTTTGACCAGCGGCACATGTATTGTCTGGCAATTCCGGTTGAGGTAGCATTTCGGGATTATCAACTTCACTAGCTGGTTTATCGGTTGTAGCTAAATGACATAAAGCAAAAGTAGTGTCGTAACCGTTTTCAACAACGGAGGAAGCAGGTTCGCAACCAGTCACAACGACTTGACAATCTCCGTATTTAAAAAACGCATTAGTAATTGGAAGCTGTAGATATTGGTCGGCTAATGGCTCTCCTTCAGTGCAGGGGCTCCCAACTATACATTGACCGGTCCCATCGTCAACATATCCTTCGCCACATGCGCCAATTACTTCGACAAATAGATATGAGACATACGTGCCGTAGAACTTATAGCCATCGCCATAATCAAGCAATCTCTGGTACTTGCACTTGGTATCACCTTCAAAGCCAACAAATTCGCCAATTGCGGGACTCGCATTGACACCTAACTGACAAACAGCGTCAGGAGTTGGCCCATAATAATAAGTTCCGTTGATAGCTAGACGATATATAGTTGCAGAATAGGAGGAATTAGAAGCCAATAGCAAGGCGACAAAAGCGTATTTGATTATTGAGCGCATTATTTAAGCATTACAAGAGTTGCAAAAATAACAGATAAAACATAAAAGCCAGCAGTTGAGTTTAGTAAATCAATCATTTTTGTGATTCCTATAAAAGAAAAAGCCCGCCGTGATACTGACGGGCTAAGGCAGGGTTTAACCGAAAATTGAACCTTTAACCCATTTGAATACAACTGCAACACCAGCTAAACCGATTAATGCAGAGCCAACGGCAGTAATCGCGACAGTCCCGTCAGTCGTGATTGAGGTTGTTGCGGCAGTAACATCGACAGCGGCGAACGCAGGGCTAGTCATAGCTAAG
>CALCCU010000118.1 GCA_937900515.1 uncultured Gammaproteobacteria bacterium | reverse complement strand
AGGGCGGGGCGAAACTCCCCACTGGCGGTATACTCTTTTGGGTGAGCCCGCGAGCGCTCGATTATTCGGGCTCAGTAGATCTGGTGAGATGCCAGAGCCGACGGTTATAGTCCGGATAAAAGAGAAGAAGGAGGCGCCAGTATACTTATTCATTTTATTGAATTTGGCCTGTTACGTTTCTATGAGGCCTGTTTAATTAAGTAACTGCTTGGTGAGTTATTGATTCATCTAGTAATTATTCCCCTCATATTGCCTCGATTTTAGTAATATTTAGGAGTTAATTATGAATCAGTCATCACTACTTGCCGAATTTGGCAATCCAATTACCCGCGTTGAAAACGCGATTACCGCATTACAAGAAGGTCGCGGGGTGCTTCTTCTCGATGATGAAGATCGTGAAAATGAAGGTGATCTCATCTATTCTGCTGAGCACCTTTCTAATAACCAAATGGCCTTGATGATACGTGAATGTAGTGGCATTGTGTGCCTCTGTCTTACTGAGGCACAAGCTGACAAACTTGAACTACCCCCAATGGTTGAAAATAATAACAGCGCAAACCAAACTGCCTTTACGGTTTCAATAGAAGCAACGCATGGTGTAACTACAGGCGTTTCTGCGGTAGACCGTGTAACCACAATCAAAGCAGCTGCAAATCCAAATGCTAGGCCAGAGGATCTTGCTCGCCCTGGTCACGTATTCCCTCTTCGTGCACGTCTAGGGGGAGTAATGACTCGTCGTGGCCACACGGAAGGCACTATTGATCTAATGCAAATGGCAGGACTTCAAGCTGCTGGAGTTCTATGTGAAGTGACTAATCCAGACGGGACGATGGCGAAAATTCAGGAGGTTATT
This sequence comes from uncultured Gammaproteobacteria bacterium, assembly GCA_937900515.1. Lineage (GTDB taxonomy): Bacteria > Pseudomonadota > Gammaproteobacteria > Nitrosococcales > Methylophagaceae. The sequence continues at coordinate 7,567 of CALCCU010000118.1, read as the reverse complement.
TCGTTTGGTCACCTTCACAATCTGCCCATACTTACAATCGAAGATATGGTTTTATACATCAATCAATATAAGTTGGAACTAGCATAATCACAAACTTCTCTGCCCTAAAGGTGAGCAACAAGTAAGAGATAATAGTCACGCATAGTTTTAAGTTTTATTCATCTATCTTTGATAAGTGAGAAGTGTAAGAGCTATCAGGTGTAATGAAACACCTCAGGGTGGATGGATTACTCGCTAGGATAATAATGTCACTTTCTTTATTATCAGTATCAACACCATTTAGGAATGATGCGGTGTCACGCTATCATTTAGTTTGAGTCAAAGTATCTCCCATTGCTTTACTTTCATTGCAAAATGAGTCGAAACTACTATTAGTAATAACGGGGGCTCCGAGATAATAGCCTTGAGCAAAGTCACAGCCGAGTTTTTTTGCTTGGCTCAATTCTGCTTCTGACTCAATTCCTTCAGCAACAACCTTGAGGCCTAAGATGTGGGCTAAGGCCGTCAGTCCTTCAATCATTTGAGCATTTCTAGGATGAGTGTCGAGATCCGTAAAGAATTGCTTATCTATTTTTAATAGATGACAACAAGGCAAGTTGGCTAAGTACTGCATGGAACTGAAGCCTGAGCCAAAGTTATCGATAGATATGTGTATGCCATGATCTGCTAAATATTGCAGATGTTGTTTTGATTCTTCAGGATCTATCATCAACTGGGTTTCGGTAACTTCTATAGTCAGGTTTTCTGCTGAAATACCGGTGGTTTCTGCTGTTGTTAACAGTTGATCTGCGATACTCTTTTCGTGACACAGATTAGCAGGCAAGTTAAGGGTTAAAATCAGTTTTGGATCGGTGAGTTGCCACTCTTTGAATTGCTCGAGTGCGCGCTTAAACAACCATACATGAAACTCCTGTCCAAGGCGTTTCTCTAGAACTAATTCGATTATTTTTTCTGGTGCGATCCACTGATCGTTAAAGTTCCACCTAAGGAGTGCTTCCACAGCAACAACTTTCTGTGATTTAAGACTAAAAATGGGCTGAAATGCGAGATTAAATTCATTGCTTGCTAGTGCCGTTGGTAATGCTGTGGCTAATTGATACAAAGACTGCGCTTCTAAAGCCATACCTTCATCAAAGGCTGAGTATTGTCCTCGGCCATTTTCCTTGGCACGATATAATGCGTAATCAGCATCACGCATTAACTCCTCGTAATCTTTGGCTCGACTCGGATAGGTCGCCAAACCGATAGAGGGAGAGATTTCAATTTGATGATTCTGCCACTGTAATTGCATTGTGAGGCCAGAGACAATTTTTTCCGCGACCTTATGTGCATTCGCTTGACTGATATCTGGGAGAATGACTGCAAACTCATCGCCCCCTAATCGCGCGGCTGTATCAATATTACGGATCAATGATAAGAGGCGCTTCGATACTGACTTCAATAGTGCATCACCCGCATCATGTCCAAAGGTATCATTGACAGATTTAAAACGGTCTAGATCAATAAAAAGCAATGCGAAATGACGGTCATGGCGTTTATTTTCTTTAAACAGTTGATTGAGCCTATCTAAAAATAGCGCCCTATTGACGAGACCTGTCAGCACATCATGCAAGGCGAGCCTGTTAAGCTCTTGCTTCATTAACCATGCTTCAATGGTGTGCTGAATCCCCTTGATCAGAACCTCACTATTCAAGTTCTGTTTCACAAGATAATCTTGAGCACCTTGTTGAATCAGTTTTACAGCGGTTTCAGTGTCTTTTTGTCCCGTGATGACAATAATCGGGCAGACTACTTTACCTTCTGATTGGTTTAACTTTTCTAGTAATGATAAGGCGCTACCATCAGGCAAGTTAAAGTCAACTAAGCAACAATCTGGAGGGGTAGAAATCAATCTCTGATATGCATCATTGATTGTGGCCACACACTCGATGTCGCTAAAATCGTGCTCTGCATCCTCGAGTAATCGTAAGTAATGCGCCGTGTCTGCGGGGTTATCCTCTACAATGAGCAGTGTTTTTGGACTTGTCACCATTATTACTACCTTTAGTTGATAATACGCGAGCTTAGCAATGAGACTGTTTGGTTGCTATTTAAAGCGAATCCAACAAAATGCTTATTTATTCTCATGCCATACCTTTAGGTGGGAGCACAGCGAGTTCAAGCCAGAAATGTTCTATATGAGCCACGATATCGATAAATCCATCATCACTTATCGGTTTAGTCAGATAGGCATTCACTCCTAGTTGATAACTTTCCATTACATCTTTCTCGTGACTCGATGTGGTCAGCATAATGATGGGGATATGTTTAATTAGCTTATCCTTACGAATGGCTTGCAAGGTTTCTTTGCCATTCATAATGGGCATATTGATATCCATCATAATAAGATCAGGCAGCTCACTAAATGTTGCTTGATGAGGTTCTTGGCGCTGCAACATTTGTAATGCTTGTTTGCCATTTTCGGCAATGGTTAAATCACAGGCAATGCGGCCATCTTCTATTGAGCGCTGAATAATGATTTGGTCGGAAGGGCTATCTTCAACCAATAGAATACGTGGGCGTGGTTTTGTCATCCTGTTTATTATTCCTGATTTGAAGGTAAGTGTAGAGTAAAGGATGCACCATTGTTCTCTTCCGAGTCAACGGTAACGGAACCGTTATGGCGAGCCATGATTTTACTGACAACCGCAAGCCCAATACCTGTGCCAGCGTACTCTGAAGGATTATGTAGCTTTTTAAAGATGCCAAATATTTTATCGACTTGATCGTTGGGAATACCAATGCCTTTATCAGACACGATCAATTTAATGCTGTCATTATCTTCAGAAATACTAATATCGATGTCAGGGATTTCATTTGGTTTATGGAATTTTAAGGCGTTCTGAATCAAGTTTTGTAATGCTAGACCGAGCTGGCTTTTATCAATATTGAGCGATATTGGGCTTTTCTCAACGTGGATTTTGGCATTAGTTTCATCGATGCGAACTTTTAGTGAGGTCAAGGTATCATCCACCAGCGCATTAAAATCATATGGTGCTAAGGTGTATTCTGTATTACCCACGCGCGAGAGTTGTAAGATGTCATCGACTAAGTCAGTCATCCGTTCACAGGCTTCATCGATGAATGACTTGTCTTGGTCGACGCGATCTTGCTTACCAGCTTCAAGATCCTTAATTAAATAGCTTGTAAACGTTTTTAATGTCCGAATGGGTTCTTTTAAATCATGAGAGGCAATGTAGGCGAACTGTTCTAATTCGTTGTTTGAGTCAGACAACTTGTTAATTAGTGTGTCTTTTTCTATACCGTACTGTTGCTGGGTAATCATAAAGCTGATCCATTGAGCAATATGCTTGAGCATTGTCACTTCTCGACGAGAGAAGGGTTTATCTCGTTTTTTTGAACCACTGAAATTAACTGTGCCAAAAGCGTTGCCATTTACTATGATTTTACAACCAATATAGGTGTCAAGATTAAATGCTGAATAACAGGGATGACCGCTAAATTCTGATTCGCCAAAATTGTCGTTATAGAACGGCTCATCTCTTTCGTAGGTAATCGCGCAGTATGTTTGTCCTAAATCAAAAGATTGGCCTATTTCGACAGGAGCGGTATTGGACACCGATAGGATCTTGTAATCCTCATCTCTAATTTCACTGATGATGCCTAGAGGAAGCTGATAATATTGGCAACCTTCATCTAACATGAGCTGAATTTGAGTCGCATAATCTAAGCTAGTATCCGAAATGATGTTGGTCATCTGTTGCAGTAAAAAAAGTTCTGCTTGATATTCAGTGACGTCAGTCGCGATACCTAAAATAAAACGTTGGTCTCTTGTATCGTTAAATCGTATTTTTTGCGTGTAAAAAGTACGTTGCATGCCGTTGGGGAATTTGATCGTTTCGGTGACAGCAGAATAGCCATTTTCAAATGCCAGATGGTCGTATTTTTGAAACTCTTTGACTTCGTTTTTATCATAACCCTCAGAGGAGTCGCGCCCTATCACAGTACTTCTTTCTTCTTCGGGGTAGAGATCTAAAAAGTGCGAGTTGGCTTCAATGATCTTGAGATTCTCATCTTTTACAAATATCAGGGCTGGACTGTTATCAAAAATCAATTGCATGAACTGTTTAGATTCACGTAACGCATTTTCTGCCTGTTTACGTTTGGTAATGTCTTCAGCAACACCGAGATAGCCAATTATATTGCTGTCTTCATCTCGAATGCATGAGACCGTCAAGCTAACTAGAAAACGTGAGCCGTCCTTACGAATGAATGTCCATTCTCGCGTTTCTGGGCCGAACTCTCGAGGTTTAATAGTGAACACATCAAACCCAGGAAGTACTTTATAAGCCAGCTCTTTGCTGAGCTGCTCAGCACGTTTTACTACTTCGGAACTATCATGCCAGAGAGCAGGAGATTCTTTGCCGACGATAGCTTCAGCTTTGTAACCTAATTGAGATTCAGCTGCGGCATTAAACTGGGTCACATTGCCGGCGGAATCGGTGGAAATAATCAAATGATTTGAAGAGGCTAATATCGCTCGCTGAAGCTCGTCTGCTTGGCTTAATTTTGTTAGCAGATTTGAATTAACAGTTTCGGCATGTTTACGTTCGCTGATATCAAGGACGGTGGCGATAAGTACTTTTTGTTGCATATACTCGCCGAGTTGGAGGTGACTTTCAACATCATACTTAGAGCTATCTTTTCGTAAGTGTACAGTTTCATATACGATTTTTTCTTTTTCGCCAGAAAATAAGGGAGCGATAAGGGCTGCAAACTCTTCTCTGGTAAAATTCGGTTTAATATCAATTGCTGTTAACGTTTGTAGCTCTGCAAGGCTATAGCCCGTATTATCTCGCGCTCCGCGATTAACTTGAATAACAGATAGCGTTTGAGCATCAAAAAGATAGACCTCATTCAGTGACTCTTCTAATATTCGACCAATGCTCTCGAGTGCGTCGGAGGCTTTTTGCTTTTCCGTGATATCGGTGATGGTTGCTACAATTTGGAGTACTTCACCTTCTAAGGCGACTTTAGTTAAGCCAATTTCTAGAGGAACGAGTGTGCCATTTTTTTTGAGCCCAAACACACTTCTTCCTAGGGCCATCTTCTGGTTTCCCCCAGTGCTAATATATTCATTAGCATTATGACTGTGCTGTGCATGGTATGACTGGGGAATAAGAATATCTAATGGCTGACCGATGAGTTCCTCTTCGGAATAGCCAAAGATAGTCTTGATCATGCCGTTTGCAGACTGAATAGTGAGTGATTCATCAACAGCAAGGATACCGTTGGTGGTTGCCTCTAGTAAGTTATTGAGCAAAACTCGACTCTTTTGTGCCTCAACGGCAAGCCTATTATTGAGTGATATTCTGTAGAGCAGAGTAAAAAAAATAATGAACAATAATAATGTAGACAGCAAGCGAAAGTTACTTGTGTTTTTGAGCTTGTTTTGTCTTTTTATTAACAAGCTATCTTGTACAGCCTGCATGTCTGTCATTATCTCGCGAATGCTATTCATGAAGTGTTGACCTTCATCTGACTTGACAATGTTATAGGCATCTTGCCTTAGGCCTTGTTCTGATAAAGAAATTGTGTGTGCAAGCTCAGCTAATTTCTGATTAATAAGGCTGTGGAGTTTGGTGATATATGCCTGTTGAGTTGGATTATCTAGAGTGGCATCATCAAGTGCTGATAACTGTACATCAATACCTTTAATTGCAGTTATATAAGGCCTTAGGTAAGTTTTGTTACCGGTAATAATAAAGCCACGCTGACCGGTTTCAGTATCTTGAATAAGTGAAAGTAAGGTTTGAATTTTAGATTTTACGTCAAGAGCATGAACAACTTGGGCTTGAGCCTCTGATTCCATCTTTTGCGCCATCAAACTCATGCCAAAAAAGATTATAAGTGCGGTTAAGCCTACGGCAATACTTATAAAGTTTACTTTCTTGTTGTGAGTATTGACACCGTGTTTCATTGAGTTAGCCTTAATTCAAGGACAACGCCAACTGCTTGGTCGTCGTCAGTAAAATGGAGTGCCGGCTTTATTAGCAAGTGATATTGGCCTCGTCTCTAATAAATGCCAGGCTGAGTTGACTGACTGTTATTTGAGATTGAGTATAACTAATTCTGGAAAAATTACTCAAGATATAGGCATCTAGAAAGCTCTTTGAGGCGGTGTTGATCTGCTCTTTCTGTTGCGGTCTGCTTTTTATATGGCTATGGCTGTTGTAGCACCTCAAGAAAGAGGTGTTCCTGCAATACCTGAGGTGAAAGGAGATGATGTAACTAATCACACACGCTTATTTTTAAATGAAAAGGACTCAGCGATTAATTTCCTTGAGGCCTTTTTTATGCTTGGTGATAAATAATTCTTATTGTTTCTTAGATTGTCTCTTTGCTGGAAGAGTATATTAAGTGTTTTTATAATTGACAATATAAATGCGAATCATTATTATTACCGGAAAGTTTACTTCGGGGACCGTCAGTAATGATTGTATGTATTTGTAATAATGTGAATTCGCAAACAATTAAAGAAAAACTCAATGAGGGTGTGACGACTATTCAAGGTATTCGCTCTGAGACAGGTGCCACTGGATGTTGTGGTAAGTGTCAGTTTAAAGTGAATGCACTGATTCAGGATCATATTCCTGCGTTGAACTCATCAAAGCGAGTGGCTCAAGGTTCTTAAATTTGTGGAATCATGGCCATGTGCTATTTCTATGATTATGCGCTACCATTATAAATTCAATAATTAGATATTTACCCCGAGGACAATATGAAAGGTGACGCAAAAGTAATCCAGTTACTCAATAAAGCACTTGGTAATGAACTGATTGCTATTAATCAGTATTTTCTTCATGCAAAAATGTATAAAGATTGGGGTATGACTAATCTTGCTGACTATGAATATCATGAGTCAATCGATGAGATGAAACATGCGGATATGTTAGTTGACCGTATTTTATTTTTGGAAGGACTACCTAATATGCAAGATCTAGGTGCCTTACGGATTGGCGAAGATACCAAAGAAATGTTGGAATGTGATTTAGCATTAGAATATGACGCTGTTCCTGATCTGAAAGAAGGGATTATCCATGCTGAGAAAGTAGGTGACTTCATTTCACGTGATTTATTTAAAAATATTTTAGATTCAGAAGAAGAGCATATCGATTGGCTAGAAGCTCAATTAGGCTTGATCGAAAAAATGGGCATTGAAAATTACATTCAAGCTCAAATTGTAAAAAAAGCTGATTAACAATAATGGACAGTATGGCTGAATAAGTCGTATTGTCCATTATTTTCCTTCCAGTCTAACTGTCAAAACTTATTGGATCAGACGATCCCTACATCGTTTACCTTTCTCAAAAATCATCGCTCTTAAATTCTATAGTTTTATACACTGAAGTGGATCAACTAAATTAGTTGATGCAGCGTTTCTAGGTGCTGTCTATATAGATTGAATCAGTGGCATTAAATCGCTCCAACTATTGCTAATAAAACGCTTGTGAAAAAATTCTCTCCATCAAAATTTAAACAGATAATCACGGTCGATTCTTATAAA
>CALCCU010000117.1 GCA_937900515.1 uncultured Gammaproteobacteria bacterium | reverse complement strand
GAAGCCACCATTGCGCCCCATCTGGACAATAACAGTCATCTGGTTCTGGCAATGTCTGATACTTGATAGTCCCACACTCCAGACATTCCCAGACAAGTGATGTATCATCTAGTCGATTATCAGCAGATTGTGAGATTGTCTTAAACGCTGTCATTATTTCATAGCTCATATCTCTATAATCGTCCGATTTAAGCATATTATCCAAAGTCTCTAGCACACGCTCAATACTAGTCACTCTATCGCGTACAGCATCCCTACGAGCTTTTTTGCGCCGATTCAGTTTACGGCGACAAGCATCAGAACAAGTTTTTTTAGACCGTCGCTCATGCTTAAACTCTTTATCACACACAATACAATTAGACACCAACATAGGAAAATCCCTTACTGTGACAAATAATGTTGTCCCAACAGTATCATTTCTTAGTTATTGTGTCAAGCAAAGATGTCCCATTAAGGGCAATGGTGGCATTGTATCGGTTACGAGCGCAACGATGAACTAGTATTTTGCACCCGGCTAGGCAATTCCATGTAGAGACCAATTAGGAATATCCACACACTGCCCAATTCTGACGGTATTTCACGTTCTAGGACATACAGAGCCATAATGCCCACCGTTACGATAATGGCTAAAAACCCCTGTATTGCGCGTGCTTCTGTCAACTCACTCACTGTGCTGGTCGCTTGCTTAATTGATTCTGGCATTTTGCCTCCTATTCTGTGATAACGTTCACATTGTCTAGCCGTAAATCTGCCGTGTCCAATACTTCCGCAGTAACCAAAATATAAATATTAGCGCCAGTTACTGGCATGTCACTTGCAAAATCCACACTTTGCCAACTAGACGCTACGCCACCAATAACTTTATTGAAGAACGCTATTGGAACATAATTCTCGTCCTCTATCCAAATAAATACTTTGTCTTGAATGTCTGAGGTATAGACATCCATTGTCAAACCTACGATATTTTTATCTGAATTTAAGTCTATAACAATTCCAATAGTGTCGTTTGCTGGCAAATTTGTAGCACGCAAGCAATCATCAGGATTACCACTAGCCTGAATTGAACCATCATTCGACAGATGTAAACTATATGGATAACCGCCGCCATCAAAAGTGACCAGATTACTAGTGCCGCCAGAAACGAGTACGTCAGTTTCTCGAACACCATATACACGAATAAACGAACCCGATTTGAAAGCTCCCGTGCTTGTATCAATGCGGACTTTTGTTATTGCAACGTTGTTCTCCCAATAATGATGATAGATTCCAGCATTTATAGCACCATTATCTCCAAACTGATATTGAGTCTCAGACCATGACATCCTGCGACCATATCCAAATACGTTGGTAATTCTAACGCGGGTATTGGCATAGGCTGGTTCATCAAATGCGTCCACCTGATTTGGAATTTGCCCTATATACGGATAATTATATTCTGATCCGTTTATAGTTTGGCTTCTATAATTTGCGGCAGCTAAATCATCATTGAACCACATTGCGAGAAACCCCGAACCAGCATTAACTGTTGATATACCAAAGATGTCTATAATCAACTCATCGAAACCGTCAGGTATAATGAACTCAGTAAAATCAAAGTCATTTCCCCCGACGAGGGTATCAATTAGTTCAGTGGTGCGAATTGTTTTAGAAACACCACTACCGCCAGCATTTTCTAGCGCTGTAATTCGTGCTTCATGGTCTGCAATATCGCCAGTGTGCGTATTTATTTCTGCCAAATTAAACGCGATGTCACCCGTATTCTGAGCGATGTTATTTACATTTGTAGTGATATTGTTCGCGTTAGCGATGATGGCATTATTATTTGATGTTATCTGATTTTGCAGAGAAGTATCCGCAGCTTGTAAATCGACTATATCACTATCATTGCTATCCATTTGAGCTTGCAAAGCTAAAATGATAGGCGATGTTGTTAAACAATTTTCTACGTCATTACAATCCAATGACATACCACAAACTCCAAAGTTTTGTCTTGCTAAATCAATTGTGTCCCGCCATACAGACGCGGCAGCTTCCCCCGACTGAAAAGCGTCTCGTTCCCAATTCCAAAACCGTCCCAATTCACCCAAAGCGCCCCAAAATGCGTATATATGATTAGGGTCGTTTGGTACTTCAATTGGCACACAAACAGTATCAAGCGGATTGATTACAGCAGGCAGGATATAGCCGTGTTTTTTGCCCATTATTTCGCCACAATTCCCACCGCAAAGGTAACAAATGGTGGCATATTTTCATGAGCTTGGTTATTGCCTGTATTGCCAGTCACGGCTGGCAACATTGGAATACCTGCACCCGTTGGGTCAGGAACGCCCACGCTTTCAACATCAATATTTGTTGTCGGAACATTGTAGCTATGACTGTGAGATGGCAATTGGTCAATACTCAAAGTCACGGTTTCATCGCCTCCATTGGTGAATACATCATGATTAGCACCACTAGCGAGCATGAAAGCATCCTGAATATTTGGGACATTGAAGGTATCCGCATCAATCTGCAAAATCGGTAAAATCGCATCGTAAAGGATTGGATAATCCACACGATTATAAACCGCTCCATCACAAGCTAAAACGCCTGTGGGCGGTAAGGATGTTGCGTAGTGAATGAGTGAACCAATCATACAATGCGAGCCTTCCATCAAAATATCATACATTTTGCTCATTTCAGTAGCCATTTCATCAGGTGTTTTAGCGCCTACTTGTTCCCAGTTCTCCGATTTCGTAAGCTCAAATATTGCACCTTTAACAGCCGCTAAAATATAGATGTCATCTGGTATAAGCAAACGACCACAGTAAACTGTGGTCGGGATGCTATTCGGCGTTATGTAGGGCATTAGATGTTGCGCCCTACGACCTCACACTTTACAACCGTGATAGTCTGAGTGTCGTCGTCGGGATGGCGACCAATTGCTTCAATTGCAGCAACGGCAGCAATCATTTCAGCGCCTACGGTTAGGTTAATAGCGCCGCCCGTATTGGGGACGATTGATACGAGTGATAGGTCGGGACATGGCAATGTGCGATGAAAAAAACCACCATCGCCGCTTCCATCCATTGTGAATTTCAATTTCAATTCACGTTGGGCAAAATTGCTACCGGGCAGAGCGTCACTAATGTTGGTGCGATCACCTACCCACTGATCAGCAGCAAGCACACCTAAAGTGAGTGCGTCTAAAGCTGCTTTCAAATCGCCATATTCCGCAAGGAATCCAGCAATCGAAGCGCCTGTAATCGCGCCGTTTGGCAATTGAAATGTTGACTTTTCACCGTCAATATCTCGAAAAGTGGTAACTGTATAATGGTCGGGCATAACTTACTCATCTCTGCTAATTGCTGCGTGTCGCTGTAAAGACGCTTGGGCAGCTTAACGGTCAAAACTATTACTATTAGCTTACAACATCACGAAACATCGGGTAAAGCCGTTGGCGGCATACTTTTGATAAGTTGAGGGTATGCAAACCAATCGCGCCCAATTTTACAAGCGATAAGTTTCCCCTCGTCACACAAGCGCCGTGTGTAACGCTTGGAATAACAAAGTAACAATGCGACTTGGGATATATGGACAAGCTCATATTCTATTCCTTCCACCTGCCCTATCACTTTTACGTTCATATGAGACTCCAATATTGGCTAACACTATGACTCGCATAGTACAAAAATAAGACACTCGCCGTTAGGCAGAAGGTCAAGCTGTGGAAAAGCGCCACAACTTGACACTTCGTTTTTAAGTTTGGGATAAAAGCGATTGTAAAGCCTACGCCAGATTAATGTTCCTTTGAAAATCAAACCGCGATTTTCACAGAACATCAATCTAAACGGCTTGACAATCAAGCTGACTCGTTTCTTGCTATGTTTTTGTCCAGTCATCATGTATTCTCATATCAGCTACGGAATTTTCTATCGGTATGAACTTCTCGTAGTAATCAGAGAGCTTATTGGCATAAATGAGGTCGATTCTCATTGTCTCTAAAAGCTCTCTAATTGCATCAATTGACCGGGTTTTTGCGGCTACGTCGATAATGCGAGCGTCACCATTGGACAACTTCACAATATCCCACCAATAATCAGAAAATTTAAGCCAATGGTGCTGTTCTTCTACCTGTTCCGCATCGCCTTCAGGCTCTGGTAGTTCAATCTCTTCTATAATCTTCTGTAAGCCTGATTGACCGTAGGCCATCCAGTTCTTACCCGTCATCACTTTTACATACTCAAGATATAGTTTTTCAGCGTGGTTATCCCCTTTCGATGCTGCATTTAAGATACTCCAAATATTGAAACTATCTTTAGTCTCGTTGCTTGTCATTTCCCATTGGAGTTTGCCATTATCATCAACTGTAATTCCAGTTTTAGCGATATAATCAGACGGACTTTTGTTCTCATCGGAAACATACAAGCCATGCTCTTCTGATGCTCCACGGCCTTCTGTCTTTAGTTGATGTTGCCATAATTTAGTGAGTATCTCATTTGCTTTTTCGTGAGCTTCTGTGACATCAGCTTTATCATGGTCAAGAATCAAAAGCAAGTGCTTGTGATAATGCCAGCCGTTCTCCAGCGTGTAGGTAATATCAACATTGTGAATAAAATGGCTCACACCATAATCTTTTTTGAACTTCTTCCACGCATAGCTTTTATTAAATTTATCCCAAGCGGCTTTGAAAGTTCTCTCTGAGAACTCGAGCGGCATTTCCACTTTGTGAGATGCTGTGAGGGCAATCATCATGGTGAAGTGGTTATTTGTTTTCGCCCAATGAATGACTTTTAGGATTTTTTCAGCATTTTCCATGGCGATACGCTCGTAACAAATCGGGCAACCCCACAAACAAGTGCAGGATTGTGTGTTTCCTATGCTTGCATTGGATTGTTCTGGATTCTTGTTTAGCTTTATTGTCACATTACGCTCGCCTTTTCTTCTGTGCATTCCACAAGTACGAGTTCTGTGCTTATTTCCCGCTTTAGTTAGCATGTTTGCATCGGTAAGTAGTGTTCTTGCGACACTTCTGAGTAGATATTTTTGTAGTTTTCTCTTTGTATTTTTAGTAGTCTCAATCCCAATCACGGGGATATTCGCAGTATTTACAAGTGACGTGCTTTCAGCACTCTGAGAAGCTGCTTTTAGATGATTGTCAATATCAATGCTGTCTGAGGAAGGAATAGCATACGGATTCATAAACACACCACCGTAATAATTTGTAATACGCGATGTGGGGATTTATAATAATTAATGTTTCTTGTCAAACTGTCAAACATTTGTTATCATTTCATTAGGTTATTGCCGCTCACGTTTTTCGCGTGTTGCGGAGAACGTGCCGAGGTTAGCCCTTTGGCATTTTTGTTTTCAGCAACTCACATTATAGAACAAATGCACCTTATTATCAACAAACCTAACACAATATTTATGCATCATTTGTATTTTATAACGTGCTATACTTACCTTGAGGCTGATTAAGATCAACCTCTTTAGGAAGTCCCTACAGGCTGATCGGCTAAAATACTGGCCTGTAGGGGCTTTTCAATTTCATACCCACATGATAACGCAAATTGAGACAACTGGCAACTTAGTGCATTAGAGCAATTTTTTTTGAAGCCACCATTGCGCCCCATCTGGACAATAACAGTCATCTGGTTCTGGCAATGT
>CALCCU010000116.1 GCA_937900515.1 uncultured Gammaproteobacteria bacterium | reverse complement strand
AGTACAAAAGTGACAGCTAAATTGTTGATTTCAATCACAACTGTACCAAAGTACACTTGTAATACTATAAAGATAGTTATATAAGATAGTTAACGCTAAGCTTTAGGAAAAACGACTTGCTATGCCAATAGACTCAAAAAAAGTTAAAGGATTTACACTCATTGAGCTAATGATGACATTAGCTATTGCAGCTATTCTTGTCTCGCTTGCAGCCCCTAGCTTTACTGACACTATTAAAAATAACCGCTTAACAACACAATATAATGAATTAGTTACCCAGCTAACCCTCGCAAGAAGTGAAGCTATCAAGCGGAATACTGAAATTATAGTACTGAATAATGATGGAAATGAAAGCAACTGGCACAAAGGTTGGGTTATTTTTGAAGACACTAATGATGATGATACTGTCGATGCAGGAGAAACTATCAAAGTCAGTGATACTGTTGATAGTAATATCACCATTTCATATAACAACGGTAAGCAGATCTCTTATTTGGCAAGTGGTCTTGGAAATAATGCCGGTACTTTTACAATCTGTGATGACAGAGGTGCACAAGAAGCCAAAGCGTTAATAATCAATATAACTGGCCGAATCAGATCTGCTACAGACTCTAATAGTGATGGAATTGTAGAAGGTGGGAATAGCAATAATGTGAGTTGCCCATGATGATTACTAATAAAACCTCAGGATTTACACTGCTCGAAGTACTGATCACTCTAGTTATCTTAGCAATTGGTTTGCTGGGTTTAGCTGGCCTACAAACGACAGGACTAAAAAACAACCTCAGTGCCTACCACCGAAGTCAAGCAACACAATTAAGCTATGATATTGCAGATAGAATGCGAGCTAACATCGCTGCACTAAACTCTTACACGACAATTACTCCGACTTCTGCGACAGAAAAAGCAGCCTGCGAAAATGCAGCCACAGGGTGCACCGCAGCAGCTATGGCAGAGCATGATTTATATGAATGGAATACAACACTTGAAGCTGTATTACCCGATGGCATAGGAACAATCACAACATCAGGTACAGAGTATAAAATAACAATTACGTGGAATGATGATCGTGATGGTGATGATACCAACAACGCCAGTTTTGAAACGAGTATGCAGCCATGAAAAAATCCTGTAAAAGTATAAATAAACAATCAGGTTTATCATTAATTGAGTTGATGATAGCAATTACCCTTGGCCTATTAATTACCGCAGGTATGATCACTCTTTTCACCAATAGTAAACAATCATATCGTGTGCAGGAGAACTTATCTAGACTCCAAGAAAATGGCCACTTTGCTATGAATTTCTTAACTCAGGATATAAGAATGGCAGATTACTGGGGCTGCTTAACTAGTAGTGTCGCTATCACAAACAACCTAAATGCAGGTAGCGTATTTGATGACTTTGCTAACGCTGTTAGCGGAACTGATAATACAGGATTAAATGGATCTGACACGATTACACTAAAAATGGCAGCTCCATCTGAAATATATGTTAAACAAGTGCCTGCAACAGTATCAGCCGACCTTAAAGTGACCATAGATAGTAATTTAGCAGAAGACGATATAATTTTAGTAAGTGATTGTGAAGTCGGTAATATCATCCAAATCACCAACTTTAATCCTAATGCCGGCGGTTTTGACAATATTGCCCATAACACGGGTAATACAAACC
>CALCCU010000115.1 GCA_937900515.1 uncultured Gammaproteobacteria bacterium | reverse complement strand
AGGTAATCATGGATTTTTTTGATTCTGTCGTCGCTCGTCTAAATTCTATTTATGATTTCATTACATCAGGAATTTATGATTTCTTTGTCGATTCATTCGCATTATTGGTTGAATACTTAACTGTATCCTCAATCAAGTTCACAATTTGGTCGATGTCTTTCGCTTGGGATGTTTCAAAATCAATAATTGAAGACTTAGGAATTTCAGACACCCTAAATAATGCATGGTCAACATTGCCAGGCGATACCGTTTCCATTCTTTCATTCTTTGGCGTTCCTGACATGGTCAACATGCTAGTAACTGCAATCATTACTAGTTATACGCTTAAATTTATCCCTTTCTCTGGTAAATAATTATGGCTATTAATATTCATCACGGTGCTAATGGTTCATATAAAACTAGTGGAGTAGTAGATGAGTATTTTATTCCCGCCGCTATTAAAGGTCGTCTTGTAGTTACTAATATTCGCGGCATGTCTACACAACGTACTTTTGAAAACCTCTCTGATACTGCTGACGATTTCGAAGTGATCTACGTTGATACTTCAACTACTAGAGGTCGTGAAAAGATTGCTAAGTGGTTTCATTGGGTTCCTTTCGGGGCACTTTGCTTGTTCGATGAGCCTTCAACTATCTTTCCAAAGCGTTGGCGTGATTCCGATTTAAAGAAACTTGATAATGTTGAAGTTCTCAAACGTATGGATCAAGATGAAACATTCAATGAAGAACATTCAGACTGGCGTCCACCTACATTCAATGAAGCATTCGAAATGCATCGGCACATGAACTGGGATATTGTCATTATGACGCCTAATATCAAACTAGTTCGTTCAGATATTCGTGATACATCAGAAGGCGGTTATAAGCATCGAAACAATGCTTTAATCGGCTTTAAGGGTTCATACAACCAAGGCTTTCATAAGGCAGAAGATAATGGAACAAACCCAAGTCAATTCCTCACAGTTGAAAAAAGAAAAATCAAACCAATCGTTTTCAAACTCTATGATTCAACTAAAACAGGCAAGCATCAAGACACTACAAGTGGTACAACGATATGGAAAAATGGTCGTTTTGTGGTTTCACTGGTGGTTTCCTTATTCGCGCTCGGATATTCTGCTTATTCTTTCTCGACCAATGATTTTCTCTTTGCAGATGATTCGGCTAGCATTTCAGAAGTTGATGCCGTTCCTCGTGTTTCTGTTCAAGCGAGTATTCCTGAGAATAGTGATCTATTTGTTCGTGATGTTCCTAGTATCAAAGTTAATACACTTTATAGTTTAGAGCCTTTCGCTGGTCATTCATTTGTAATCACTGGTTATCTATCAAGTGCTAGTTCGTTTCTTTATTCTTTCATTGCGAAAAGCAATCAAGGCTCATTTCCAATCACTTCAACACAACTTGAACAAGCAGGTTATTCAGTAATCAGTATTACCGATTGTGCTGCAACGATTGTCTTTAAATCTACTAGAACAAATGTTAATTGTGGCGTTCGGCGCGGAGGGGCGGAGCCCCCGAAGCAACCGAGCACCGAACGCATATTATGATTTATTCAATTTTTACATTCAGCCCTTACTATAAGTTCGCATAATTCTGTTCGGATCTCTATGTTCATAAAGCCCGAATTAGAGATAATAAAAAGCCCTCTGATGAGGGCTTTTTTATACATAGACCGTATTATGCGAGCTTATTATTTACCAGCAACATGAAATTGCATTCTCATGTTCAAAGCAAGCGTAGCGCGGTAGATGCGTAGCATGATAAACCAATTACATTAACTTTAATTAATAACCTGTAGTCCATTCAGGCAATGCCAAGTTGCTAATTAAAATCCTTTTTAATGGCCTGCTAAACCTAATTACACGATTTAGATTATTGTCACTGGTTTATCTTTCCCCACTTCCGCTCTTTTCAGTCCCATTTCTATAATTAAGTGAAGTAATTCACTTTCTGTTAGGGGTTCTCGATTACTGTTTATTAGAACCTTATTAATCTCAATGTAACGCTGTTTGAGCGTGTCTTCCTCTGCTTTCTTTAGTCGTATGCTTTTCATTATTTAAACGCCTTATTTGTCTATCTGTGGTCATTATCGCATGTGTATGTGTTGACATGTTTATGTCAACTTGTGTACATTGCGACTTAACTACACATTTAGACATGTACACATGTTTAAAAGAAAAGCGGCGATAGCCGATTTTCCTAGACTTGTACATGGAACACTTAATCACGGGAAGGGGTAAAAATGTCGGATTCTGAAGACTTAACAATGAACACATCATTACCAGCACTCACTGATTTTTTCCCTTTGGCTACTGAAAATAGAGATTCAGGCAATACATGGTATCTATCTGTTAAGTTTTTTAACTCTGGCGATGTTGAGGCTATGGCACTGAAACTTAATTCAGATGATTCTATTCGTCGTGGCGGTGGCGCAAAGCGTGAAAACACTGAAAAGAAAGAGATGGACGCTATCACTTTGAGTAAGTCTCAAAGCAGGGCAAAAAAAACGATTCGTCATCGTTTAATGCAGATGTGTTCAGACCGTATGCTTACATTGACTTACAAAGAAAATATGACTGACCTCAAACAAGGTTGGTCTGATATTAAAAAATTCAGCCGATTAATGAAAGAAGCATTTCCAGAAGATTGGTCTTATGTATGCGTACCTGAATTTCAAAAGCGTGGTGCAGTGCATTTTCATATGGGTATATCTGGCTATTATCCAGTTAACAAGGTTCGCGCTATCTGGCGTGCTGTAGTGGGAGAGGGGAATATTGATGTTACAAGTCCGCGACAAACAATTGGAAAAGATTCTTGGAACCCGAAACGAATTGCTAATTATCTCGGGAAGTATTTATCCAAAGAAGATTCTGTCGAGTTTAATAAACGTCGCTATTCATCCACCTCTATTACTTTACCCACACCAATTACAGGTTGGTTAGCTCTTGGACTACCGATTGTAAGTGTTCTTTCTAGCATTATTACAAAAATGACTGCAAAAGAGGTCGGCTCTGTGTGGTCTTCTGATGATGGCTATTTCCCCATAGCTATGGTTTCAACTTAAAAAAAAGGTTAAAAAAATGAATATACAACAAGGTGTTTTAATTTCAGGTATTTGTCAGGGTTTTAGAACCGAGGAATATAACGGTAATACAAACTTCTACGCTGGCTTTATTGTTGAATCAGTTGATGATTATGGCTCAACATTAACTGAAAAAGAAGAGGTTCGACTAGGTGGTCAAAACTTAGAAAAACTTAAACAGCAAGCCGCTACAAATAAAGGCAAGCATTGCATCATTGCTGTATCGAAAGAAGCTCGCGTCTCTCAATATAACCGCGCTTATATGTCAACTTCTGTCTTACCTAATTCTGAAATCATTGCTTTACAGCAAGATAAGTAACCAATCATGGCATTAATACCCGTTTGTAGTTCTGTAGATTCTGGTGGTCTTTGTGACGGCACTATTAACTATATTGATGCTTACCTTCTCCCTGTTGATA
>CALCCU010000114.1 GCA_937900515.1 uncultured Gammaproteobacteria bacterium | reverse complement strand
CACTAATCTATTGCTTTCAGATAATGAGGCAGTAATATCGTCAGAAATAGATGCCCTACTTACAAGCCTAAAACAAACCGAAGGTGAACTCATTCTCGTCAGTAATGAAACTAATATGGGTATTGTGCCGTTGGGTGAGTTATCTAGACGTTATTGTGATGAAATTGGGCTTCTACACCAACGAATAGCCCAAGTGAGTGATAATGTCATCCTTACTATTGCAGGCCTTCCCCATAGTCTAAAAGGACAATTAGCATGAGCGATTTTGAACAATGGCTTAATTTACCGATAGCATCGATTAATTCAAATACCAGCGAGCAAGCTGCTGGAAGGCAAGCTCAACTCACTAAGCCAGCTGGTTCACTCGGGTTACTAGAAACTATAGCTGTTCAATTAGCGGGGCTTCAATCAAACGTTAAACCTACTATTGATAAAGTACAAATCACCGTGTTTGCGGCCGATCACGGTATTGTCAGCGAAGGTATTTCGGCATTTCCACAAGCGGTCACAGCAGAAATGATTCGTAACTTTTCACGTGGTGGTGCAGCAATCAGTGTTTTGGCAAATGAGAACAATGCCAAATTGACCGTGGTTAATGTTGGAACAGTGAGTGAACTAGAACCACTTATGCATGTTCAAGACGCTCGTATTGCAGCGGGGACGAACAACTTTGCACAGCAAGCAGCTATGTCATCAAAACATTGTCAGCAAGCTATGATGGTGGGTCGCAAAATATCACAGCAAGCCAAAGAAGCTGGCATCGATTTATTTATTGGTGGTGAAATGGGTATTGGTAATACAACCTCAGCTACAGCAATTGCCAGTGCATTACTCAGCAGTCCAGCAGAACAACTTGCAGGTCCTGGAACAGGTCTTAATGACGAACAGGTAGCGCATAAAGCTAGCATTATTAATGCTGCTATTAAGCGACATAAAAATGAAATACCTACACCATTAGATATTCTGCACTATCTAGGCGGCTTTGAAATTGCAGCACTGGTCGGCTGTTATTTGCATTGTGCAAAAATAGGCCTACCAGTTTTAGTCGATGGCTTTATTACTAGTGTCGCAGCATTAGTTGCCGAACGCATTCAGCCAACTAGCAAACAGTGGTTCTTATTTAGCCACCAATCTGCAGAGCCAGGGCATCAGGCTATTCTTAGCGAATTAGAAGCTCTGCCATTATTAGATATCAATATGCGCCTCGGTGAAGCAAGTGGTGCAGCCGTTGTGCTGCCCCTTATAAAGCTAAGCTGCTCACTTCATAATAATATGGCAACCTTTGCTGAAGCCGCTGTTTCAGGTCAATCATGAATCAACTCCAATCATTTCTAATTGCATTGCAATTCTTAACGATTATTCCGGTACGGTTGCGAGCTCCTGCGGATGACAAGAATATTAGTAACTCCTTAGTCTACTACCCATTGGTTGGTGGCCTTATTGCACTTATTTTAGTGCTGAGCGCAGAGCTATTATCAAATCAAAGTAGTTTAGTTATTGCAGTAATATGCCTTACGCTATGGGTGTTATTAACAGGTGGATTACACCTAGATGGTCTTGCTGATAGTGCTGATGCTTGGTTAGGAGGATTGGCTGATAGAGACAAAACATTAGCAATAATGAAAGACCCTGCTAGTGGCCCAATAGCAGTCGTCACGATGATTTTAGTATTACTGATTAAATTCATTATGCTTAATGAACTTATCAAGCAGCAGGATTGGCTGAGTATTGCCATTACCATTGTATTGGCACGCTCAGCGCTTCCTCTGCTGTTCATTACAACACCTTATGTACGCAAAGAAGGATTAGCTAGCCTGCTGATTCAAAACATGCCTAAAAGCCTACTTAAATGGCTGTTACTCATTATCATTGCCGCTAGCTTATTACTCAGCAGTTTTACGCTGGTAATGGTATTTTTAATTAGCTTTTTATTACTAAGGTTTTGTATGGAACAACGCTTAGGTGGAACAACTGGTGACACAGCAGGTGCCATGGTTGAATTAATTGAGATGACAGTATTAATCACTGCTGTCATTATTTAGGAAATGATATGACTGATACAGCAAAAACAGAACGCCATAATAAGCGCATGAAACGCCACAAAGAAGTGGTCGATGAAAAGATAAAACAAGCTGATAAAGATAAAGGCTTGTTGCTTTGCATCACTGGCAACGGCAAAGGAAAAAGCTCTTCTGGCTTCGGCATGGTTGCCCGAGCATTAGGTCATGACATGCGTGTTGGTGTTGTTCAGTTTATTAAAGGTGCCTATAGCACTGGTGAAGAAAGTTTCTTTAGGCGCTTCCCCGATGAAGTTGAATACCATGTCATGGGTGATGGTTTTACTTGGGACACACAAAACTTAGAACAAGATATTGCTTCCGCTGAGGCTGGTTGGGAAGTTTGTAAAAAATTATTACAAGATCCCAGTATCGATGTTGTTCTTTTTGATGAGCTAAATATCGTTCTTAAAATGAAATACCTGGACAGTGAGCAAATCTTAGCTGATATTGCCAATCGACCTAATATGCAGCACGTTATTATTACAGGACGAGGAGCTCCAGACACCGTCATAGAGGCCAGCGATACAGTTAGCCGTATAGATGATGTTAAACATGCTTTTCGAGCGGGAATTCAAGCTCAAAAAGGGATTGAGTTGTAAGTCTATCTTTCTAAAAAATGTGTCTGTCACAAAACTGTAAACTTATTCACAAAACCTGTGGATAACTCTGTGGCTAACTTTATATTAACTCGGTAAGTTGTTCATACATAAGAGCTGGACTTAAAATGGTCATTATTTAACCATTCATTTTAAATTCATAAATATCAATAACTTACCAAACAAACAATAAGAATCAATCAGTTAGAAAGACAATTACGAACTTTGCTTTAAAAGTGCGATGGAAAGTGAATAAGTGAAATATTTATGACTGGAAATGTCAAGTGTAGGTATACAGTTTTATAGCCTAATAGTAACTACTATCAGGCTATATTTTGGCACTAAACTGGTGCAGTTTCAGCTGCGAGATCTAACGCTAATTCATCGTCTTTAAGTATCACTCTGACATGGCCGCCAGCGGATAGTTTACCGAACAATAATTCATCTGCTAAAGGACGTTTAATTTTTTCCTGAACCAGACGAGCCATTGGTCGAGCACCCATCGCAACATCATAACCATGTTCAGCTAACCAATTTCGTGCATCATTCTCTATTTCTAGCGTGACATTCTTATCTTGCAGCAATATTTCAAGCTCAAGTACAGACTTATCAGCAACACGTAAAATAGCATCACTTGTTAATGGTTTAAACTGGATGATTCCATCTAAACGATTACGGAACTCAGGCGTAAATGAGCGCTTGATCACCTCCATTCCATCTGTTTGATGATTTTGCTTAGCAAAGCCCATAGAAGCTCGGCCCATTTCTTGTGCACCAGCATTACTTGTCATAACCAAGACAACATTACGGAAATCAGCCTTACGACCATTATTATCTGTTAATGTACCGTGGTCCATAACTTGTAATAACAAGTTGAAGACATCTGGATGTGCTTTTTCAATCTCATCAAGCAGTAATACCGCATGAGGCTGTTTTGTAACCGCTTCGGTTAATAACCCACCTTGGTCATAACCTACGTAGCCAGGGGGAGCACCTATCAAGCGAGAAACCGTATGACTTTCCATATATTCAGACATATCAAAGCGAATTAATTCAACGCCTAAATTATGAGCAAGTTGACGAGTTACTTCTGTTTTACCAACCCCGGTCGGACCAGCAAATAAAAATGCACCAGTTGGACGTTCTGGGTGACCTAAACCTGAACGAGCCATTTTGATAGAAGAAGCTAATACAGAAATGGCTTCATCTTGACCAAAAATAACGTGCTTAAGGTTCTTCTCAATATTTTTCAGATTATCTTTATCGGTATTGTTAACCGTTTTAGCTGGAATACGTGCAATTTTAGCCACAATATTTTGCACATCCGTTACGCCAATCATTTTCTTACGTTTTGATTTTGGCAATATACGCTGAGCTGCACCCACTTCGTCTAATACATCAATTGCTTTATCAGGTAAAAAACGGTCGTTAATATGACGATCAGCCAACTCAGCAGCTTGTTCAAGTGCTGCGTTGGTATAACGAACATCATGATGTTCTTCTAAACTCGGTTTTAAACCTTTTAGAATTTGAACGGTTTCAGCAACTGAAGGTTCAGGTACATCGATTTTTTGGAATCGTCTTGCTAAGGCACGATCATGTTCGAAAATACCACGATATTCTTGGAAAGTGGTCGAACCAATACATTTAAGTTCACCACTCGCTAATAGTGGTTTCAATAAGTTTGCCGCATCCATAGCACTATTACCTGCAGAGCCAGCACCAATCAGTGTATGAATTTCATCAATGAATAAAATAGCATCATCGTGTTTACTGATTTCTTTTAGTAACGCTTTTAAACGTTTTTCAAAATCACCGCGATATTTAGTCCCCGCAACTAATGCGCCCATATCTAAAGAATAGATAGTTGAATTTGCCAGTATTTCAGGTACTTCTTGGTTTACAATACGCTTAGCTAGACCTTCTGCGAGCGCTGTTTTACCTACCCCCGCTTCACCAACAAATAATGGATTATTTTTACGACGACGGCATAAAATTTGAAGTGTTCGTTCAACTTCATGTGAACGACCAATTAATGGGTCAATTTTGCCCTGCTCAGCTAACTGATTAAGGTTACTTGCATATAAGCTAAGGGGGTTATTACTTTCTTGGGTATTAGACTGTCCTGATAGTGTTTCAGTCCCACCATCAATTTCGTCGCTAGCATCACTGTGTGTGATTGCATTAACTACATCCAAGCGAGCAATATCTTGTTTGAGTAATAAGTAGACAGACTGTGATTGTTGTTCAGAGAAAATAGACACGAGTACATTAGCGCCTGTCACTTCTTTGCCATCAGATGATTGAACATGCATCACTGCACGTTGTAAAACACGTTGAAATGCCAAAGTTGGCTGTGTTTCACGTTCACTTTCTTCTGATAACGAAGAAATATTATCAGCTAAGAAGTCACTTAACTCACTCCTCAGCAACGCTATATCAGCATCACAAGCTGTCAGCACAGCTAATGCTTGTCCATTTTCCAATAAAGCGAGAAGGAGATGCTCCACAGTTAAAAACTCATGTGATCGCTTTCGAGCATAACTAAATGCTTGACTCAATGTTTGTTCGAGCTCTTTACTTAGCATCTTCCTTCTCCTGTAATGGGCTTATTCTTCTTCCATTGTGCATTGTAATGGATGACCATGTTGTTGAGCGTAGCTATTTGCTTGCTCAACTTTTGCTTCGGCTATTTCATAGGTGTAAATACCACATGGCGCCTTCCCTTCAGTATGAACTTGCATCATCGTTTTCTGAGCACTGTCATGGCCCATACTAAAGAGATCCTGTAATACCTCAATAACAAAATCCATTGGTGTATAGTCATCATTCATCATCAACACCCTATATTTAGGGGGTTGCTTTAGTTCAGGCTTAGCTGGCGCTACTGTTAGTGCATTTTCGCCATGCCATTCATGATCTTGTTCATCACTCATTCTTGATTAGCTCGCTTTAGCTTGGTCAACCATAGTTTTTAAGTCACCATTTTCAAACATTTCAATGATGATGTCACAACCACCTACCAACTCACCGTTGATATATAGCTGAGGGAATGTAGGCCAATCAGCATAACGATGTAAATTAGCACGTACTTCTGGTTCAGCTAGTACATCAATGTAAGCAAATTCTGCACCACATTGAGCTAAAGCTTGAGATGCGCGACTAGAAAAACCACATTGCGGAAATTCAGGTGAGCCTTTCATAAACAAGATAATGTCGTTTGACGTAATTGCTTGTTTGATTGTTTCCATTATATCCATCGTATATACCTTAATTTTTGATTAGTGAACTACCCACATAAATGGGGCAGTTAGTTAATATTTCAAGTTTTTTATTTAACTACAGTTGTAATAAACCAACTATTGATTCTAAACCACAATAATTAACTGCAGTATCAGCCTGCTGCTGCACTGTTGGCTTTGCATGATAAGCGACACTTAATCCCGCTTCATTCATCATAAGTAAATCATTTGCACCATCACCAATAGCGAGGGTTTGAGATGGTGCAATATCTAACTCTTCACATTTTGCTAATAAAAAATCAGCTTTTGATTGTGCACCACAAATAGCACCAACAACTTCACCGGTTAACTTGCCATCTTTTTCAGCTAATACATTAGCCAATGTGTAATCTAAACCTAAACGTTGTTTTAAACGCTCGGTAAAAAACGTGAACCCACCTGACACCAAGGCTGTTTTTATTCCTTGTTGTTGCAAAGCTTTTATCATTAGCTCAGCACCAAGATTCAGTTGTAAACGCTCGTTATAAACACGCTCTAAAGCACCGACCTCGAGTCCTTTCAATAAGGACACTCGCTGACG
>CALCCU010000113.1 GCA_937900515.1 uncultured Gammaproteobacteria bacterium | reverse complement strand
ACATAATCTATTTCACCATAATTACCATATTCACTTCGTGACGTAACTCGGTAAATTGAGTGCATGATGCCATTTTCATCATAACTACCCAGTTGATTGCAACTGACAGTAGTTGTGAAATTATTGAGTGCTGGGCTTAACACTTGATTAGCCGGACAGTGATTATTGTTAGTAATTTGAAATATGCCCCATTCTACGCCTGCTGTGGCAGTTTGATATGCACGGGCAGTTTGCAATGAGAGTAGGGAAGTCTGTCGTTGTACCCCAGTAATACTGACCAAATACTGGCCTAATAAACTAACGATCACCAATATGAATATGGCGCCAATCAGGGTTATACCATGCTGTTTTCTCATGGTTGATTACTCACATGAACTTGGTGTGTTAAGCGAACGGATTCGCCAGATTTATCTTTCAATGACATTGTTAAAGTGACTAAGCCTGATCGCGTGTTTGAGCCTGAGTTATAGCTAAAGAGACAGTCGTTAATATAGTTTGCTTGCAGTGCACCGCCAGTGGCAGGAGGTATTGTTTGTGTTGATTGAATAGCATAGCCTTCATAGCGCATGAGTAGCTTATTTTCTCTCTGTGTTGCACTGAGGTCACAATGGTAAGTGACAGGGGTATCGATGATAAAAAAACGCTGCTGAGGTGATTTTAGTGGAAATTGATAAGGTAAAAAGTTGATATGGTTTGCAGTGGAACTACTGGTCATAATAACGGTGTTATCACCTGCATATGGATTATTGCCAGCGCTTGCTAGTGGGTAGACCACAACGAGGTCACGGTCTAGGGTGATAGTGGCAAAATTTTGTAACTCTCCCAACACATCAAATCCTGTATCTGCGAGACTAAAGTCTAATCTATCGCCACTGCCATCACTCGCTAGTAGCTTACGGTATCGTCCCCCATCAATCGTATGTAACAGCTCTAGTGTTTTGCCATCAGCAGAAATACGAATGCTATTAGGTAATGCTGCTCTAATATCGCGTTGCATACGATTTAAAGCTGATTCAGCGGTGTTGGTTAAACTTGCTCGACGTGCAGAATCTACATAGGCATTGATTGGTAAAGTTAAAATCGAGGTAGTCATTGATGCGACAATAGCCCCTAATACAATCACGATGATGAGTTCTATCAGGGTAAAACCTGCTTGTTGATTAACTAGGCGCATCAATAATTGGCTCGATAAGCAGTTAAACGAATGGTGTCAATACCAGGGCGAGTAACCGATGCCGTGATGGCTTTCATTGTCACTGATGACAGAGTTGTATCAGCAATTGTGATGGCGACCGTATAGTTTTCTAGGCCAACGATGGCTTGGCCAGTTTGATTCTTAGCGCCCGTATCAATTAGGCCATTATAATCATCAATGTTATCAAAGCTGGCTCTTGCTTCACCGCTGTTAGTACCATCGGGGTCGGTCACAGGTAATAAGCTTATTTCTTCAATATAGCTTTCTGCAATTGCAATGGCTTGGCGCTGAACCACAGGGTTGGCACTGTCTCTGACACTTTGATTGACGATAGTCAAAATGCCCGTTAGGGCAACACTGATAATCATGATAGTGATGATTAATTCAACAAGCGTGGCGCCATATTGTTCTAGCTTATGGGGTGCTGTCATAACTAAAGCCTGTTGCGGCAACCACTGTGATCTGTCGTGAGCCGATAGTCAGTACTGCATCATTATCTGCTCTACCTAGGCTGTCAAAGGTGATAGTGTTTTGTGTTGAACTTAAGTTAACACCATCTTTAGCGCCAATATAGCGAACCTGATTGGTTGAAGGTGGAAGTACTGGGAGGTTTGAGCTGAAAGTACCACTTGTACAACTGTCATCTCTTAGTAGCTCATAGCTATTATTGTTAATGCTAACTTGTATATTACAACCTGAAGCTATGGCTACTTTTTGGGCATAGCGAACTGCATTGTAGGTGTCATTAAAAAAGGCGTGTTGTTCGAACGCATTGTTATTGAACATACGTGGGATAGCAATAATAGCCAGAATAGAGAGAAGCACCATAACGAGGATCAACTCAATGAGCGTGAACCCCGTTTGTGGTGAGTAAAGGGATGGTGCATGTGTCGATTGCATGGTATCCCTTAATGTGTATCGCTTAAATGATGACTAGCAAGCGCCGTTAGTATCGCCTGTGATAGCTGTAATAACTGGCGGTACGGTTGTACTGGTTGCATCAGAGTAGGTAAATGAGCATGAGCCTACTGTAACGGTTAGTGTGTTTTTATCATTTGCTAAATCAAAGTCATCTGATGATAAGTTAGCGAGAGCAGCCATATTAGCATCATCTGGATAACCGTTTACCAATGTATACGCCGTACCTTCGATTGTAATTGAGTTACTGTCAGCAACTAATGAGGCTGCATGAGCAATTGATGATGCTGATTTTACGGCACCTAGAGCTGCACTAAGTGATGATTTTTTTGCACTACCCTGCAAGTTAGCAAATTTGGGTAACGCTGTTGCAGCGAGAATACCTAAAATTACGATGACCATAACGAGCTCAATCAGGGTAAAACCTTGTTGCTTTTTCATTTATTTTGTTCCTTAACAAACACAATTACAGATTGGGGAAAGCTTTCATTGCCACTCTAACTTTTTTTAGGGTTAATGTCTAATTGCCCATTGCAGCGCCGCCTAGGTCCCACATGGGTAGGAATACTCCCAGCGCTAAAATGAGAACCATGATGCCGATAACAGTAATCATAATCGGTTCAATTGCACTACTGAGTTTTTTAGTGTCATATTCAACTTCACGTTCATAAAATGTAGCTACTTCATCAAGCATCGTATCGACCGATCCTGTATTTTCACCGACAGATATCATTTGTAGCACTAATGGCGTAAATAGATTGCTGGCGATGGCTGTTTGAGTCAGTGACTCACCATGTTCAAGACCATCACGCATCTCTAATATTCGTTGTTCAATGTAACTGTTATCCACCGCTTTGCTGACGATGACTAAAGTTTGTGAGATAGGGACACCAGCACGAAAAGCCATCGAAAAAGCACGAGAGAAGCGAGCTAAGGTGGCACGATTAATGATATTACCAATCAAAGGTAACTGCGTTTTTATCTTGTCCCACTGGTAACGTCCTTTATCTGTTTTGATATAGGTTCTTACCGCCATGATAGCGCTAATGAAGGCGAGTAATAAGTAATGCCAGTAATTGACGCTAAAATCAGAGGCCGCTAGTAATAGTTTGGTAGCCCAAGGTAGCTCTGAGCCAAAACCAGCAAATACTTTTGCGAAGGTCGGTATAACAAAAATATTAATCACAGTAACAGCAATTAGCATTGCCACCACAACAAAGCTAGGATAGCGAAGTGCAGCTTTGACTTGATCCTTGGTTTCTTTGTCAATTTCCATGTACTTATAAATATGCTGGAATGCGGTGTCGAGTTGCCCGGTGTTTTCACCGACATTGATCATGCTGATAAATAAGGGGGAAAAAATATGAGGTTGTTTTTGCATGCTACCTGATAGAGAACGACCAGCCTCGATATCGGTGCTAATTTCTTCTATTGCCGTTCGCATACCTACATGGGTCATATGCGACTGTAGGCCCTTTAAAGTAGGCAGAATGGAGATCCCCGCTTTAAGAAGGGTTGCCATTTGCCGACTAAACATAATGAGTTCATTATCATCAGGCGTTTTTTTAGCTAATAATGCGTTTAACTGTTGAAGTACATCCTCTTGATGTGCCACTTCTTCAGTGATCGTAATAGGTGTAATTCCGATATTAATTAAATGAGACGCGGCATCGCTACTTGAACTAGCTTCGATAGTCCCATTGCTGGCTTCTCCATTGGTATTTCGTCCCTTATAGTTATAATTAGGCATTGCTTGCTTGAGGGCTGGAGGATGATGGCGTATCAATTTCTATATCGCCCGCAATACGTAATACTTCTTCAATGCTAGTAATACCCTCTTCAGCTAACTTAATGGCATTAAGGGTGAGTGTTTGTCCGTGCTGTTGTTGTTTCGCTAATTGTGTAAACATCGTTCTATCATCATGTTGAATTGCGTTAGCAAGTTTACTGTTCATAATAAGTAACTCATAGACGCCTGTTCTGCCTTTATATCCAGTCATATTGCATAAGTGACAACCAACAGCGCGATGGAAAGGTGGGAGTTGAACATTACCTAGCACTTGACTAAGCCATACGACGTTTAGTTCATCAAGCTCATGGACTTCTTTACACTCAGGACAGAGCTTACGTACGAGGCGTTGTGCCAAAACAGCTTGCAATGAACTTGCTATCAAGAAGTCTTCAGCCTCCATATCCATCAAGCGACCAATGGTGCTAATAGCATCATTAGTATGAAGGGTTGAAAAAACCAAATGCCCCGTCATCGCGGCGCGTAAGCCAATTTCAACCGTCTCAGTATCACGCATTTCACCAATTAGAATGATATCTGGATCCTGACGGAGTGCTGTTCTTAAAACGGCAGGAAAAGTCAGTCCTATTTTTTCGTGTACTTGCACTTGGTTAATTCGTGGCAATTGATATTCAACAGGATCTTCAGCGGTGATAATTTTACTGCTTGGTGTGTTGATCTCATTGAGTGCAGCATACAGAGACGTTGTTTTACCACTACCCGTAGGACCGGTTACTAGAATCAAACCATGTGGTTTTCTGATCAGTTTGTTAAGTGGTTCAATAATGTGTGTCGGAATATTGAGCTTAGAAAAATCTAATTGTCCTTGTGAATGATCTAACAAACGCATGACCACAGATTCACCATGAACCATTGGCATGGTTGATAAACGTACATCAATGCCTTTGTTTTTTACTTTAATATTAAAGCGACCATCTTGGGGCAGACGTTTTTCTGAAATATTCAGGCCTGACATAAGCTTTAGGCGTGATGTAAGGGCATTAGCAATTCGAGACTCATCAACTGTTTGTTCTTGAAGCACGCCATCGATACGAAGACGAATACGAAGTAGCGTCGCATCAGGTTCGATATGAATATCAGAAGCTTGCATGCTGACAGCATCTTCGAAAATAGCTTGTAAGAGCTTTACTACCGGCGCATCGGCAGTTGACGTTGATTGGGTTAATGCCTGTAAATCAAAATCTGTTTCAGCTAATTCGCCTTCAAGTTCTTCTGCTAGACTGCCTATTTGTTCTGTTTTACGGTAATCAGAGTCAAGGTGTCGTAGTAAGTCACTTTCACTGATGGCTGCTACATCAATCGGACGTTTTAAGGTTTTTTGTAATTCATCATAGGCGTAAATGTCAGTCGGATCAGCCATACCGACTAGTATTTTGCCATTATGTTCTTTTAGCGCGATGGCGCGAAAACGACGAGCAAGAATCTCTGGTAGGAGTCGAAAAATATCCTTATCAATGGGAACTTGATTAAGATCAAGATAGGGGATCTTAAGCTGTTGTGATAACAGTTGTAATAATTGAGACTCTTGAATGAAGCCAAGATCAATCAATGTTTTACCTAGTTTTCTGCGAGTTTTCTTTTGCTCATGCAGCGCAGCGGTTAATTGCGCTTCAGAAATTAATTTGGCTTCGATGAGTAAGTCGCCAATGCGAATACGCTTTCTAATATCCATCGCAGCTGTTATCCCATCATGGTTAAATAATTAATAAAGCTCAATTGTGCCATACTTTTCAGCTTAAGTTTAAAGTTGTAGCCAAACCTCATTATCTCGTTGCTCTATATTGAGAGAGCTGAGTTTATCTCCACTACAAGGTCCTGCAATACAGTCACCCGTTTCCATTGTAAATAATGCACCGTGCGTAGCGCACTGAATGTGAGTTTCTTCTATTGATAAAAACTCATCAGGCTGCCAATTTAAAGGGATACCAAGGTGGGGGCACAGGTTTTTATAGCCGTAAACTTTGTTATCAATTTTGACAACAAATAAGTCGATTTTTCCTTGTTGCGATTCAACACTGAAGCTACGTGTCTTGTTTTCAGGGAGATCATCATTATGGCAAAGTAGGTGAGTAGTCATAAATTTTAGTTAAATTCAAGTTGAGAAAGAGTCAGACCCGGATGGCCACATTTATGGCCTGCTAATTGGCAAGCATAGTTGATAGCTTGTTGTTCATTGTGATTGCTAAGAAAACTATGAATCATTCCTGCATTAAATGTATCACCAGCACCAAGCGTATCAATCAGTTGTTTAGGTGAAAAAGCGGGGCTGTGGATTATTTGTTTATCAGCAGTTTTTAGCCATGCGCCTAGTTCTCCCCAAGCACAGCTAGCGGTTACGTTTATTGATAGAGACTCTAAGAATGCAGTAGCATTTTCAAATCCCTTACTTTCAGCGTAGTGTTTTGAAAATAGCAGGATGTCAGCTAGTTCGAATAATTGTTCAATTCCATCGCGAGGTTTTTCAATTTCAATCGAGCAGGGCAGTTGAGGGTATTGTTGTTTGTAATACTTAACCATCATGCAGGTTTCAGAAATATTGCGACCTTCAAAGTGTAGCCAATCATAGTGTTGCAGATCGATTTGTTTGAACTGAGCAAAATCAAATTCAGGGCAGTCGCGATGATGAACAATAGTTCGACTACCGGTTTGCTGGTTTAGAGTGATATAGGAGGTTGGCATTTTGCCATATTTTAATACGCTACAGTTGCTAATATTAATATGATGTTTAGCTAAATCCTGTTTAATGACAATGCTATCAGGTTCATCAATTAACACGCCAGCCCAAGCACAGTGATGACCGAGTTGGCTTAAAATGGATAGGGTGTTAGTTGCATTACCACCACGAGACTGGTGCTGTGATAGTGCTCTTACCTCTGCATCTTCCTGAGGAAATTGTTGAACTGTATTAATGATATCGAGCGTAGCGATACCAACGGCAAGAATATTAGCCATGCAATTAGATTTAGTTGTTTAAAACATGCTCTCCCTTAGCTAAGTATAACTAAGGGAGAGAATTAAATTAGATCGTGTCGAATGCAGCACACACTGCATCGGTAATAGCATCTACATGACCTACTCCAGCAATTGAGTGAAGCTTATTTTGGCTTTGGTAAAACTCAACTAATGGTGCTGTTTGTTCTTGGTATACATTTAAACGGTTGCCAATTGTTTCTGCATTATCATCAGCACGTTGGAATAGGGGGCCATGACATGAATCACACTCATCTTCACGTTGAGGAGGAGATAAGTGAACGTTGTAGATGGCACCACAGTCTTTACATGTACGGCGACCGGTTAAGCGCTGTAATAACTCTTCGAAGGCAACATCAAGTAATACGACACCTTGAAGTGGTTGGTTCAGTTCTTCAAGCATAGTGTCTAAAGCTTTGGCTTGAGGAATATTACGTGGGAAACCATCTAATATATAGCCGTTGGTAGCATCATCATGCGAAATTCGTTCGCGAATTAATCCAATCACAATCTCATCAGACACTAAAGCGCCAGCATCCATAGCTGCTTTGGCTTGTTTACCTAGTTCAGAGCCTTCTGTTACTGCGGCACGTAATAAATCACCTGTTGAGATTTGTGGAATATCATATTTTTTTGATAGCACAACACCTTGTGTACCTTTACCTGAACCAGGTGCGCCTAATAATACTGTTCTCATGAATTAATTGCCTCTTTAATAATTATGACGATGTCATCACTGCTGTTAAATCGTCTAGTTTCTCTCTTACCTGATCTAAGATTTCCGGTAATACTTGTTCATCAATGTTAAATAGTTCCCATGCTTTAGGATCAAGGGGGGGTACATGGCGATCACCGCTGTTACCTATTTCTGCCGAGCTGACTATTATATCTGCAATATGAATTATTGCGACTTCGGTTGGGAATTCTTCTGCTTGAGATGGAGTATGATGATATTTAGCTACCTCGCCTAATGAGTCAGGTAACTTCCATGCTTTAACCAATGCTGCGCCTGCTTCACAGTGGTCAAAACCGATCACTCTTTTTTCTGATTCAGAAATAACACCATTACCAGATTTAGCGCTGTTAATTGCTTCTCTAGCGAGTTCTGGCAAAGCTTGATAGAGCACTAATGAGCCTATATTATTTAGCAAGCCAGAAATAAAGAAACGTTCAGTTGCGCGGTAGCCGCAATGTATTGCCAGTTGTTTAGAAGCAATGGCACAGGCAAGGCTATGACGCCAGAAGTCAGCCATATTGATTAAGTTAGCCGGAATGCCTCTGAAAGCATTAATCACTGAAGTTGCTAATACTAAGTGAGTAAGTTCACGCGTACCTATAATCGTGATGGCTCGAGAGATAGTATTTATTTGTGATGGAAAGCCGTAAAAAGGGCTGTTCACAATTTTAAGTAGCCGAGCTGTCAGTGCTGGGTCAAGGTTGATAATAGCGCTAATATCTTCAGCAGAGCTATTTTCATCATTTAATAAATCGTTGACCTGACTATAGGTTGTCGGTGGGGATACTAATTGTAGTGACTTATTGACGAGTGCTTCAGCGGGTAAGCTCATAATATCAGCCTTGTAGAACATTATCTGATTGAGAAGACTCATCATTTAGCTTGAATAATTCTTCTATCATGGGATGAGAACGATCAGTATAGCGGAATAATTCTTCTCGTTTTTCACGTTGCTGTTCGGTAAGTTCATTTTGTAGTTCTGACATAATTAACGTAACCCTCCTATAGCACTAGATTGAAATAGTGTTTGATTGATCGTTGCACCCAACTTGCCTGCGAAACGATCTAGGTAGTCTGGTCGAGGCGTATAATCAATAATATCTTCTGCGCCGATCATCTCGCGAGCGACCTTACTGCTACTAGCCAGACCATCTACAAGTCCTAATGATAATGCTTGTTCACCTGACCAGAATAAACCTGTGAATAAACGATGGTCATCGGCTAACCGATCGCCTCGGCCCGCTTTGACTACATCGATAAACTGCTGATGAATATTATTAAGCATAGCATGAGCATGCTTTACATCTTGATCTCTTAGAGGAAGAAACGGGTCTAAAAATGCTTTGTTTTCTCCTGCTGTTAATGAACGACGTTCAACGCCTATTTTTTCGATAACATTAGTAAAACCAAAACTATCCATGCGAACACCAATTGATCCAACGATACTCGCTTTATCGGCATAAATTTCTTTGGCAGCAGCAGCAATATAATAACCGCCTGATGCACAGACATCTTGAATGACTGCATAAACAGGGAATTCGGGACGAGTTAATTGTAATCGTTTGATTTCATCATTGATGATGCCTGATTGAACTGGACTACCACCAGGTGTATTCATCCTAAGGATAAGGCCTTGAGCGTTCTTATTATCAAATGCATTACGAATGCCGGTCACAATCGTATCGGCATTAGCATCAGCGTCAGCAGCGATGACACCGTTAATTTCAACTAAGGCTGTATGTTTTGTAGTATCAGCAGGTAGTTCGTTTGACTGCATCATTAATAGCAATACAGCCATTAAGTATAAGAACATTAATCCTTTAAATACATAGCCCCAACGGCGACTTTTACGTTGTTCATTTAATGCTGAGAAGGCAAGGTCTTCCAATACCTTGCGCTCCCAATTCGTTTGTTCACTCATAGTTTTTTCCTTATTACTATTGGCAGAGGATGGTGGAAAGTCGCCAAATGTCGCCATATTATTTTCCAAATTCGTCAGTGTTCAAGTTGGTGCAGTAAATCATAACCTTAACTGCACGACAAGTTATTGAGCCAGTGTTCTACTTGAAACAAGTCATCGACGATTGCTTGAGGTCGACAGGCTTCTAATGTTTCAATCCCATGTGCGCCATGGCTGATTGCTAAACTATCAGCGCCAGCATTATGAGCCATTTGTAAGTCATATTCTGTGTCGCCAATCATCAGTGTTTTATTTGGCATGACACCACAGTAATCAATCAACTCTTCTATCATCTGCGGGTGTGGTTTTGAATGGCATTCATCAGCACAGCGTGTTGCATGGAATAAAGAAGTCAGCTCGGAGCTTTCTAATACCTTATTTAGACCCTTACGGCTTTTCCCTGTAGCGACACCAAGAAAATATTCTTGGTGGTTGAGTCGAGTAAGAAGGTTTTTAGCATTATCAAACAGAGGGGTGTCATGAGGGTTTTGTAACCAAATTCTTCTATATTCATCCGCCAAAGCATCTGTGGTTTGGGCATCAATACCAGGATAAAGAGCCTGGGTTGCTTCATTTAGACCTAAACCTATAATATGGCTGACAGCTGAATTTTCAAGTGGAGGAAGCTTTAATTCAGCTATAGCTTGTTGCATACATTTGACGATATGCCCTGTGGAATCCATCAAGGTTCCATCCCAATCAAATACGATTAGCTCATACTGTCTCATGATGCTTGCCTCAATTTAGCAAGAACATTATCAAGCTGGACTGGCAGAGGGGCCTCTAACAATAGTGGTTGGTTAGTGATGGGATGAGTGATACCTAGTTTCCATGAATGTAAAAACATACGTTTTAGGCCCAGTTTTCTCATATCTCGATTAAAATTACGCTGACCATATTTATCATCTCCAGCAACAGGATGATTCATATAAGCGCTGTGGACACGGATTTGATGAGTTCGACCAGTGAATAAGATGACTTCTGTTAGCTGAGCTTTTGAATATGTCTCTAATGGCACAAAAATAGTTTTTGCATACTTGCCCTCTGGATCAACACGGACCATTCGTTCTCCAGATGAGACGGTATTTTTTTGTAAGGACTGTTCAATTAACCGTTCTTCTTTATCCCAATAACCTCTTAGCAAGGTTAAGTAACGCTTATCAATGTTGTGGCTGATCATTTGCTGCTGAAGGTTGAGCAGTGATTCGCGGCTTTTAGCTAATAACAAACAACCTGACGTATCACGATCTAAGCGATGAACTAATTCTAGATAAGGTAATTCAGAACGAATGATTCGGAGGCTTTCAATAATACCTTGATCAATATTACTTCCGGCATGAACTGCTAGGCCTGGCGGTTTATTCAGAGCAAGTAAGTGCTCATCTTCAAATATAATTGCTTCGGTTAATTGCTTTCTTACATGATCGTTTACAGTTGTCATTACCACTTTGTCAGTAGTATGCAGTGGTGGAACGCGAATTGAGTCGCCGGTTTGAATTTTATAGGTTTGCTTTATTCGGCCTTTATTGACTCGCACTTCGCCTTTGCGAATAGCACGATAAATACGACTTTTAGGTACTCCTTTTTCGAGAGTAAGTAAAAAATTATCAATCCTTTGCCCAGCTTGCGCGGCTGAAATATCGATAAACTGAACGGAAAAGGATTTGTTGCTATCGGAAGTGCTCATAAAATAATTAATGTCTACTATTGCTGATAAGTCGAAGGACTGTTATATTCTGACGTTGGCCTGTCTGTTTGTAGTGTATCTAGTATACCTGCATTTTGAGATGACCTAGAAGTGGTAAGCCGCTCCTTCCGAAATATTAGTAATTACGGGAGTAGATGCAGTAAAAACCCAAGTATTAGATTTAAGCATGTGATGAACAGTTAATGTGTCATGTGTGTTGGGCTCAATTATGAGCATATAGAGTAAGTCAGGTTCGCATGTCTAGGTGATAACGATACATCAGACAGGACAAACACAGCGTAATTAATAGTAGGTATCAGGCCAGCTTAGCCAAGGGGTGAAAGCGCCGATATTGAAAACAGAGCTACCGCGAGTAAAAGTGGTAATGGTATTTAATTAAAAATAATAAGAATTAAAGCCAATATGTAGGTTAAAGCAATGCGCAAACGTAAGACGCGTTGTCATTATTAATTGCAGTACGAAACGAGAGACTGGTTGTCCTTCTTAAGCCTGAACCCAGGTGATGTAGTATCTTGCTATAGCAAGGAAAACTGTGTGCGAGCCTCAATAATGAGGTTATAAATGAAAAGAATTTTAATTAACGCAACAAATGAAGAAGAGTTGCGTGTAGCGATGGTCGACGGCCAACGCTTGTTCGATTTGGATATTGCAATTCCATCTAGAGAGCAAAAAAAAGGTAATATCTACAAAGGAAAAATCACGCGAATTGAGCCGAGCCTAGAGGCTGTTTTTGTTGAATATGGTTCTGAAAGACAAGGTTTTCTTTCCTTAAAAGAAATTTCAAAAGAATACTTCAAAACATCAAACAAAAAAAATGGTGAATCATCTGGACGAATTAATGTTCAAGATGTACTTTCCGTTGGTCAAGAACTCGTTGTTCAGGTAGACAAAGAAGAGCGAGGCAATAAAGGCGCAGCACTAACAACATTTATCAGTCTTGCAGGTCGCTACCTTGTTTTAATGCCAAATAGCCCGCGTGCTGGTGGTATTTCACGTCGCATTGAAGGTGAGGAACGCGCTGAATTACAAGAAGCATTACGCTCATTAGAGGTGCCTGAAGGCATGGGTATGATTGTTCGTACCGCTGGCGTAGGAAAACAAGCTGAAGAATTACAGTGGGATTTAGAGTATCTGGTGCAGTTATGGACTGCTATCGATAATGCTAATAAAGAGCGTAAAGCGCCGTTTTTAGTCTATCAAGAAAGCAACATTATCATTCGAGCTCTACGTGATTATTTACGTAAAGATATCGGTGAGATATTGGTTGATTCTCCTGATGTTTACCAAACAGGTTATGACTTCATGCGCATGGTTATGCCGCATGAACTAAACAAATTCAAGTTATATCAAGACAAAGTTCCACTATTTACACGCTATCAAGTTGAAAGTCAGATTGAAACTGCTTTCCGCCATGAAGTGCGTTTACCTTCTGGCGGTGCTTTAGTTATTGACCCGACAGAAGCGCTTATTTCTATTGATGTTAACTCTGCTCGTGCTAATAAAGGGGGAGACATTGAAGAAACAGCCTTTAATACTAACCTTGAAGCCGCTGAAGAGATTGCTCGCCAATTACGCATTCGAGATTTAGGTGGTTTAGTTGTTATCGATTTCATCGATATGGGGCCAACAAAACATCAGCGTGAAGTCGAAAATAAATTACGTGATCATTTGAAGTCTGACCGTGCTCGCGTACAAGTTGGCAGAATTTCTCGGTTCGGTTTACTTGAAATGTCTCGCCAGCGTATTCGTCCTTCATTAGGTGATGCTCATGAAGAAGTCTGCCCTCGTTGTGGCGGGTTGGGGCATGTTCGTGGTGTTCAATCGCTAGGATTAGCTGTATTACGCTTGGTTGAGGATGAAGCGACTAAAGATCGTATTTCACAGCTTGTGGTTCAGTTACCTATTTCAGTTGCAACCTTCATGTTGAATGAAAAACGTGTGCAATTGGAAGCCATTGAACGTCGCCAAAATGTTAAATTATTATTAATTCCAAACCCACACCTTGATACACCGCATTTTGATATTGAGCGTATTAAAGAAGGTAGCGAAGTTAATGAAGTCAGCCACCATCTTATGGTCTCACCTGAGCCTGAAGTGCCTGAAGCTTTACGTGATAAACCTGTAGTTGAACAAGCTGCTGTTAAAGGTGTTTCTCCGGCCGCTCCTGCGCCAGTAGCTGATAAGACTAGTACTGTAGAAGTAGTTAAAACAGTTGAAGCCAAGAAACCGAATTTATTAAAACGATTGTTGAATGTGTTAACAGGTAAACCTGCTGATGAAGTTGCCGCTGAGGTAGAAGAAACTACTGCTAATAAGTCTAATCAAAAAGCAGAAGAAAATTCACAACAAGAGCAAGTAAGACGCCCTCGCAATAACCGTAATAATAACCGTAGAGGGCCTCGTCGTCGCGCGGAATCAAACAATGGGACTGAACAAAATAAGGTTACGGAACGAGGTAACGATAATCAGTCAGTTGAAACAAATTCAGACAAAAAACAGCGCAGAAATGAAGATGGTGAAAATGCACAAAACCTGAATGCGAAACGTTCTCGTCGGGGAGGACGACGTCGTCGTCCACGCAATGATGTTAACGTCAATATTCCAGATGACGCAGGCAATAAACTTCCACCAGAGAAAAAGGAAGTAGACGGTAATGCAATACCTAAAGCTGTAGAGCCTGAAGTTAATGGTAATTTAGTACCCGCTGAACCAGTAGTGGAAGTGAATGGTAATACACCGCCTGCTGAAAAAACAGCTTCTAATAAGCCACGTCGTCCACGCTCTCCATCATCGCCAAATAACCGAAGACGTGCTCCAAGTAAAGATAAGCAAGATACTGTAGCGCCAAGTTCTTCAGTTGATAATGGTAATCAAAATCCTGCACCAGCAGAGAATGCAGAGAAAAAAGCACCGAGAAGACGTGCTCCAAGTAAAGATAAGCAAGATACTGTAGCGCCAAGTTCTTCAGTTGATAATGGTAATCAAACCTCTGCATCAGCAGATAATGAAGAGAAAAAAGCACCGAGAAGACGCGCCCCAAGTAAAGATAAGCAAGAGGCTGTAGCGCTAAGTTCTTCTGTTGATGGGGGTGACAAAAAACCTGCATCAGTCGATAATGAAGAGAAGAAAGCACCCAGAAGGCGTGCTCCTAGGAAAGTGAAGCCTGTCGAAGATGTCAGCGAATAATAAATTTGACCGTCAACACTTGCTGGCCTTATTGGGGCAGCAAGTTGTTTATCAGGGGCATGAGTGTGAAATTATTGAGTTACTGGATGAGTGTAGCTTAGTTTTACAAGTGTTAAACCCTGATACAAGTATCCAAGCTTCACAGTATGGGGAAGGGCATCGTACCGTGCCGGTTACTTATATACTGCCAGTATTTGATGGTGAGGGCGAGCTGCATAGCGATATGCTTGCTGTCGGTATTGATATATTATTAGTGAAACAGATTT
Source organism: uncultured Gammaproteobacteria bacterium (assembly GCA_937900515.1). Lineage (GTDB taxonomy): Bacteria > Pseudomonadota > Gammaproteobacteria > Nitrosococcales > Methylophagaceae. The sequence goes on along the minus strand of CALCCU010000113.1, from coordinate 56,299 downwards.
TACCCTAAGCTTATAGGCTGTTGAAATCTACTAAAGTTATTCGCTTAATTATAGGTCTTTAGTAGATTAGTGGGTTTCTAATAGCTTTCTTACTTCATCAAGATCAGCTTGTGTATCAACGCCGTGGCCAGTAGATATTTGGGCTGGACTCATGTGAATTCTTTTACCATGGTACATTGCGCGTAATTGTTCTAAAGACTCTTCCACCTCCAGCACGCAGGGTGTTAATTCCGCGTAATGCTTGAGAAAGCTAGCCCTATAAGCATATAAACCTATATGCCGATAGTGCGGCAGTTCGGGTGGCAAAGAAGATTCTTTGTCGAAGTGATCCCTCATCCATGGAATAGGGGCGCGACTAAAATAGAGTGCATACCCTTGGCCATCCATCACAACCTTAACTACATTCGGATCGAAAACTTGTTTTTCCTGAGTGATTTGGCTGTATAAGGTTGCAATATCAGCATCTGAATGATGTTGTAAATCATTGGCTACTTGGTTGATAAGAGCCGCTGGTAAACAGGGTTCATCTCCCTGCACATTAACGATAATTTCATCATCAGCAAAACCTCTTACAGAAGCTACTTCTGCCAAACGGTCAGTACCTGAAGGGTGGTCAGCTTTGGTGAGGCAAACATCAGCACCAAACCCTTGCGCCACGTCTCTTATCTTTTCATTATCTGTTGCAATGATAATTTCATTGGCAGCACTTTCCTGCGCACGTTCGTAAACATGCTGAATCATTGGCTTTCCGGCTATATCTAAAAGTGGTTTACCAGGTAGTCGAGTTGATGCATAACGTGCAGGAATAACAATTTTAAAAGTCATGCGATTACTCGTCAGCTGTTAGTTGTCTCGCTTCATCCGCTAACATGACTGGAATGTCGTCACGGATAGGGTAGGCTAGACGGCAAGCCGCACAGACTAATTCTTGTTCTGACTTTTTATAAGTCAGCGTGCTTTTGCAACTAGGGCAAGCGAGAATGTCGAGTAATGTTTTATCCATGGCGAGAAAGTCCTGCTAAAGTGTCTAATAAATATTTGCTTAGTTTACCGCTTATTGTAGCTTCAATCGGTACATACCACATATTTTTATGTGCAAAATGGTGGCATTTTACCGCATCTTTTTCAGTCATTAATATTTGTTTCTGATCACCAAAATCGAGATCGCTCGGTTCAAAAGGATGATGATCTGCAAAAGGGTGAGGCGTTACTATCATTTTCTGAGTTATGAGTTGGTCAAAAAAACGCTGTGGATTACCAATGCCTGCTACAGCATGAACTTCGGTTTGTTCAAATTCAGCTAATGGTTTTGATATTTTTGGGTCTGAAAGGTTAACTGCTTGCTGTTGAGTCAATGTCATATTGTACTGCACCGCAGTAGGGCTGCCATTATGAATAATAAAGTGAACCTGTTCTAAGCGCGATAGAGGTTCTCTTAAAGGACCTGCGGGTAGACAGTATTGGTTACCGAAACCACGTTGCCCATCAATTACAACAATTTCAATATCTCGGTTTAGTGCATAGTGTTGCAAACCATCGTCACTGATAATGACATCGCAATCATAGTTGGTAAGTAACATCTGGCCTGCTGCAACACGCTTAGAACCAACGACCATTGGACATGCTGCTTGACGGTGAATAATAACAGGTTCATCACCTACATCACTAGCAATACTCGCTTCCGAGACAATGATAGGTTGTTCGGCGGCTTTACCACCATAACCTCGGCTAATAATCCCGGGTTTGTACCCTGCTTGTTTTAACTGTTTGGCCAACCATATTACTGTGGGAGTTTTCCCTGTTCCACCCACGGTGATATTGCCGACGATAATGACTGGTACTGATAGGGAAGAGGATTTAAATAGTCCTCTCTGATACATATAATATCTTAGTGCAATAATAGCTCTATATAGCCATGATAATGGTGCTAGCAGCCAGCGAATAGGCTGAGGTTGGTACCAGGACCTTTCTAAGCCAGTCATTAGTTAGAGGTTTACAGCTTCTTCTTGAAACTGAAGGCGATGTAGCTCTGCATAGTGTTGATTTTTCGCTAGCAGTTCTCTATGCGTACCTGTTTCCATAATATGACCATTGTGCATCACAACAATCAAGTCAGCTTTTTCAATAGTCGATAAACGATGGGCAATAACTAATGTTGTACGATTCGTTATTAGTGTTTCTAATGCTGATTGAATATGACGTTCAGCTTCTGAGTCAAGCGAAGCGGTCGCTTCATCAAGAATAAGAATAGGGGCATCGCGTAATAAGGCGCGAGCAATAGCTAAACGTTGACGTTGGCCACCTGATAATAGAACACCATTTTGCCCAACTTGGGTAGCTAAGCCTTCGGGTAGGCGTTCGATAAACTCCCATGCGTGAGCAGCTTTAGCTGCTGCGATAATTTGATCATTACTGACATGTTGTTCGTGTCCGTAGGCGATATTATTGGCTATAGTATCGTTGAATAATACAACTTGTTGATTTACTAATGATATTTGTTTGCGAAGACTGGCTAGAGTAAGTTCATTGATATCAATACCATCTACTTTTATGTTGCCAGAAGTGCTTGGGTAAAATCGAGATAGTAGGCTAACGAGTGTTGTCTTTCCGCTGCCTGAATGACCGACAAATGCGATCGTTTGGCCAGGTTCGGCATGAAATGAAATTTTTTCTAGAGCAAGGTTGTTATCATTGTTATAGCTAAAATTGACGTTTTTATATTCAATTTCCCCTCGTGTGTCTTTAAGAGTTTTAGTGCCATTATCAATCTCTGCTTGCTCATCAATTAAATTAAAAATACTTTCAGAGGCTGAAATACCACGCTGTAATTTTGAATTGATTTTAGTTAACCGTTTCAGTGGTGTCAAAATCATAAACATAGCAGTAATGAACGAAATAAAACTACCCGCAGAGATCGTTTCTAGCATCTCAGGCAAGGTGGCTAAGTAAATCACGCCTGAGAGACCAAGTACGGTAATCAATTGAATAATGGGTTGGCTGATCGCATCAGTAGCGACCATTTTCATACTTTGGCGACGATTTTTCTGGTTAGCTTGTTCAAAACGTTGGTTTTCATAATTCTGACTACCAAAGGTTTTTACTTCGCGGTGACCTTCAATCATTTCACTTGAGATATGACTCACGTCACCCATAGAGTCTTGAATATTCTTACTAATCGTCCGGAAACGTGAGCTAACTTTATAGACTAATAAACCAATCAATGGCACGGTAAGTAAAATAATCAATGACAGCATGCCATTTAAATAAATCATCCATACTATTAAGCCGATAATAGTTAGGCTGTCACGTATTAAAGTCAAAATAGCATCAGTAGTGGCATTGGCAACTTGCTCTACATCGTAAAGCAGTTTGGACATAAGTTGCCCTGATGTACTCTGATCAAAAAATGATGCGGGCAATACTAGTAATCGTTCAAACATTTCTGATCGTAAGTTTTTTATGACATTACGTGCAATCCAACCTAATCCATAAGTGGTAACAAAATTAGCTAAACCACGAATCAGGAAAAGCCCAATCAATAGAAGGGGAATGAGCTTGATTATTTCAGAATCTTGGTTTACAAAACTACCATCAATGAGCGGCTTCATAAGTGCTGCTAAGCCAGTTTCTGTGCCTGCATAGATAACCATAGCAACTATAACTGCCAGAAATTTATTCCAGTGGGGCTTAACATACGTTAATAGTCGATTGTATAGCTCACGGCTATTATGGTTTGTTGGCACTTCAGTCATTTTTACTCTTTCGTTTTCTGGCGTGTTGCAAGGGTTAGGCGTGTATAGCCAAGTTGCTGAGCTGTATCCATTGCGGTAACAATATTTTGATATTCAGCATTACTATCTGCACTGATTATTATGTGGGGATCGTCATTGATTCCTACAGCTTGTTGGAGATGAGCTGATAATTGTTCAGGACTAGGATTTTCAAGGGTTATACCATTGATTAAGAACTGCCCATCAGCATTAATAATGATATCGATAGGCGTTTCTTGTTCTATCATTGACTGCCCAGTTGCTTCAGGCAAATCTACTTTGAGTGAACTTTCACGGATGAAGCTAGTTGATACCATAAAAAAGAGTAGTAACAGGAAAACAACATCAATCATTGGTGTCAGATTAACATCAGGTTGTTCCTGTTTATGGGGTGATAATTTCATGCTTAATCCTTATCAGCACGCAGCTCTGAAGAAAACTCACGTTCACCATGTAGGATCTCAACAAGTTTCATCGCTTTTTCCTCCATATCGACGACTAGAATATTGATTTTTCCGCGGAAATAACGATAAAAAATAAGGCTTGGAATGGCTACTACTAGGCCCATAGCTGTAGTGATTAAGGCTTCTGAAATACCGCCTGCTAAAGTTTCAGGGTTCCCAACACCCTCTGTAGTGATAACAGCAAATACTTTAATCATGCCTATAACTGTACCTAATAATCCTAGCAAAGGTGTGATAGCTGCTATGGTGCCAAGTGTATTTAGGTTTCGTTCCAAAGAGAGCGTGACATGTCGCCCTATATCTTCAATATTTTCTTTGGTGATTTCTCGTGTAGTATTTCGATTGGCAAGTCCAGCCGCTAGAATTTGTCCTAAGGGTGAACTGCGCTGCAGTGTACTAATTCGGCTATTATCAATTTGCTCGTTTTTTAACCACTGCCAAATTTGAGTCATCAAGTCGGGTGGGGATATGCGTTTAGCTTGTAAGCTCCAGAATCGTTCTCCGATAATAGCAATGGCAACAGCTGAGCAGATAAACAATGGCCACATTAATAGGCCGCCAGCCTTAAAAAATTCCAACATAGGTGTTATCTCATTTCATCAATAAAACTGAGCCCATAATACGTGAAAAAGTTGCATTGATGAAACGCTATGGTTGGCTTACTGCGATGCTGACCAAATTTTTCTGTCAATGTGTCGCCAAGATGAGACAGTTGGGATAGTACCTTCTTCAAATTTAATAGTCATTGCTCCATGTTCCGCGGTAGTGAAAATAGGAATACCATTGGTTTTATAGCGTGAAACAACTTTTTTATGGGGGAAATGGTAGCGATTTCTATAACCAGAAGGGATTAAGACTATTTTGGGTGAAACGGTATTAATAAATTGGAGGGAAGAAGAGGTTTTACTGCCATGGTGCGGAGCAAGCATGACGGTTGATGAGAGTCTATCGTGATAACGTTGAACTAATCGGCTTTCAGCAAGTAGCTCAATATCTCCCGTTAATAAAACACTACCGTGTTGACTACTGACTCTTAATACACAGGAAAGATTATTTTCACTGCCTATATCATTTTTACTTGGATAGAGTATCTCAAAATTTACACCATCCCACTGCCATGGTTTTTGCTGGTAACACGGAATGGATTCAGGAAGGCGATCGGTAGTACTACTAATGACTTGTTCAGTTGGAATGACAGCCATGAGAGGGATTGCCCCGCCTATATGATCATTATCACCGTGACTGATGATTAGCTTGTCGATAGCCCTTATTCCTTGATGCCTTAAATAAGGGGTAAGTACGGCGGAACCCATATTGAATTGTGGACTAAATTTAGCCCCAGTATCAAACACCAAAATATGGTTGCTGGTTTGGACAACAGCAGAAAGACCTTGCCCTACATCCAATAAACTAAACCAGAATTCACTATCATTAGGTTTAGTGGGAGTAAAAAGAAGTAGAGGCACGAATCCAACTAACCCTATCCACTTGGCAGGAAAGCCCCGAGGGCTCAGTAGTAATACCATGCCAGTTATAATTGGAATGAAGTAGTAAAAGGGCAATGGAGTGATACTGTAGGTGGAGAAGCTTATGTTTGCTAAATAATCTAATAAAGGCCAAGTCAGACTTAATAAATAGTCTGCAGTATGAAGTAGTATGGCTCCGAGAGGTTCAAATAACCAGAGCATGACACTCGCTAACAGCAGTAATGGCACAATGATAAAACTGATAAATGGAATGGCTATTAGGTTGGCTATTGGAGAGATAACAGAGGTTTGCAAGAAAAACAGTAATAGTAAGGGGCTTAGCCCAAGTGCGAGGAGGCCATGTATTTTTAACCATTGCCATCTAGGTGATGGGAAACGATGGTTTGTTAAGTATAAAATTAGTCCTACAGCGCTAAAAGAAAGCCAAAATCCAATGGATAAAACGGCGATAGGATCGAGCAATAAAACAATTAGCATACTTGCTGCTAGCAGTGAACTAGCAATAACAGGTTGTCTACTCAAAATACCGATAAGTAATACAATCAACATGATCAAAGCACGTTGGGTAGGTATAGAAAACCCTGCAAGAGCAGCATAAAACAGGGCTGCTAACAAGCTTCCTATAGCTGAAAACTCGCTGGCAGGAATCAGTAATAAATTTTTAGGTCGAAGTAACCATATCCATTGAAAACATATAAATCCAATTGCACCAGCCAGTCCTATGTGCAGACCTGAAATGGCTAATAAATGACTAGTTCCCGTAGTACTTAGTATTTGCCACTGTTGTGGATTAATATTGTGACGAATACCTGTCATCAGTCCTTCAATTAAGCCTAGATTTGGACTTTCAGCTAAGTACAACTCTAATTTGTTCATCAGTGCTTGGCGAAGTGAATTGATAGAGTAAACTGAAGCAGTGGCTAATTTTGTATTATTACTACTCGAACGAACATAGCCTGTTGCGCCAATGCCTTGTTGAAATAACCATGCCTCATAGTCGAAACCTCCTGGATTGGACATGCCATGTATTTGTTTTAAACGTACTGTTAGCTGCCACTGTTCATTAGCATTGATTTCGATAGGTAATGGTTTATACCAATTAAGTCGGATTTTATTGGGAAGTGAATAATGATTTTTATTAGGCTTAAATATAAATCGAATTCGATTGGAATTACGCTCAGGAATAGAAGCAATAGTACCTGATAGTCTTATATCTTGTCCTTCCAATTCAGCGGTTAGTCTGCTGTCAATTTCGCCTTGTACTGAACAGAAGGTCCATAATATCCCAAATAGTAGATAAGCGAGTATGCGAGCTTTGGTAAAGAACAGTAAAATGACTGTTGGAAGTATGATCCAAAACCAGACTGGTTCAGGTAAAAAATTTAGCTGCAAAAATAATACGCAGCCAAACATGAATGCGATAGCAGTTTTAATCATATATCCCTATAATAGCGCTCGACATAACAATTGTATGAGCAACTATGCCTCGTAAATTCCTGAAACGTATAATGCCAGATCATAAAACGATGTGCGAACATCCACATCTGCAAAAGTTCGGTCAGCGTTTAACTGAGCCAAAACTGTGGCATTTAAATCGTCGTTCAGTGGCTGGGGGATTAGCTTTAGGTCTATTCATTGGTTTTATGCCAATATTAGGGCAAATGTTTGTAGCCGCAGCGTTAGCGATTTTACTGAGAGTTAACTTACCAGTCTCAGTAATGGCAGTATGGATTTCTAATCCTATTACCATTGCTCCACTGTACTTTTTTGTTTACAAAGTGGGTGCTTGGATTTTACAGATCCCTGTTGAAAAGCATGACTTTTCATTGACATGGGAATGGCTCAGCTCTGAGTTTATAACTATTTGGCAGCCTTTCTTATTGGGCAGTTTAATCTGTGGCTTAATTGCTGCATTGTTAGGTGTATTAGGTACTCGACTTGTATGGCGCTTGGTTGTGATTCGTAATTGGCTAAAGAGAAAGAAAAAAAACACTACTAAATAATTAGGTCTAGTGAGCGGTTAATCGACCATCTTGTAAGGTTAGAATAGTGTCCATTTTAGCGGCTAGCTTAGTATCGTGTGTAACAATAACTAATGCTGTAGCTAGTGATTCATTTAACTCTATAATTAAGTCAAAAATCGCTTGAGCAGTACGTGAGTCGAGGTTTCCTGTCGGTTCATCAGCAAGCAAACAAGCGGGTTTTGTGATCAAAGCTCGGGCTAAAGCTGCTCTTTGACGCTCTCCACCTGATAATTCACTTGGTTTATGCTCTAGGCGATGACCTAAGCCTACTTTTACCAACAATTCCTCCGCCTGTTGTTGTGCGTGTTTTGGTGATTGACCACCAATAACAAGTGGAATTGCTACATTTTCAACCGCGGTAAACTCCGGTAATAAGTGATGAAACTGGTATACAAAGCCGAGGGTTTGATTACGTAGTTGACTGAGTTTATTAACAGATAATTCATTAATATTTTGGCCTAATAGTTCAACAGTACCTTTGCTTGGCTCATCTAGCCCACCCAAAATATGAAGAAGTGTACTTTTTCCCGAACCTGAGCTACCAACAATCGCTAGGCGTTCGCCTTTTTTGATAGTTAGATTGATATCACTCAATACATTTGTATCTAAGCCGCCATCAGAAAACTGTTTAGCAATCTGACTACACTTTAGAATAATAGGGTTAGTCATAACGTAAAGCCTCGGCTGGTCGAATTTTAGCTGCTCGCCATGAAGGGTAAAGGGTTGAAATAAGCGATAAAATAAAGGATGTTAGTCCAACTACTGTGACATCATTCCATTGTAAATCTGATGGTAAGCTACTTATATAGTAAACATCAGCAGGCAGGAACTGATAACCAAGTAGCTGTTCTAATTTGGCAATAATCGTTTCAACATTAAGGGCTAGCGTGACGCCACCAATAACACCTATTAAAGTGCCAAAAATACCAATCAAGGTTCCTTGAACCATAAATATCGTCATAATCCCACGAGGCGTCATGCCCAAAGTACGAAGAATGGCGACATCAGATTGTTTATCTGTGACCATCATAATTAGAGTTGATACGATATTAAATGCAGCGACAGCAACGATTAACATTAAAATAACAAACATCACTGTTTTTTCTGTTTTCAGTGCGCGAAAGAAATTGGCATGTTGATAAGTCCAATCAGCTGCTCGATAGCTTGCTGGCAATTCAGCCATTAGGTTTCGAGTGATGGTTGGCGCTTTAAATACATCATCTAATTTTAAACGTAAGCCTGACACGCCATCAGGGATGCGAAATAATTTAGCAGCATCGTCAATATTCATGATGGCAAGTGCGCTATCATATTCATACATGCCTATTTCAAACACGCCTACGACATTGAGGCGTTTTAGACGAGGCATAATACCTGCGGGGGTAGGGGAAACATGTGGCGTAATCAGGGTGATTTTATCCCCTTTTCTGACGCCCATTGCCATCGCTAAATCTTTACCAAGGATAATGCCAAAGCTACCAGATGTTAGCGCTCTAAGTTCTCCTTGAATAACTTTGTCACCTATCGTGGATACACGGCCTTCTAGTTGAGGATCAACACCACGAATTAAACTCCCTCTGACTCGGTTACCTTGGCTTAACATAGCCTGACCTTCTACAAAAGGCGCTGAGTCAACCAAGTGTTCAAAGTTAACGATGCGGTCTTGTAGTGACGGCCAGTCTTTGAGAGTGCCATTGGAACCTGTAATAAAGGCATGAGAGGTCATTCCTAATATTCGTTCACGCAGCTCTTTTTCAAATCCATTCATTACCGATAATACAGTGATAAGAGCAGCAACACCGAGTGCAACTCCTAACATGGATGTTAATGAGATGAATGAAATGAAATGATTTCGACGCTTAGCGCGTGTATAGCGTAAACCAATGAATACACTTAGAGGTTTGAACATTAGGTTAGGTTCTTTTGGTTAATTTCAGCTCTCCCAAATGGAGAGAGCTGAACAATTGAGTTAACTATTTAGCGTAAACAGTTTTTGTACCGTCTTCACTACCAAGTAGTAAAACATCAGCTGGACGCATTGCAAATAGACCGTTTGTTACGACACCCACGATATTATTTAGTTCTTTTTCTAGTTTGATAGCTTCAGTAATATCCCAGCCATGAACATCTAGAATAACGTTGCTGTTATCGGTGATAAATCCTTCGCGGTAGACAGGTTGTCCACCCATTTTGACGATTTCACGTGCGACATAGCTACGTGACATTGGCACCACTTCAACAGGAAGCGGGAATTTACCCAAAACATTGACTAACTTACTAGCGTCAGCAATACATACGAATTTATCAGCTGCAGCAGCGATGATTTTTTCACGAGTTAATGCGCCACCGCCGCCTTTGATTAAGTGAAGGTTGTCATCGGACTCATCAGCACCATCAATATATACGGCGACTTCGCTTACATCGTTTAAGTCGAATACTTTAATTCCATGATCTTCTAAGCGTTTAGTTGAAACGATTGAGCTTGAAACTGCGCCTTCAATTTTGTCTTTAATCGTAGCAAGAGCATCGATAAAATGGTTAACCGTAGAGCCTGTACCTACACCAACAATACCATCAGTATTAATATGTTCTAGTGCAGCATAAGCGGCTTGTTTTTTCATTTCATCAGCAGTCATTACTTTTTCCTTTATATACAATTGTTAAATATAGCCGACTAATTATAGAGATAAATCATCCACAAGGCTAAAACATTCACTTATGAAGTGAAAAATGGTTTGATTAAGGCGTATCGATGATTACTGTAATTAAATTAAAACATAAAAAAGCTGTTTAAAACTGATGGTGTTTGGCACTTAGACATATGGTTTAGAGGCAATGCTATACGTATCGCATTGCCAAGTATTGCTACTAATTATTAGAGATAAATCATGGCTAGTGGTAGTGTAGGCAGACTATTTTTTATTTAATGAAGAAAAAGCTAAGGTCATGTTGACTGAATATGTAGAAAGAATTCTTAAAGCTCGCGTTTATGATGTGGCAATCGAAACTCCACTCGATAATATGCCTCGCTTGTCAGAACGCTTGAATAATACGCTGTGGTTGAAACGAGAAGATTTACAACCTGTCTTTTCGTTTAAATTGCGAGGTGCTTATAACCGAATGACTCATCTTAGCGATGAGGAACGACAACAAGGTGTTGTGGCTGCATCAGCTGGAAACCATGCGCAAGGAGTTGCTTTATCGGCTAAAAAGATGGGCATTTCGGCCTTAATCGTCATGCCAAAAACCACGCCTGCAATCAAAGTTGAAGCCGTGAAGGCCTATGGCGCTGAAATCGCATTGCGTGGCAATAGCTATGATGATGCTTACACCTATGCTTTAGAAGTAGCGAAACAACAAGGTCGTATCTTTATACATCCTTATGACGACCCTGAAGTGATTGCTGGGCAAGGTACTATTGCCATGGAAATTATGCGTCAGCATCCTGATTCTATTGATGCCATATTCGTACCTGTTGGTGGTGGTGGTTTGCTTGCAGGAGTGTCGGCTTATATAAAAGCGTTCTGGCCTGAAATCAAAGTGATTGGTGTGGAACCCGATGATGCGGCTTGTTTAAAAGCTGCTCTCGAAAAAAATGAACGCGTTGTTTTAGAACAAGTCGGTTTATTTGCTGATGGCACGGCAGTCCGTCAAATTGGCGTAGAGCCGTTCCGTATTGCAAAAGAAACAGTTGATGAAGTTATTACTGTTGATAGTGATGAACTTTGTGCCGCAATCATGGATATTTTTGATGATACTCGTTCGATTGCAGAGCCATCAGGAGCTTTAGCTGTAGCGGGAGCAAAAAAGTATATTGCCCGAGAGGGTATTACAGGTAAGCATTTAGTTACCATTGATAGTGGTGCGAATATTAATTTTGATCGCTTACGCCATGTTGCTGAAAGAGCAGAGTTAGGTGAACGCCGCGAAGTTTTATTTTCTACTATCATTGCTGAACATCAAGGTAGTTTTCAGCGTTTCTGTAAAACTTTAGGTGATAAAGCGATTACTGAGTTTAATTATCGTTATGCCGATGATAGTGATGCTCATGTATTTGTTGGTATGCGAGTGAATGGCGGCAATGACGAGCGAGAAGCGCTGTTCTCAAGTTTAGATGAAGAAGGTTATCAATGGACTGATCTCAGTGATAACGAGATGGCTAAGTTACATGTTCGATATATGGTAGGTGGACACGCACCACAAGTTAAAAATGAACAGCTTTATCGGTTCGAATTTCCTGAACGTCCAGGTGCTTTGCTGCGGTTTTTAACAAAAATGGGACAACGTTGGAATATTAGCTTGTTTCATTACCGTAATCATGGCGCGGCCTATGGTCGAGTTTTGGTCGGTGTTCAAGTAAACAATGATGAGCAAAATGATTTTATTCAATTTTTGAGCGAACTAGGCTATAACTATTGGCTAGAAACCGATAATCCAGCTTATCAATTATTCTTGAGATAACGCTGATTAAGTATTAATAACTGCTTCACCTAAGCTATTACGAATATTAAAGAGGAGCATTAATATGCAAGATCTATCTGAGTTTGGTGGCTTCATAATGGCTGGCTTAGAGATATGTGCCTTTTTATTTGTAATAGGTGTTGGTTTATTGATCGTTTGGGCAATGTTTGCCTATATTGCTGATATCACTCAGACTGAGCAGGCGATTCGACGAAACTATCCAGTAATAGGTCGGTTTCGTTACTTCTTTGAACACCTTGGAGAATTCTTTCGTCAATATTTCTTTGCGATGGATCGTGAAGAACTGCCCTTTAATCGTGCCCAGCGATCATGGGTTTATCGTGCAGCGAAGAATATCGATAATACTGTCGCATTTGGCTCAACAGATAATATTAATGGTGTTGGTAGAGTCTTATTCGTCAATTGTGCTTTCCCTCATTTAGGTTTGGAAGCTGTTCCCCCCAAAGATGTCACTATTGGGGCTAATTGCAAATACCCTTATACGACAGACTCAATTATTAATATTTCTGGTATGAGTTATGGCGCCTTATCAAAACCAGCTGTACAAGCATTATCAGCTGGAGCAAAAGCAGCTGGTTGCTGGATGAATACTGGGGAGGGTGGCTTATCACCTTATCATCTTGAAGGAGGCGCAGATATTGTATTTCAGATAGGTACTGCAAAAAATGGTGTACGCGATCTTCAAGGTAATCTTAATGACGACAAGCTAAGAGAAGTAGCTGAACATCATCAAGTCAAAATGTTCGAGATTAAAATGAGTCAAGGAGCGAAACCAGGTAAAGGCGGTATTCTTCCCGGTAGTAAAGTAACTGAAGAGATTGCCAGAATACGAGGCATTGAGCTAGGCAAAGATGCGATTAGCCCGAATCGACATCGTGAGATAACCTCCTTTAATGCTCTGATTGATATGGTTAATCGCGTTAGAGATGTAACTGGTAAGCCTACTGGATTTAAAATGGTAGTTGGTGCGCCACAACAAGTTGATGACTTAATGGCTGCGATTGTAAGCCGAGGAATAGAGTGTGCTCCTGACTTTATTACGATTGATGGTGCTGAAGGTGGGACTGGGGCTGCTCCAATGCCACTTATTGATTCAGTCGGTATGTCATTACGAGAAAGCTTGCCGCTGATTGTAGATAAATTAAAAGAGTATGGTTTACGAGACAGAATTAGAGTCATTGCTTCAGGTAAGTTAGTGACACCAAACTCAGTTGCTTCTGCATTATGTGTTGGCGCTGACTTTATAACAAGTGCCCGTGGTTTTATGTTTTCTTTAGGCTGTATTCAGGCTTTGCAGTGTAATAAAAATACCTGTCCGACAGGAATTACGACTCATAACCCTAAATTTCAAAAAGGCCTCGTTCCTGAGTCCAAAGCGGTTAGAGTCAGCAATTACGTGAATAATATTGTGAAGGAAGTGGGTGTTATCGCGCACTCATGTGGCGTTAATAGCCCTCGCGCCTTAAACCGTACACACGCACGCATTGTGGTCAGTGATGGTAAAACAGCAGGTATGGATGAGTTGTTTCCTGAACCTGAGACTAAAGAAGCGTATTAAATTTAGCCGACATAGATATAAGGTTTTCCTAAGGGTTATACATATTTGATTAGGACTTTTTAGATGATGGCTTTATTATTTAGCGTTTTCGCAACAAATGAATTAAATTTGCTTGCTTGATACCAATAGAATAATGATTGCTTCATTATAGAAAATAAGTAGGGGAAAGAATGAAAGCGGAACAAAAAATCCTAGCGGATGCTCAAACCTTAATTGAAGCTGCCACAGAGCAGTTTGTCGCTTCTGCACGTGCTGCAATCGCAAAACGTGGCGTGTTTTATGTTGCACTTGCTGGTGGTTCAACACCTAAAGGTTTATATCAGAAACTTGCTACATCGCCATACACAGAACAGCTTGATTGGTCTCGTGTTCATTTGTTTTTTGGTGATGAGCGTTGTGTATTACCGACTCATAATGACAGTAATTTCAAAATGGCCAGCGAAGCGATGATTGATCATATTTCAATCCCTCAAGAGAATGTACATCGTATGCCAACTGAAGAAGGTGTCGCTCCTGATGTTGCAATAAAGTATAGCCGTAAGATGCAAGAAGTAATGGGCGAACAACCATTTGATTTAGTGTTATTAGGCTTAGGCCCTGATGGTCATATAGCATCACTATTCCCAGATACAGCTGCACTCGATGTGACTGAAACCAAAACAACGAGCTTGTATGTTGATAAGTTTGACTCATGGCGTGTAACGATGACTTATCCAACTATTAATGCTGCACGCCAAGTGATTGTCTTTATCGCTGGAGAAGCAAAATCAGATATTGTGAAGGATATTACTACTGGCGCTGTTGAAGGTTTACCTGTGCAACGTTTAGCACCACAGGGCGAGTACTACTGGTTTATGGATGCCGCGGCAGCGGGTCAATAACAAATGGCTTTTCTACTCTCAGTCGATATTGGTGGAACAAAAACATTATTCCAACTAAGTACTGATGATAACGATGTTATATATGAGCAATCATTTGCTAGTGCAGAATATGCTTGTTTCGATGATGCATTATCAGAGTTTTTGAACAATGAGTTACTTAATTCTTTAACGATTGAGAGTGCCTGCTTTGCTGTTGCAGGGCCTGTGTTAGGCCGAACTGGTAGTGTTACGAACTTGCCTTGGCAATTAAACGCCGACGATTTAGCTGATAAATTTAATATCAAACATGTTCATCTGTGCAATGATTTTGAAGCTGTTGGTTATGGAATTAGCTGCTTAGGTGAGGGAGATGTCCTCACCCTGCAACAAGGGCAGCCAGTTGAAGATGCTCCGAGAGCAGTGATTGGTGCAGGAACTGGCTTGGGTCAAGCTATATTAATTGCAGTCAACAAAAAGTGGAAAGTCATAGCGACAGAGGGGGGGCATATTGATTTTGCTCCGACCAATAAAAAGCAGATTTTATTGCTTGAGCATATGATGGCGCGTTTTGGTCAAGTATCATACGAAAGGTTAGTCTCTGGTGTGGGTTTAGTAGCAATTTATGAATTCCTTCGTGCTTATAAACAATACGATGAAGATCCAGAGCTTCGTAGTGCAATGATTGCTGATGATCCTGGAGCTGCAATTAGTGATTTTGCAATTAACCATGGTGATAAATTAGCTTCACAAGCTTTAGATCTATTTATTGATATATACGGCTCTCAAGCCGGTAATTTGGCCTTATCAGTATTACCTCGAGCAGGTTTATATATTGCAGGTGGAATTGCCGCAAAAAACTTAGCGCGGTTTGAAACGGGGGCATTTATTAAAGCCTTTACAGCAAAAGGTAAGATGTCTGAATTAGCGAAGACGATTCCAGTTCGATTGATTTTAGAGCCTAAAGTTGGGCTAATGGGCGCACGATATTTAGCCCAACAGGAAATAATAAAATAATAGAATGACTATAGAAAAAAATACTCATATTGCCATTGATATTGATACTCAATTTTTAGACCAAGAGTCTCAACCTGAAAAAGATCGTTATCTTTTTTCATATACTATTACCATTAAAAACAAAGGACTTAGCTCCGCTAGATTGTTATCTCGTTATTGGAAGATAACTGGGGGGAATGGTTACGAGCAAGAAGTAGAAGGAGATGGTGTCATTGGCCTTCACCCTTACTTAGCTCCTGAACAAGAGTTTACTTACACCAGTGCAGCTATGTTAGATACGCCAGTAGGAATGATGCAAGGTCATTACACCATGGTGAACGATGACGGCGAACACTTTGATGTAGATATTCCAGCTTTTACACTCTCAGCGCCTCAGACCTTACATTGATTTAATTTACAATTATGACGGAGCAAAAAGGTTGGTTCTATTTTGTTTTTACCTGTCTGATAGTGTCAGGAATTCAGCCTGTTGCCGATAGATTAACGTGGTTTTTAGAAACCTTTCCAGTGATGATTGCTCTTCCTATTCTATGGTTTAGCCACAAGAAGTTTGTCTTAACGAAACTGAGTTATCGTTTATTAACTATATTTGGTTTAATTTTAATTGTAGGTGGGTATTACACCTATGCAGAAAATCCACTCTTTAATTGGATTCAAACCGAATTTGATTTAGCTCGAAACCATTACGATCGGTTTGGTCACTTTCTTCAAGGTGTTGTTCCAGCCATTGTTGGGCGTGAACTCTTGCTGCGAACATCACCATTGCAACGAGGAAAATGGTTGTTTGCATTGGTGTGTGCAATCAGTTTATCAATTAGTGCTTTTTATGAACTCATTGAATGGTGGGTGGCGACGATTAATGATCAAGCTGCCGAAGCCTTTTTAGGGACACAAGGCGATAATTGGGATACGCAATGGGATATGTTTTTAGCATTACTAGGAAGTTTATTCGCTCAATTAGTATTAGCAAAACAGCATGATCGACAACTAAAATCATTGATAAATTAATTCATGATTTCACCTCTTAGCTTCTTGTTATACTAACCCTGTATTCATAGAGTGGGCTTAATTTATTGTGCTTGTTCATCAATCCGCATCAACTATTACCGCTACGGTAAAAAATATTTCCCCGCAACAATTAGCTGATGTGCGAGTGGGGCAGCGCTTAGATATCGAAGTATCTAAAGCTGTTGCAGTGGGTGATACAGTTACAGTTAATATTGCAGGAAAACCAACAGAGTTTAGGATGCCAGTTGCATTACAATCGGGTCAAACCATACCCGTAGAGTTGGTGATTGAAGAGGGTAAATTAGCGCTTAAAATCTTATCTGGCTTAACTCCTGCCCCATTAGCACCCTCAATTAATTCAGCCGCGCCACTAGATAAATTAAACTTATTTACAGCGAGTGATTTAAGAGTAGGCCAACAAGTGGCTGTTGAAGTTGTGAAGCTATTAGCTGAGAACAGATTATTAGTTCAGACAGTCGTTAATGCTTCTGCTAATGGCAAGTCAACTACCACTAGTTCACCGCAACAGTTTGATATAGATATTACAAAGCTAGTACAGCAGCCGAAAATCGGTGATACATTAGATATGAAGGTGGTGAGTATAAAGCCTCTGAATATTCAATTTATCCCTCCAGCTGAGTTACCGCGAGAGCAGCGAATTTTAGATAATATTCGTCAACTTTTATCTCGGCAGGTTGAGACTCCTCAGCTAAAAGTTATTTCAAATTTAATTCAACAACAATCGTTACCAGACAGCATTCGTCAAGTGATTGACCAGTTAGTGCAACATACCGCTGATAAAACGCAATTATCTCAGCCAGGTCGATTTCAACAAGCCGTTTCATCATCAGGAACTTTTATGGAAAGTAAGATGCTGAATCAACCCATGCAAGCCAATCAGTCACAAGATTTTAAAGCCAATTTAGGTAAACTACTCAATGTCGTCGAGTTAAGTTTGGCTGATATAAAGAATGGGGCCGTTAAGCCCGAATTAAACAATTTACCTAGTCAAGTACCATCGGCGCTAAGTGTTGCAGGTAAAACTCCCGCTCAGCTACTCAATGTTTTGTTGTCTAATAATTATAGAGTTCCCTTACTGTTGACTCCATCAACTAGTTTTTCATCTACTATAAATAGTCCAGAACAAGCACTGTCATTAGCACAATTACTGACAAAACCATTGACGCCATTATCTCAGTCACTAGCAGCGTCCTCCAAAGTAGTGGTTAGCCACACTGAGCTATTACAGTTATTTAAAGAAGTAGAAGGTGTTCATAGCAAATTACAGCTCAATCAGCTGATGACTTTGAAAGAGCCTGAATCAAGTAATGTCAGTGCGAGTTGGTTGTTTGATGTACCAATAAAAGATAAACACAATTTAGATCTTATTCAAATGCAAATTGATCAGCACAAGCATGGGGATGAGGTTGATAAAGATAATGATATTTGGAAGGTGAAACTTCGTTTGGATACACAGAATTTAGGGCCTGTTCAAGCAATGGTGACCTACCACCAAAGTGATGTGAAAATTGCTCTTAAAGCCGAACGTAATGAAAGTGCGGAGTTATTAACTCAATATTTGCCGGAGTTAGAAGCTGCAATGGATAAATTAGATCTTACTACAAGTCAGGTAAGTTGCAGTTGTGGTGCTGTAGAAAAAGCAACTACCTCTAATAATAGCGCGATGCAACAGATTTCAACTGGTCTTGTGGATATTTCAGTATGACTAAGAAAGAGCCAACTCGTGCAGTGGCATTGCAATACGATGGAGAAAATGCTCCTACCGTAACTGCATCTGGCGAAGGTGAAGTAGCAGAGGAGATTATACGTATAGCTCGTGAGCATGGGGTGCCATTGCGAGAAGATGTAATGCTCGCAGCCTTATTGAGCGAAATGGAGCTTGGAGAGGAAATCCCCCCGATGTTATATCGTGTTATAGCAGAGGTAATTGCCTATGCTTATTTGGTATCAGGCAAAGTGCCTGTAATTAAAGAAAAAATGAAAAGATAGACTCTTTATAATTATTTACTAACATTATACTTTATAGTTTGGATTATAAAAATTTCATTAAGTGTTGATTTTTATAGGAAAACGATATATTGTTTTGCTCAAGTATTAAAATTACTGGCAAGTGGCGAATAATTACTCGTGTTGACAATAAAAGACAAAAGCAAGGAACATTTAAATGATGTTCCCTTAAATCAGCAGTTGGAGCCTCTTGCAGGCTCTAACGTTGAGCAATTGCTTGATTCTAAAATTGTCATTGCTGGAGCCCAAGCAGCTGATTTAGAGTTTATGAAAACCATGTTGCAGATCAGCGGCTTCTCAAATCTACTGTGTTGCTATAATTCCGATGATGTCATGGAGTGTTTACGGCATGGAATCTTAGGTGAAATATGTGATATTGATCTATTGGTTATAGATAGCAACCTTACCGATGTTTCTGTCCATGACCTACGCATTATTATGGATGAATTCGATGAGTGGCGCCTCATACCGATCATCTCGTTAACACAAGAGTCTCAGTGGGACCATGCTCAATTAATTACTGACTTAGGTCATAGCGTTACATCACTGTTTTATCATCCTCTTACTGCTGAATCATTTCCTCCTGCAGTAATGACAGCTTTAGCCGTTAAAAGAGAGCGCGATGCTGCATATCAGCACCGAATTCACCTAGAAGATGAATTAGCTAAACTAAAAGTAATGGAAGCTCGTTTACAGTTTTTAGTTGGTCATGATGATTTAACTGGCTTATTAAACAGACGTCAGTTGGAAAGTGTGCTTGACTTAAAATTAACGCAGATCCGTAACTTCCACACTAGTGCCGCATTATTTTATGTGGATGTTGATCGGTTCAAAGTCTTAAATGATGCTATCGGCCATCAGGCTGGCGATGCATTACTGGTACAACTTTCTGATGAGTTGCGTAGTTTTTTCTCCGTGAAAGATACTCTAGTACGAATAGGCTCTGATGAATTTGCTATCTTGGTAGAGAATGTTGATAGTGAGCAAGCCGTTGATACTGCAGATAAATTATGTGAGCAATTTGACGGTTATGTGTTCGAACACCATTCGCATAATTACCATCTTTCAGTGAGTATTGGTGTTAAATTTTTCAATCATACCGATACCTTAACGAGTGGTGATGTCTTAGCACATGCCAATCAAGCATGTTTTACCGCTAAGATCCGGGGCCGTAATTGCGTCAATTTATATAGTCCGCAAGACACTGAAATGATAACACTACGTCATAATGTGGAATGGGCTCCACGTATTCGTGCTGCATTACAGTTGCAAAATTTCATATTGGTTTATCAACCTATCCATTCAGTGGAAACAGGCAAAGTGAGTCACTATGAGTGCTTGATTCGTATGAAAGTGGATAATGCAATTTACTATCCTGATGACTTTATTCCCGTAGCAGAAACGATGGGGTTAATTCATCAGATTGATCTATGGGTGGTTAATCATGCCTTTGATTTAATTGCATCAATTCCAGAACCGATAGCATTAACTATCAATCTATCTGGAAATATTTTCCTCGATAGAAACCTTTATCCCCTAATTGAAAGAAAATTAGAGGAAACAGCTGTTGATCCTAAGCGGATTATTTTTGAAATCACAGAAACTGCTGCAATTTCAAATTATGAGAAAACAAAAGAGATGGTAATTAAGCTTAAAGCACTAGGGTTTAGCTTTGCTTTAGATGACTTTGGCGCAGGCTTTAATGCTTATAACTACCTAAAACAGTTCCCTGTGGACATACTAAAAATTGATGGTAGCTTTATTACTAACTTACTCAATGACTCCGTTGATCAGTTATTAGTGAAATCAATGGTCGATATTGCACATGACCTAGGTAAGAAAACAGTCGCTGAATATGTCGAAGATGAGTCAACTATGGCAATGCTAATGGGGTACGGTGTTGACTATATTCAGGGCTATTATATTGGTATGCCTCAAGATCAGCTTCCTACCTCTTAATGTAACTCTTGGTTCTGACTGCCATGAAGTCGATTAATTAGGTGTGCTTCTTCATCACTTAAATTGCAATTATCTATTAGTTGGTCCATGCCTACACCTTTCCTAGCAAGTCGGATCGCATGATCGTAACTATGTTGAGATGACATACCAAGGTCGATTGTATTCTGGTGCTCTTTTAACTGATTAAGCATTTGTTCAAATTTGATAATTCTATTATCAGCTCCTACAGCCCCTGCACATAATGCCGATAATTGGCTTTGTAAGTCGGCAATTTTTGCAGCTTGAGTCTGGTTTAATTTTAATAAGCGATATCCTGTTATTGTGACAATAACAATTGCGAGGATGAAGCCCATAATAAATAAATACGGTGTCATTTTACCAACTCCTTTAGCTGAAGCACTTCACTAGATATATTCATCGAATAGCCCGCGGTGTGGTCTTTCTTCATTATGCTTATCAGTTTGTGAATCGCTGTTTCTATCATCTTTTCGTTGTTTGTCTTTATTATCTTTAGAATTATCTTCTTTTTCAGGCGATGGTGCTGATGGCAAAGTTGGGCTTAATGGCTGAATAGGAGAAATATCATCAGACAAAATTCTATACCTTGCTATGCGTGAGAGAGATCAGAGATTTCTTCTTCGCTTAATAATTTATCAACATCGACCAAAATTAATAATTGTTCATCTCTACTGCATACGCCTTGAATAAAGCGTGAGCTATCATCATTATTGACATTTGGAGCTGTATCGATTTCTGATTGATGTAAATAAACGACTTCTGCAACACTATCGACTAGCATACCTACTACATTACCATTGACCTCAACAATAATAATACGAGAGTTATCATCACTCTCTTTACTGCTTAAGCCAAAGCGTTTTCTTGAATCAATAACGGTGACGACATTACCACGTAGGTTAATAATTCCTAATACGTAGTTTGGGGCACCAGGAACAGGGGCGATCTCTGTAATACGGAGAACCTCTTGTACCTGCATTACATTAATGCCGTAGGTTTCTTCTTCAAGTTGATAAGTCACCCATTGCAAAATAGGGTCATCAGCATCTACGTCTACTACTGTGTCATTTTGACTCATTATTTTTAACCTTTAACATCATGACAATAAATAATGTCTGAATAGGAGGCCGACAAAATATTGGCATCCAGTGTTTATATTTCTACAAGCAGAGTTCATGCCAAGACTATGCTTGCTCTAGTTGTGCAATTAATGCATCAATATTCAATATACCGCATTTATGTTCAGAAATGGTGCCAGCAAGCCATGGTCTATTACCTGCTTGTTGTCTCCAACTGACGGAATCAGGTGATAAAGTAATGACCTCATTCACTTTATTGCATGCAAGAGCCCACTTTTCCCCGGATAAAATAATAATAAATGCGGATTGATTATCTTCATCGCGATACGCTTCAGGTAGAACTACCTTGCCTGTATCAATGATAGTCAGTTTTTGATTAATAGTGACTGAGTGCTGATCTGAATTTTGTTCAGGTGTTGCACTGACTTTATTGGCGATTTGAATATTAACTAACTGATGCTCAGGGATAGCGAGTTGTAGACCTTGCACATCAATAAGTAGCGCTTGAAAAGGTGATAGTTTCCAACCTTCATTTGTAGTGAAACCTGGCTGTTCTTCTGGTACGAGATCGACTTCGGTTAACATATCCTCTAGATAGGTAGAGAGTGCTAACTGATGCTCTGCAATAGTATCTGATTTAGACATGAGGTAAATCTTTTGGGTTATGTTCGGCGTGGGTTAATGATTCTAATAGTTCAGAATACGCAATTGAGCCACGTGAATTAGGGGTCATTACAGGCAATGGGATTCCGGCTTTACTTGCATCCCGAAAGTGAGTATCTATAGGTATAACACTATCCCATACCCCTGTTCCATGAACCTCTTTAAGGCTCTTAAGGCTTTGTATTGATGAGCGAGTACGCTGATCATACATAGTCGGTACGACTAGATACGGAAGGCCTTGACTACGAGAATGATTAATCATACTCAATGTATGTAGCATTCTATCTAAACCTTTTAGCGCTAAGAACTCCGTTTGAACAGGGATAAGTAATTGGTCACAGGCCGCTAATGCATTAATCATGAGCACTCCAAGCATCGGAGGGCAGTCGATCAGTATATTAGGAAAACGATCTTTAAGTATGGCTAGGGTCTTTTTTATCACTAGGCCTTTACCACCTTGGGCACCTAGCTGGCGGTCGAGTGTTGCCATTGCTGTCGATGCTGGAAGCAAATATAAATTACTGCAATTCGTTTTCTTTAAGGAGTTAAAAATGGCTGAGTTTGGGCTTGAATCCATTTTTTGGAATAAGGTGTAAATACTATTATCGATAGTGTCAGGATCATGACCAAAATAACTGGTCAAGGAACCATGAGGATCCATATCTAAAACGAGAGTAGGTTTTCCTTGTTGTGCTAATAGGCTTGCTAAGCTCACTACTGTGGTGGTTTTACCTACACCACCTTTTTGATTGGCGACTGCCCATATGGTCATGGTGTTGTCCCTGAACGTGGTTGTGTTTGAACATTGGATTGTATAGTAGGAGCTCGCATAGGAGGTACTACTGGATTAATTTTTTGAGTAGGAGTAAATACTTCTATATCGCGGCGACTATGCTGCCCTCCTAATACAACAAGCACGACTCGACGATTTTGTTGTCGGCCCTCTATCGTATTGTTATCTGCGATAGGTTTGAATTCACCATAACCTATTGCTGACATCCTATGCGGCTCTAAGCCATATCGGTCTAGTAAGTGTACTACGCTGGCCGCACGTGCAGCAGAAAGCTCCCAGTTTGATGGAAAGCGGGAGGTATTGATCGGGTTATTATCAGTAAACCCTTCTACTTGGATTGGGTTAGCTGAATCTCGCAATATATCTGCCACTTTACCAATAATTGGGACAGCACTATTTTCTAACCTTGCTTCACCACTGTAAAAGAGAACATTAGACTTCATTTCTAACTCTAGCCAATCTTCACCTTGTTTGATATTAACGTCTTCTCGATCAATTAAGTTTTTTAACGAATAGTTTAATTTTTTACTTATTTCATTAATAGTTTCAATGGTTTGTTCTGAAACGGGAGGCTCTGTGAATACCTCAATAGCCTCAGAGTCTGCAACATCTTTCGGATTGTTTTTGGGAGTTCTTTCGGTAAGGCCACGCTCAACTTCACCAATTTGGATTGGATCAATAGAACGACGTGGATCGGCAAATGTAGCCTCTAAAGAATCAGATAAAACTCGATATTTACCTTGGTTAACGGAAGATATGGAATACATAACCACAAAAAAAGCGAAGAGCAGTGTAATAAAGTCAGCATAGGATACTAACCATCGCTCGTGATTAACGTGTTCCTCAACTTTTTTTCTGCGTGCCATAGCAATCCTCAGTCAAGATAGACTTGTAGATGACTTTCAATGATACGTGGGTTTTCACCATCAGCAACTTTAATTAAGCCCTCAATGAGCATAATGTAATAGCTAGTGCGACGTTCAATCGCTGCTCTAAGCTTATTCGCTATAGGTAAGAAAAGTAAGTTAGCTAAGCCGACACCATAAATAGTTGCAACAAAGGCTACGGCAATACCAGAACCTAAAGAAGAGGGCTCTGCTAAATTTCTCATCACATGTATTAAGCCTAACACAGCGCCGATGATACCAATTGTTGGTGAATAGCCGCCCATTGCTTCATAGACTTTCGCCGCCTGTATTTCTTTTGCTTCTTGAATGTCTAGATCATTTTCTAAAATTTCACGAATCATCTCAGGCGTTCCACCATCTGAAATCAGCTGTAAGCCTTTTTCTATAAAAGGATCTTCTTCAAGTTCGGCTAAAGACTCTAATTTAAACAGACCTTCTCGGCGCGCAATTTGATTCCATTCAAGAATTTTTTCAAGCAATTCTTCTGTTGATAATTTGGGGGGGACAAATACCCAAGACATCATTTTAAGGGCATCGAGAAATGTTTTTAGGGAAGTCTGTAACATGACGGCACCTAATGTACCGCCTAAGACAATCATTAATGCGACAGCATTTAAGATTGAGTCTATGTGGCCACCTTCGAGGTATTGACCTCCAATAATAGCTCCAAACCCAATAATGATACCTAAAAGACTGAGTATATCCATGGCTACTTAAGCTCCGCTAGATGATGACCTATCTCATTAATATCTAAGATTCTTTCCGCTATACCTGCATCCACAATTGCTTTTGGCATACCGTAGATTGTACTGCTCTGTTCATTTTGAGCCCAAATTGTGCCACCTAATTCTTTGAGATGTTTGCAACCAATTAACCCATCGGATCCCATTCCTGTGAGAATAATTGCTAAGGTTTCTTTCGGGCAGTCGTTTTTTACAGACTCAAGAGTGATATCAACACAAGGTTTATAAGATTCACTTGCTTGCCCACTTTGAACTTTAAGATACCTCTTTTGACCATCCGCCTTTAGAGTCATCTGTGTTCCACCAGGAGCAAGATAAGCAGTACCTGCCGTTAAGATATCTCCATTTTCAGCATGCTTCACCTTAATATTACATTGCTTGTCTAACCGTTCAGCAAAAGAAGGGGTAAATGTTGCTGGCATATGTTGAACAAGTAGAATTGGGTAAGGAAAGCTTGCAGGCAGTTGAGTTAATACTTTTTGTAAAGCGATAGGGCCGCCCGTTGAGGTTCCAATAACAACTAAACTAAGCGATTGTTTCTTAGCTGACTTAAATACTGGAGTGATGCGTTGGGCAGGAGAGGGAGAGGTATGAGTCGTTACAACTTTAGAACGTGCTAATTTTCTAAGACGCTGGCATAGCTCATGATGAACAACAGAACTGTCTGTTGAGATAGTTTCGAACCGTTTGGGCATATAGTCGACAGCGCCAGCCTCTAATGCCTCTAATGTTGCTTTGGCTCCATCAGTAGACCAAGTTGAGAGCATTAAAATTGGAGTAGGATGGCTAGCCATGATTGCCTTAACAGCATCGATGCCATTCATCACCGGCATTTCAATATCCATAGTGATGACATCAGGCTTTAACTGTTTCACTTGGTCAATTGCTTGCTGACCATTTTCAGCCATCCCAACAACAGAAATAAGAGGATCTATTGAGATTATTTCGGACAGCCGTCTACGAAAGAATCTCGAATCATCAACAATCAGTACACGAAGTGTCACAGGGAATTTAATATCCTCTATTTGCGTAGGAAGCCATCAACTCAGGAAAATCAAGAATAAGTGAGATTCGCCCGTCGCCTGTAATTGTAGCACCTGCGAGCCCTTTAGTACCTTGTAATAAAGCGCCTAAAGGTTTTATGACTACTTCTTCTTGCCCAATTAACTGATCGACAACAAAGCCAACGCGTCGAGTACCTACATTTACGATAACCACATGTTCAATATCAGGTTTTCCTGTATCGTTAAATGTGTCCGTTAACCACTCTCTTAAATAGAAGAGTGGTAGAGTTTTATTACGAACCATAATAGTTTTCTGACCATCGACGACATTTGTTTTGCTAAGATCTAAGTGAAAGATTTCATTGACACTAACAAGAGGGAAGGCAAAAATCTGATCACCTAACATAACCATTAGAGTTGGCATGATAGCGAGTGTGAGAGGAACTTTGATTGAAAGAACTGTTCCTATTCCGAGATCAGATTGAATATCGATCACACCATTGAGTTTTGAAATGCTGGTTTTCACAACATCCATACCAACACCACGACCTGAAATATCAGAGATCTCTTGTTTCATTGAAAAACCAGGAGCGAAAATAAGCGCATAGCTTTCAGAGTCGGTTAAACGAGATGCTGATTCCTCATCCATCATGCCTTTTTCGACAGCTTTTTGACGCAAGACATTGGCATCCATTCCTGCACCATCATCTGAGATGGTTAGTAGGATATGGTCACCTTCTTGTGCTGCACCTAAAACTACATGTCCTTGGCGCGGTTTTCCCGCTGCCTCACGGACATCAGGCATTTCAATACCATGGTCAACAGCATTTCTAACTAAATGCACTAAAGGATCCGCTAGCGCCTCAACTAAATTTTTATCTAAATCAGTTTCTTCACCGCGCAATTCAAGGTTAATATCTTTTTTCAAGGTTCGGGCTAAGTCACGAACAACACGAGGGAAGCGACCAAATACTTTTTTGATGGGTTGCATCCGTGTTTTCATTACAGCTGTTTGTAAATCACCTGTAACGACAGCTAAGTTATTAACTGCTTTAGCCATTTCTTCATCTTCAAAAGCAGTTTCAAGCGTACTAATCCTATTCCGAACTAGCACTAATTCACCCACCATATTCATTATGTCATCTAAACGGGCAGTATCAACTCGGACAGTTGTTTCCGCTGGCTTCGCGGCGGCGGCAGGTTTTGCCGTTGCTGTTGGTTTCTTCTCAGCAGCTGGAGTAGATTCTTGTTTGGGAGGCTCTGCTTTTTTCACAGGCTCTGCAGGTGTCGGTGTAGGTTCCACCTTTTCAACAGCAGGAGTAGTAGGCTTAGCAACTTCTTCTTTAGGCGTTTCTGTGCTGGCCGCTTTCTTTTTACCTTGTAACTCGTCTAATAATGCTTCAAATTCTTCTTCAGTAATATCGTCATTATCAGCGGGTGCTGGTGCAGGGGCTTTTTCTGGTTCGGGTGTACTTGATATTCCTGGGGCCCCATCACCATGGAGCTGATCGAGTAATGCTTCAAACTCTTCATCGGTAATATCATCACTTGCTGGGTCAGCACTGTTTTCTACAGGAGCTGGTTCTGCAATAACTGGTTCTGGCTCAGGTTCAGGTTCTTTAGGTACCTCAGGAGCTGCAGCAGGAGCGGCATTAGGATCTAGGTAGTGAGCAAGCTGATTAATGATTTCTGGATCAGCAGCGGTTGGATATTCTCCCGCTTTAGTTTCTTCGAACATGGTATTTAATATGTCGAGTACCTTTAAAAAGGTATCCATCATATTAGCATCGACACTACGATCACCTTGGCGGAGAAGATTAAATAGATCTTCACATTTGTGACATAAGGTCACCATGGCATCAAGGCTTAAAAAGCCTGCGCCACCTTTAATCGTATGAAATCCACGGAAAATAGAGTTGAGTAGGTCACTATCTTGAGGCTGAGTTTCGAGTTCAACCAGTTGCTCATTCAAGCCTTCTAATATTTCCTCTGCCTCGACTAAAAAGTCTTGTAGGATTTCATCATCAGTGTCTAACGCCATTATTGCTATCCTTTAGAAGCCTAGACTTGATAACAAATCATCGACCTCATCTTGATCATTCATAACATTTGGGTTGTCTGCAGCATTAATCTGTGGGCCTTCGGCCTTGACTGCATCAACCTGTTTGTCTTTCTTTGGTTGCTCATCAATATGCTTGCCAGCAATCTTAACGAGTTGAACTAAACTGTCTTCTACTTCTTCCACCAAACTAATTACTTGGCGAATAACTTGTCCTGTTAGATCTTGAAAACCTTGTGCCATCATCATTTCTGATAGGTTGGCATGAATTTGTTCAGAGTGATTAGTCACTTCTGGCAAATAGGCTTCTATCTCTTTGCTTAATGCACGGAACTCATCAGCAGTCATTTCTTTCATGCGAAAACGGTGCCAACTTTCGTTTATATTTTCAGCGGTTTGTTTAAGTTCAGAGGCAAGGGGAAGAGTCTGATCTATGAAGCCTAATGTTTTATGTGCTGCTGCTTCTGTAGTTGTGATGACATAGTTAAGTCGTTCACGTGTATTAGGCATATCATTTTTAGTTAAATCAATTAGACGTGAATCGAGGTTAAAGTTACTCATTGACTCATGTAACTCACGTGTGAGCTTGCCAACTTCATTGAACAGCGCACTTTCTTGCGTTTGAGTCAGGATTGTTAATTGTTGTTGAGCTTGTTCATTATTATCAGACTCTATGGCGGCAATGAGCGCTCTTGCTGCTTCGAGTTGTTCTGTTTTGTTTAGTTCCATGGTAAGCCTCAGTAGTTATTGTGCGTCAATACGTTCAAAAATCTTGTCGATTTTTTCCTTTAAAGTCGCAGCGGTAAAAGGCTTAACAACATAACCATTAACACCAGCCTGAGCGGCAACGATAATCTGCTCACGTTTGGTTTCAGCGGTTACCATTAAAACAGGTATATTCGATAACTTTTCATCAGCACGAACAGCTTTCAGCAAATCAATACCCTGCATGCCAGGCATATTCCAGTCGGTAACGAGGAAATCTATTCCTCCCGCTTGTAATATGGGTAAAGCAGTTAGGCCATCATCAGCTTCTACTGTATTACTAAAGCCTAAGTCACGAAGTAAGTTTTTTATAATTCGTCTCATGGTCGAAAAATCGTCCACAATTAGAATTTTCATATCTTTATCCAAGGTAGATCCTCCCCTTTCCTGTATTCAGTTTAACCAATCATTTAATTTGGAGCGAAGTCGAATGACGGTTTGGCTATGCAGCTGACTCACACGAGATTCACTGACGCCTAATACTTCACCAATTTCTTTTAAATTCAATTCTTCATTGTAATACAATCCCATTAAAATTCTTTCACGATCTGGGAGTGTTTTTATTGCTTGTGCCAGTGCTGATTCAAAACCTTCTGTTTGAAGCGAGTCTACGGGCCCCGATAGTTCTGCTGTAATCGGCTGAGCATGAGTTTCATCACTATCATTAAATTCATCAAGACTGAACAGTTGATGTCCAGATGATTCATGTAATTGTTGATGGTAGTCTTCAATGCTTATATTCAGTGCTTTTGCTATTTCATCATCGTGTGCATGTCGACCTTGTTGTTGTTCGATTTGTTGAATTACATCAGCAATGTCTCGGGCTTTTTTGTGTACCGAGCGAGGTGCCCAATCATTTCTTCGTATTTCATCAAGCATTGAACCGCGTACGCGAATTCCAGCATAGGTTTCAAAACTGGCACCTTGGCTTTCATTATAGTGTTTAGCTGCATCAAGTAAGCCCATCATGCCAGCTTGAATGAGATCATCGACATCAACCGTATGTGGTAGACGAGCGATAAGGTGGTAGGCTATTCGCTTTACCAGTGTTGCATGCTGTTCAACAAGTTCTGTTAATGTCTTGTTTGAATTGTATGATTCACTATACATAGCGACGCCTTTCATTTAGGCGATATCCAAACTAGCCTGAATTAGACGTTCTATAAAGAATTCCATATGACCTCTTGGTTGTTTTTGAACTGGCCAGTATTCGATTTTCTTGGCTAAATGTACAAATGCCGTAGCAGCTTTACTTCTTGGCATAAATTCGACTACTGATCGTTGTTTTTTTACAGCTCTACGCAAGTCATCATCGAAAGGAACGATCCCCATGAAATCAAGGGAAACATCTAAGAAACGATCACAAACCAATGAGATTTTATTAAATAATTCACGCCCTTCTTGAACATTTCGTACCATATTGGCAATAACATGAAAGCGGGTGACGTCATATTCTCGGCTAAGTAACTTGATAAATGCGTAGGCATCAGTAATAGAAGCTGGTTCATCGCACACGACGACAATTACTTCTTGTGCTGCGCGGGTAAAACTCACCACACTGTCTGCTATCCCAGCTGCACTATCGATGAGTAGTACATCAATATGTTGATCCATTTCACTAAAAGCTTGAATCATACCTGCATGTTCAGCAGGGCTGAGTTCAGCCATTTTCTGAACTCCCGAGGCAGCAGGGATAATTTTCAGACCATGAGGACCTTCAACAATAATTTCTTCGAGTGATTTACTACCATCTAATACATGCATTAAATTATATTGAGGATGTAAGCCAAGCATCACATCAATATTAGCTAGACCTAGATCGGCATCAAGTAGCAATACTTGTTTTCCTTGTGCCGCTAATGCTGTACCCAAGTTGACAGTAACATTAGTTTTACCAACACCACCTTTGCCACTTGCGACAGCAATAACTTTTACCGGACGAGGGATATTTGTCATTTTTCTTAGGCCATGGGCTTGATCTATATCAGCCATAAGCAGCCATGCCTCCATAGGTGGATAGGTTGTGTGGATCCATATGTAATTGTTCTTCGTTCATTAAATCACTGGCTTGTTTAACTAAAGTATTAGGGCGAGCAAGGCTGAAATCTTCAGGTACTTGCTGACCATTACAAATATACGCTAGTGGCAATCTATTGCGAATTAATGCTGAGATTGCACCGCCGAGGCTACTTGCTTCATCTGTCTTGGTTAATATACACCCACTTAAGTCAAGGTTTGAGAAAGTGTTAATAATATCATTTAGACCACTTGCTTGTGTGGTCGCGGACACAGTTAAGTAATTTTTTATTTTAGGTGATTGTTGTTTTAGTACAGCAAATTTTTCTGCTAACTGCACATCACGCTGATTCATGCCTGCTGTATCAATTAAGATAAAGCGGCGATCTAATAAGTCATTGAGCGCTAAAGCTAAATCTTCATGTGTTTTAGCAACACGGACAGGAACCCCAAGAATACGAGCATAAGTACGTAACTGTTCTTGGCCACCGATGCGGAAACAATCAGTAGTAATCAGTGCAACGTTTTTAGCTCCATGTTTAAGGGCACAACGTGCGGCAATTTTGGCAATAGTTGTTGTCTTACCAACACCAGTAGGGCCAACAAGTGCGCAAATACCACCTCGATTGATAATATCGTCATCGAAGATATCAATTTCGTTGGCCAATATACCGAGTGATTGACGCCATGCTAGATCAACATCATCAATACCTTGAATTTGTGATGCCATTTTCTTTGCTAAATCAACTTGAATACCCATTTGCAAATGGCGCTGTAATATTTGTACTTGAGTGGGGCTATTGCGTTCCATATCTTTCCATGTGAGATCGGATAGTTGGTTTTGCAACATATCTCTCAAACCTGAAATCTCTTTACGCATTTGAATTAATGTAGGCTCTTGTGACCATACATTCTGACGAGGCTCAGCTTGTTCATATCTAGCTTGTTGAGGTGCTATTTTTTCAGAAGGATTAATTTCAACCTTCGGTGCTTGAGCTTGTTTTACTTCAGCTTGTCGTGGTTGAGAATATTGCTTGAATTGTGACTCGTCATAATCGGTTGCAGCAACAATTTCTACTCCACCATCAACACGATTATTAGATAAGATCACAGCATCTGGCCCCAATACATCTCGAACTTCTTTGATGGCTTGGCGAACATCCGCAGCTTGGAAACGTTTAATTTTCATAATAATGACCTCAGACTCTAACGACCAACGTTAGCAACAATTCTTATTTGTTTGTTATCAGGTATCTCGTTATACGACAAGACATTTAAGCTTGGAATAGAGTGCCGTATGAAGCGAGAAATCCATGTACGTAAACCTGCTTGTACGACCAGAATGGCTGATTCACCAGACATTTCTTGTCGTTGTGTCGCTTCTTGTAGATTCTTGTGCATAGTTTCAGCTAATCCTGGTTCTAAACTAGCGCCACCATCTCCGGTAGCTTGTAGTGTTTGAAGCAATATCTGTTCCAGTTCTGGGTCTAGCGTAATAATCGGTAAATCAGCCTTGATACCATTAACGTGTTGAATAATAGAATGGCTAAGCTCCATGCGGGTTGCAGCAGTAAGTGCTTCTGGATCAGGGTTACGAGCAGCTTGTTCTGATAATGCTTCAGTAATCGTGCGAACATCACGGATAGGAATGTTCTCTTCTAATAAGTTTTGCAGTACACGTTGAACGGTTGCTAAAGGCAGGGCATCTGGTACTAAACCTTCGACTAATTTAGGGGCTGTTTTAGCAAGATTATCAAGTAGTTGTTGGACTTCTTCTCGGCCTAATAAATCATGAGCATGATTCTGTAAAATCTTACTTAGATGAGTAGCAATAACGGTGTCGACATCGACAACAGTATAACCCTGTGCTTGTGCATGTTCACGTTGATTTGGCTCGATCCATACAGCATCTAATCCAAATGCTGGGTCTTGGCCTTTTATGCCATCTAATTCGCCAAAAACTTGACCAGGATTTATAGCCATCATGCGCTCTGGATAGACCTCGGCTTCACCAAAAGTAACGCCGAATAGGGTGATTTGGTAAGCGGTAGGCGATAAATCAAGGTTGTCTCTAATGTGGACAGGGGGAATAAGAAATCCAAGTTCTTGGGAAATCTTCTTACGGATACCTTTGATTCTATTCATTAATTGACCACCTTGATTTTTATCTACCAGGGGAATAAGGCGGTAGCCAACTTCTAAACCAATTGGATCAACGGGGGATAGATCTTCCCAGCCTAGGTCACGCTGTTCTTTAGGTGCCTCTGTTTGTTCAGGTGTAACCTCAGCTACTGTATTGGCGAGTTTTTGACGTTCAGCAATCATCCATGCAGCGGTACCGCCAGCTATGGCAAGGATTAAAAAAGGTAGGTTTGGCATACCTGGGATAAGTCCCATTCCACCTAATATTGCAGAAGTAATCGCTAGCGTTTTAGGCTCTTTAAACAGCTGAGCAACAATTTGGTCACCCATATCTTGTTCTTTGGTAGAACGAGTAACTAATAAACCTGCTGCAGTGGCGAGCAATAGAGAAGGGATTTGAGCAACGAGACCATCACCAATAGTTAATAAAGTGTAGTTATGAGCCGCTTCAGCAAAGCTTAAATCATGTTGAGCAACGCCTATAATAAAACCACCGACAATATTTATTATTAAGATCAAAATACCAGCAATAGCATCACCACGAACAAACTTACTGGCACCATCCATAGAACCATAGAAATCAGACTCTTGCATAATTTCTTCACGTCGAGCACGTGCTTGGTCTTGATCAATTAAACCGGCATTTAAATCGGCATCAATCGCCATTTGTTTACCAGGCATAGAGTCTAAAGTGAATCGAGCACTCACTTCCGCAATACGGGTCGCACCTTTGGTTACTACCACAAAGTTGATAATGACTAGGATGGCAAATACAACGAAACCTACCGTGTAGTTACCACCGATAACAAATTCACCAAAGGCTTCAATTACATTACCTGCCGCTCCTGTACCCGTGTGACCTTCTAATAACACGACACGCGTTGAAGCCACGTTAAGTGCTAAGCGTAATAAGGTCGCAATGAGAAGTATGCTAGGAAAAGCAGCAAAGTGAAGTGGTTTTAGAACATAGATACTTGCCAACATAATGACAAGAGATAGTGCAATATTAAAACTGAACAGCATATCCAGCATAAAAGGAGGAAGAGGGAGTACTACCATCGAAAGTAGCGCAATAAGCGCGATAGGAGCCGCTAAGCCACCATTCGCAAATGCTTTTAGTCGGGCAAGAATATCGTTATTTTCCATCTTAATCTCGTTTTAATTCATCTGGTATAGGCAAGTCCTCCGTGTTGATATGAGGCTTGTTACCACCTCGGTTATTATATCGGCGCAACTGGAAGACAAACGCTAACACTTGAGCCACTGCAATATACAGACCAGCTGGGATTTCCTCGCCGATTTCTGCACTGTAATAAATAGCTCGAGTAAGTGGAGGAGCCTCTAAGATAGGCACTTCATTAGCATCACCGACCATGCGAATTTGTTGGGCAATTAGGTCTGCACCTTTAGCAACCACAATAGGAGCACCATTTCCTGATTGATCGTAACGTAAGGCAACGGCATAGTGAGTAGGGTTAGTAATAATTACGTCAGCCTCTGGTACGTCTTGCATCATGCGTTGTTGAGATAGCTCAATTTGCATACGACGAATACGACCTTTTTGTTCAGGGTTACCATCTGTTTCTTTACTTTCATCCTTCAACTCTTGCTTAGTCATTTTTAGCTGACGAATATGATTCCAATGTTGGAAAGGAACATCAACTAAGGCAATTAAAATTAAGCTAGCTGAGATAGATAAAAAAACCCAAAGCACCAGATAGCCTAAATCAGCCATGGCTACTTCGACCTCTTGCATGCCCAGTGTCAATAACTGGTCACGTAGATTCCAAATAATAAGGGTTGCGATAATACCGATTAGAAAGAACTTCGCTAAGGCTTTGACTAGTTCGATTAATCCCTGTGGACCAAAAACACGCTTGAGTCCTTTGATTGGATCAAGCTTCTCTGGTTTTACAGCTAAGGCTTTGGTAGAAAAGTTCCAGCCACCTGTACTCGCTGGAGCAACGATTGCTGCGATCACAGTGATAGCTAAAAAACTACCCAAATCAAATGCAATCGTTTCTAGGGAGTATAAAAAATGATGAATAAGTGCTGAAGGATCAAACAATTGTTTTTTAGTTAAGCTAAATGATGTTTCCATTACTTGGGCGACGCTATGGATTATTCGCTCTCCCAAAAACAACATCGCAACGGCACTCGCTATTAAGACTAGTACAGTGGCAAATTCTTTGGACCGAGGAACTTGACCTTTATCCCTCGCATCAGTGAGACGTTTGGCGGAGGGTTGTTCGGTTTTATCTTGTCCAGTATCTTCAGCCATTGGGTTGTACCAATAATCGAATCATTTTTAGTATGTGCTCAGACATATTGACTAAATGATGTGAAACGGCTGGAAGCGTGACAAAGATAATGGCAAAGCCCAAAATGATAGAAAGTGGGAAACCAATAGAAAATGGGCTGATTTGCGGCGCAGCTCTAGACAGAATACCGAAAGCTAAGTTCACCATCATCAATGAACCTATACCAGGCAACGCGACTAATACGCCTGATGCATACATCCAACTGGCTTGTGAAACAACATCACGGAAGCTAGTAGCTGGTAGCCCTGTTGGGGATATAGGAAGCGTAATGAAACTCTCAGCTAATACTTGCAATAGGATGAGGTGACCATCAAGGCTGATAAACACTAAGGTGACAAAGATCAGATAGAACTGACTGATGACCGGTACGGTAACACCATTTTGTGGATCGACCATGGATGCAAAACCAAGCCCCATTTGCATGGCGATAATTTGTCCTGCAATGATGAAAGCATTAAATAAAAGTTGGAGCATAAAGCCCATGCAAGCACCAATTAATATCTGGTGAGCGACGAGTAATAAACCGTCACCACTTAATGGAGAAATGGCAGGAGCAACATTAGGAAGGCTAGGCACAATGACAATACTAATAGCTAAAGCGATTAATAAACGGCTACGTGCATTGACGAAGTTACTGCTAAATATAGGTGCAACCATGACTAATGCTGCAATACGAATAAACGGCCATAGGTAGGTGCCTAATAAGCCGCCAATTTCTGCATCACTAAAGTCCATGGTTAACCGATTAGGAAAGGAATGTCTTCAAAAACACGTTGTGCATAACCTGTTAGTACACTTAGCATCCATGGACCTGCAAAGACTAACACTAAGATGGTGATTAGTAATTTAGGGATAAAGCTTAATGTTTGTTCATTAATGGAAGTAGCGGCTTGAAACATACTGACCAATAGACCGACAAATAATGCGGGCAACAATATGACTGCAAGTAACATTGTGATTACCTGTAGAGTTTGCTGCATGATGGTAAGAACTGTTTCAGGAGTCATAGCTAGATATAAAAACTCGACGCTAATGTACCCATTAATAATGCCCAGCCATCAATTAATACAAATAACATTAATTTAAAGGGCAATGAAATTAACATGGGGGACAACATCATCATACCCATTGCCATTAATACACTGGCAACCACTAAGTCAATGATTAAAAAGGGGATGAAAATAAGGAAGCCAATTTGGAATGCTGTTTTTAACTCACTGGTAACGAAGGATGGTAATAATATTGTAAAAGGGACTTCTTTTGCAGTAATAATATCACCGTGGCCAGCAATACTGGCAAATAGCTCAATATCACTCTCACGCGTTTGAGCCAACATAAAATCTTTAAATGGGCCACCGGCTTTTTCTATAGCATCTTGAATTTGTATCTCACCATCCATATAAGGTTTTACACCATTTTGGTAAGCATTATCAAAGACGGGGTGCATGATGAAAAAAGTTAAAAACAACGATAAGCCAATTAATATTTGGTTTGAAGGTGTTGACTGAACGCCCATCGCCTGACGGAGAATAGATAATACAATAATGATTCGAGTGAATGATGTCATCATCATCAACGCCGCAGGTAGCAACGTTAATATAGTCATTAAGGCTAGTATTTGTAATGTGACCGAGTAACTTTGGCCACCATCTTGACCGGTCGTTAGTGTAACTGCTGGAATACCAGGGGCTGCTAATGAAAGTAATGGAGTGCCAAGTAATAAGCATGTGAAGAGTAGTCGAATCATGTTTCACTATCTCCTTGTTGCATCATTTTATGGAGCTTTTTGGCAAAACCTGAGTGAGTGACTTCATTACTATTTGAAGTAATATTTTTATCAAGCACATGCAATGTTTGAATTTGTTGTGCTGTCACGCCTACTAACAATTGTTGCTCCCCGACCTGAAGTAGTACTGCTCGTTCGCGAGGCCCAAGAGCTAATGAAGCGATAATTTTCATTTCTCCATTGGCGGTCATTTGAAAACGGCCAGTTCGACGTAATAACCAGGCTAGAAAAGCGATAAGGCTTAATACTAAAATGAGGCCAAGGAATGTTTCAAATAATGCACTGGTTGATACAGGTGGAGTCGATAGCGTTTTTGCCGTTGCCTGTTCCGCTGCCTGCGAGATTTGACTCATTACGATGAGGCATAGGGTTAATAAGATTTTTGCACATGGCTTCATCATTTTAATTTCTTAATGCGTTCTTCAGCACTAATAACGTCAGTCAGGCGAATACCAAACTTATCATTAACAACAACGACTTCACCATGAGCTATCAGTGTATCGTTGACCAATACATCCATCGGCTCACCAGCCAACCGGTCTAGCTCTACGACAGAACCTTGACTTAATTGTAATAGATTACGAACATTAATTTTAGTTCGGCCAATTTCCATTGAAATAGTGACTGGAATATCCAGCACCATATCTAAATCAATATCAGTATCTAGCTTTCGGGGCGCAGCATCATCATTAAGTTGAGTTATTGGCGCTTTTTCGGCTTCAGCTTGTTCTTCTAAAGCAGCTGCCCATGGATCTTCTTCAGCACCTTCAGCTGTACCTTGTTCTTCTAGTGCGGCAGCCCATTCGTCTGCAACGTCTTGATTATCTTCACTCATAACTAACTCTCTTTGCTTCGTCTCACGGTAAATTGAGGCGTTGTGTCTTTAGGGTGTTCTATTAAATTGGTAATTTTCAATGCGACTTTATCTTTATGCTCACCAAATGTTGCTTGGAACATAGGCAGACCTTCCACTTTAGTGACAACAGTTTTAGGCATATCAATGGGTAAAATATCACCTATTTTTAAGTTAAGGATTTCTTTTAGACTCATTTGAATCTCAGTTAGATCTGCCGCCATATTGACATCGGCTAATAATACTTCTTCACGCATCGATGTTTTCCAACGGCTATCATCAGAAGAACTGTCAGTTTGGATACCTGTATCAAGTAACTCTCTGATAGGCTCGATCATTGAGTAAGGCAGTGTGACGTGAATATCGCCGCCGCCACCTTCAAGTTCAATATGGAAAGTTGAAATAACAACCGCTTCACTTGGACTGACCACATTAGCAAATTGTGGGTTAACCTCGTGGTTTATAAATTCAAAATGCATATCCATTACTGGAGACCAGGCTTCAGTTAAATCTTTGAAACACGTCATCAATACCATATTGATAACGCGTAATTCTGTTGCCGTAAATTCACGACCTTCGATACGTGCCTGGAAGCGTCCTTCACCACCAAAATAATTATCTAAAATCGTGAATACTAATTTAGGTTCAAATACGATTAAGCCAGATCCTCTAAGCGGTTGCATTTGAAAAATATTTAAACTAGTAGGGACGAAAAGGGTATGAATATATTCTGAGAATTTCATTACCTGTACACCACCCACTGAGATCTCAGCAGAGCGGCGTAGCATATTGAATAGACTTATTCTGAGATAACGACCAAAACGTTCATTGATCATCTCTAGAGTAGGCATTCTCCCACGGATGATGCGATCTTCATTACCGAAGTTATATTCGCGAGCAGAACCATCATCCTCGACCTCAACGTCGGTCTCTATTTCATCGCCACCCATGCCGTTAAGCAGAGCATCAACTTCATCTTGTGAGAGTATGTCTTGAACAGCCATAGAGTTATTGCATAATCAGTTTAGTAATGTACACAGCGTTTATTTCACCTTCATGTTCTTGTGCTTTAAGTACGCCATTAATAGTGGCTAGTATCTGTGCTTTTAATGCTTTTTTACCGGCACTTGTATTCAGTTCGTCATATTTTTGACCAAAAAGTAACAGCAACAATTCATGCTGGATTGCTGGTGTATGTAATGTAAATGCATCAATGGAAGTTTGCTCTCTTGACATTACTTTTAGGCTGACAGAAAGGTAACGAACAGCATCGTTACTTTGTTTAGAAAAATTCGCTATTAGTGGTTTTTCCATGCTGAAATATATCGGTGGTGCCTTCACGGCTGTTGCGGCCTCAGCTGAGGTAGCTTCTTCAGGTTTTTCTTCATCGCCCATGAATAAAAATGCACCGACACCCGCAAGAATCAGTACAACCACTGCGATAATAATCAACATTTTAGATTTGCCGCCAGATGCTTCTTCAGTTACATCGACGTCATTTTGTGTTTCTGCCATCTTGAAATATCCTATTTATTACGTATGAAATAAGCAATTACTATGCCTGTTTTACTGAAGAATGAAACTAGTAAAATAAACCGCATCTAAATTATCTTTACCTGTTTCTTCTTTCAAAATTGATTTTAGCGTTTCAAGTGCTGATGCTTGAATGGCTTTACGGCCTTCAACAGTACTTACCGTATCAATGGTTTGATCGGAAAATAATGTTCGTAATTCATCTTGCAGCATGGGCAGATTTAATTCAGCTTGATCGATCATCTCTTGATCATGAGCCATCAATGTTACCTTAACTTGCATAAAGCGTACTTTTTGGTTGCTTTGGCTAAGAAAATTGATAGTGAAGGGTTCGGGAATGGCATAATAAATCGCACTAGGTGGAGCTTGCTCTTCATCGGCGGCCCATAAAGGGGCTGTGAGCAATGAAAGTAAAAGTAGTAGCAGAGCATGAGTTGCTTTGGACATTGCTTGATATACTCCTTGGTGTATACATAGAAATCTAAAATTATGACAAGCTTATTGTATAAGCAAAAGAGGAATAAGAAAATTGACAGACAAAAAAATACATAATGAAACTAAAGCAGAGGTTTCTTTATGGGATAAATTTATTACGCTTCCACAGTACCTTATCCCTCAACATAGTTTATCTGTCTTGATGCATCGTCTTACACAAAGCCAAGTAACGTGGTTTAAAAATGCCTTTATTGAATTCATTACTGCGAAATATAAGGTCAATATTGATGAAGCAGCGCAAACTGATTTAGCCGCATTTAATAGTTTTAATGCTTTTTTCACTCGTGAATTGCGGGAAGGTGTTCGTCCCATTGCCTCTGGCGAGAATGTCATTACATCACCTGTTGATGGCGCAATAAGTCAATTGGGTTCAATTAGTGATGGCCAAATTGTCCAAGCCAAAGGCCGACAATACAGTGTGGTTGAATTATTAGGTGGTGATGAAAAACTTGCTGAACAGTTTGAACAAGGTGAATTTGCCACCATCTATTTGTCACCAAAAGACTATCACCGTATTCACATGCCGTTAACGGGCACATTAAGTCAGATGCGTTATATCCCTGGAAAGTTATTTTCAGTCAATCCACGTACGGCACGCACGGTACCTAATCTATTTGCACGTAATGAACGTGTTGTCACTGTATTTGATACTGATGTAGGACCTATCGTAATGGTTCTGGTCGGTGCTATTTTTGTAGGCAGTATGGAAACAGTCTGGTCGGGGCAAATTACACCACCTTATGGTAAAGAAATTCAGTATTGGGAATACAGTGCTGAACAAGCGATTACTTTGCAAAAAGGCCAAGAAATGGGGCGTTTCAATATGGGCTCGACGGTTGTTATGTTATTACCTAAGCAAGCAAGAAAATTTAGTAAAGAATTAAAAGCAGCTATGCCGATTAAACTCGGACAAGCCATGGTATAGGGCCTATATAAATTTCATTTATGAAGGGTTTACTGGCTTTAGTAGAATAGTGTTCAGAATTCATTGATGTACGGAGTCAGCCATGACTAAACTGTATACCCAGTCTCAAGTGCGTAATTGTAAAGGCTGCATTGTTTTTTGATTGTTTATAAAAATCGTTTCAAAAGTACAAAAAGTTAGTGAGTAGTGAATATTTATTAAATAATTCAGGATTAAGGACATGACGTCATCATTTAGTAACCGATACGCAGAATTTATCGTCAATCACCCTTGGCGATTATTAGTGCTCTCGGTCATTGTCATTCTGATGACAGCCAGTGGAGGGCGGTTTTTACAGTTTAGTAATGATTACCGTGAATTTTTTAGTGCAGATAATCCACAATTACTAGCCTTTGAAGAATTGCAGGATACTTTTAATAAAGCTGATAACGTCATGTTTGTTTTGGCGCCAGATGATGGAGAAGTATTTAGCAATAAAACACTTTCATTAATTGAAGATATCACTGATAAGTCGTGGCAAATACCTTATTCAAGTCGCGTAGATTCTATTAGTAATTATCAGCATACAGTAGCTGAAGAAGATGATCTTATCGTTGCCAATTTAGTTGAAGGCGCGAGTCAGTTTAGCCAAGCAGATTTAGATAGAGTCCGAGACATAGCGACTCACGAGCCCTTATTAGTTCATCGTTTAATTTCTCCAAAAGGGCATGTAACGGCTATCAACGTGACAGTTCAACTTCCTGGAGAAAGCTTGAATGAAGTCGGCGAAGTGGTGGCTGCAGCAAGAGCATTACGCGATGAGGTTTTAGCGGTTAATCCTGATATAAAGATTTACTTAAGTGGCTTATCGATGATGGACAACTCATTCGGTGAATCTGCACAACAAGATATGCAAAACCTTGTGCCACTGATGTTTCTAGTCGTTATTGTGGTACTTGGGCTTTTATTACGGTCTGTATCAGCCACTATTGCAACAGTGATTATTATCTTCAGTGCCATTCTCTTTGGAATGGGGAGTATGGGCTGGTTAGGCTGGAAATTAACACCACCCACAGCTTCAGCTCCGACGATCATCCTGACGATGGCGGTAGCTGATGCTGTTCATCTCCTTGTAACCTTTTTACAAAATATGCGAGCAGGGCAAGATAAGAAAGCGGCAATGAGTGATAGCCTTCGCGTTAATTTACAACCTATCTTTATCACCAGTATCACTACTGCGATTGGGTTTATGAGTATGAACTTTAGTGATGTACCGCCATTTCATGATTTAGGTAATGTAGTGGCAATAGGGGTACTCATTGCCTTTGTACTTTCGATTACAACATTGCCTGCTTTGATGATGATACTACCTGTACGTGTTCGTCAAACAGCTACTAGCGATACTAGTCAGAAGTCTATGGCGAAGTTGGCTGACTTTGTGGTGGTTAATAGCCGTAAATTATTATGGAGTATGGGGTTAATAGGACTAGTGTTAGTTAGTTTATTACCCACCAATAAATTAGACGATCAATTTGTTGAATATTTTGATGAAACAGTTGAGTTTAGACGTGATACTGACTTCACGGTTGAAAACTTGAGTGGTATTTATGATATTCACTATTCACTCAAACAAGGTGAAAGTGGAGGTGTAAATGACCCTGAGTTTCTTCGTCAGGTAGAGCTGTTTGCCAACTGGCTGCGTGGGCAAAAATATGTCATGCATGTGCGTACCGTGACTGATATATACAAACGTCTCAATAAAAATATGCATGGTGATGATCCTAGTTATTACCGCTTACCTGAAACACGCGAATTAGCGGCTCAATATTTATTGTTATATGAAATGTCCTTACCTTATGGTTTAGATTTAACTGATCAAATTGATATTGATAAAAGTGCAACTAGACTGACAGTTACATTTGAAAATTTGCATACTGAACAAGTATTAGCACTTGAGGAAAAAATAGGGGCATGGCTAGAAACAAATACTCCTGAAATAGAGTTTTCTGGGGCAAGTGCGACGATTATGTTTGCTCATATTGGTAAACGAAATGTAGAGAGTATGTTGGTGGGCACTACACTCGCTCTAGTGCTCATTTCTTTTATTTTGATGTTAGCGCTGCGTTCATTTCGAGTGGGGCTTGTCAGTCTCGCTCCCAACTTGTTACCAGCGGGCATGGCCTTTGGCATATGGGGCTTCACTGTCGGACAAGTGGGCATGTCACTGTCTGTTGTAACGGGGATGACACTAGGGATTGTTGTTGATGATACCGTGCATTTTTTGAGTAAATACCTACGTGCGCGACGTGAAAAAGGACTGAATACGGAACAAGCTATTCGTTACGCCTTTAATACAGTTGGTGTGGCACTTTGGGTGACGTCATTAGTATTAGTTACAGGCTTTATTGTTTTAGCA
Source organism: uncultured Gammaproteobacteria bacterium (assembly GCA_937900515.1). GTDB lineage: Bacteria > Pseudomonadota > Gammaproteobacteria > Nitrosococcales > Methylophagaceae. Next base: position 13,147 of record CALCCU010000113.1, on the reverse strand, counting down.
CAGTCTCACTTTTCACTAAATGCCGATATGGGCGTGATGACTGCCGTCACCATTGCGATTGCTTTGATTATGGATTTCTTATTTTTACCACCCTTATTAATGAAACTCGAGGAAAAACGTCATGTATAAAGGAATAGTGACAATGCTTTTACTTGTTGGATTATTACCAACAGTTCAGGCGGAAACTGCCGCAGAAAAAGGCTTAGCGATTATTACAGAATCTGATAATAGAGATAAAGGCTGGGTGGACAGCTCCGCTGATCTGTTAATGACTCTCAGAAATAAAAAAGGCGGAGAAAGTATTCGTGAGATGCGAATTAAAAGTCTTGAAGTCGAAGGGGATGGCGATAAAAGTCTGACGGTATTCGATCAGCCAAGAGATGTGAAAGGTACGGCATTTCTAACTTATTCTCATGCACTTGATGCCGATGAGCAATGGATCTTTTTACCCGCATTAAAACGTGTGAAACGCATTTCATCAAGCAACAAATCAGGGCCATTTATGGGCAGTGAGTTTGCTTATGAAGATATCAGCTCATTTGAAATCGAAAAATACAGTTATGTCTATTTAAGTGATGAAGTTATTGATGGCATGGATTGCTTTGTAGTAGAAACCAAACCACTTTATAAATATTCGGGTTATACCAAAAGTATATTGTGGATAGATAAGGCAGAATACCAACTTCGAAAAGTTGATTATTTTGATAGAAAAAATAGCTTATTAAAAACACAACAATTTAGTGATTATCAAAAATTCCTCGATCAATATTGGCGTCCGCTAACAATGACAATGGAAAATAAACAAAATGGTAAATCCACCGAATTGAAATTTAGTAACTATAAATTTAGAACGGGTTTAACAGATAAAGACTTTGAGAAAAATGATCTTAAACGCCAACGCTAAAATATTACTGCTTTCTGTAGGCCTATTGTTAGTACAAAGTTCAGCACAAGCTGCTGAGTGGTCTGGTTACAGTGCGCTTGAATATCGTTACTTTCCCCATCAAACGTTCAATGAAGGCGTGGGTGAACATGATATTTCAGCTGTGTTTGCACCTGAGTTTTACCATGAATGGGATGATGGCCGACAAAGCATAATTGTCGCGCCTTTTCTACGTGTAGATAGCGAAGATGCAGAACGCACGCATGCTGATTTACGTGAAGCACGCTGGCTAATAGCAGAAGATGAGTGGGAAGTACGCTTAGGTGTAGGTAAAGTCTATTGGGGCGTTACAGAGTCACAACACTTGGTTGATGTAATAAATCAAACTGACTTAGTTGAAAATACAGATACTGAAGACAAACTCGGCCAGCCGATGATAAATCTCAGTTTTTTTAAAGACTGGGGAACATTTGACTTGTTTGTTTTACCCTATTTCCGTGAACGTACCTTTGTAGGTAAACAAGGGCGCTTACGCAGTCAATTAGTGGTTGATACTGATAACGCTAGATATGAGTCAGGAGCCAAACAACATCACCTTGATGTCGCCATGCGTTGGTCACAATCTATTGGGAATTGGGATGTCGCTTTATCGCATTTTTATGGCACAAACCGAGAGCCAGTTTTACAGCTTAACAGCACTGCAACAGCATTAACCCCTTATTATGAAGTCATGAACCAAACGGGCCTTGAGTTACAAAATACCACTGATTCATGGTTGTGGAAGTTAGAAGTCATCCGTCGGGATACTAGCTCAGAAACCTTCACAGCCTTAACGGGTGGTTTTGAATACACTTTTTATGGTGTGTTTGAAAGTAACTATGACGTTGGCCTGATAAGTGAGTATTTATTTGATGATCGTAACGATGAATTAATTACGCCGTTTGAAAATGATGTAATGATAGGTAGTCGTATTACATGGAATGATGAACAATCGACCGAACTGTTAGTTGGTCTGGTTCAAGATCTAGACAGCAGTGATGCAGCATGGAATATTGAGGCAAGTCGTCGGTTTGGTAATAACTGGACCCTCTCATTAGAAGGTCGAATATTCAAGTCAGATCAAGCCCAGTCTTCGTTATATCAAATTAGACGTGATGACTATATTCAGCTCGAATTAGCACGCTATTTTTAATGAGCAGTCATAGCATTTGCTTTGCCTAAATCAATAAACTCCTGCATATATTTAATGCTTTGATCCGTTTCACGCATAGCTGCATACAGTGTTTTATTAATGCCTCGTTTACCCAGTCGAACACGGGTAACAGGTAATTTTTCACTATAGTCATCGGCCAACCAGCTTGGTAAAACGGTGATTCCTCGGTTCAGCGCCACCATCTGTACCATAATATCCAGTGACTCAATTGCTTTTGTTTTTGGAGTAACCGCTGCAGGCAATAAAAATTGGGTGAAAATATCTAAACGCTCATGGGCTACGGGAAAGGTCATTAATAATTCATCACTAAGCTGTTCCGCGGTTACTGTCTTTTGGCCTGCAAGAGGGTGAGATTGAGCGACTAGCAATACCACTTCATAATCAAATAAAGGCTCAAAATGCAGGCCTTTCAGTCTAACTGGATCAGGCGTAACTAATAAATCGACATGATGATTAAGCAAACCTTCCATGCCTGAAAACTGAAATTTATTAATAATATCAACATCCATATCAGGCATTGCGCTTAAGAAATCGGCCAGAATTTTTTTAAGCCACTCATAACAAGGATGACACTCAACCCCAAGTCTTAGAATGCCTGAACGTCCTTCACCATAGGCTATTAGTGTTTTTTCAGTCTGTTCAAAAACAGGTAGTAACTGCCGCGCTACTTGTAGTAGTAAATTGCCTGCTTGGGTTAATCGTAATGAACGACCATCCCGCTCCCATAAGGTGACTTCGAGCTTTTTCTCCAAATATCGCATCTGATGAGACAGGGCGGGTTGAGTAAGAAATAAGGCATTGGCTGCTGCGGTCAATGTACCGTTATCGGCGAGTGCTTGAATGATTCTTAAATGGCTACGCTCAATCATATATGAGTAAATCTTATAGGTTTACAGTAAAACATCATTATTACTCATGATGTTCTGTCTCTACAATAGTGTTTTTTTATTCAGAGATAACGGACAGAAAGATGATAACCACTCATAACCTTGGCTTTCCTAGGATTGGTAAACAACGTGAACTTAAATTTGCACTAGAATCCTATTGGCGTGATGAGATCAGGCAGGACCAACTTGAACAGACTGCGCAAACACTTCGTAATAAGCATTGGCAGTTACAAGCAGATTTAGATTATGTTCCTGTAGGTGATTTTTCTTTTTACGACCATGTGCTCGATACCAGTATTTTATTAGGCAATGAACCCGATCGAATTGATAAAGAGGCGAGTGACTTAGATCGTTTATTTCAAATTGCCCGTGGTCAATCACAAAGCACGTCATTTTGCCAACAAAGCGCAGCGGGAGAAATGACTAAATGGTTTGACACTAACTACCATTATATTGTGCCTGAGTTTGATGCGAATACGCGTTTTTCACTGCATGCCGATCGTTTCTTAGCTCAAATAAAAGAAGCAAAGGAGCTTGGTCACACAATTAAACCCGTTATTTTAGGGCCTGTCAGTTATTTATGGTTGGGTAAATCAAAAGATGAAACTGATAAATTGTCACTATTAGATGATATCTTGATTGTCTACCAACAGTTGCTATTAGAGTTAGAGAAGCAAGGAGTAGAGTGGGTGCAAATTGATGAGCCTATTTTGATTACCGAGCTTAATTTGGACTGGCAAAATGCATTTAAACAAGCTTATTTGGCATTGAATAGAACGCCACCAAAAATATTGTTAACCAGCTACTTCGGTCAGTTACAAGAAAACTTATTGTTGGCATGTGAATTACCCGTTGGAGGCTTACATATTGATGCGATTAATGGCTTTGAGGAAGTGAATAAAATCATTGATTGGTTACCTGCTCATAAAGTGTTGTCATTAGGTGTTGTTAATGGACGAAATATCTGGAAAACAGACCTGAATGCTGTGATCAATTGGTTAGAGCCTATTCATGCAAGATTGAAAGACAGGTTGTGGTTAGCACCTTCTTGTTCATTACTTCATGTGCCAGTCGATCTAGAAAGTGAAACGGAGTTAAACTCGGAAATAGCAAGTTGGTTATCCTTTGCCGTACAAAAACTAGCAGAGTTAAATACCATTGCTTTAGCGCTTAATAATGGCCGTGAGTATGTTGCTAAACAGCTGGCAGATAATGCCTTAGCAATCACTACTCGTCAGCAAGCAAGTATCGTTCATAATCCGATTATTCAAACACGTTTACAGCAAGTAGATAAAAGTATGGCTGAACGAAAAAGTAATTATTCAAGCCGTGCAGTGATTCAAAAAGAACGTTTCAAACTGCCTGCCTTTCCAACTACTACGATTGGCTCATTTCCTCAAACTCCTGAAATACGTCAAGCACGCAAGCAATATAAATTAGGGAAATTAGATGAACAAAGTTATCAGCAGTTTATAAAGCAAGAAATCCAAAATACGGTAGTGCTTCAAGAAGAAATTGGCCTTGATGTATTGGTTCACGGTGAAGCAGAGCGTAATGATATGGTGGAGTATTTTGGCCAACAGTTTGAAGGTTATGCCTTTAGTCAATACGGCTGGGTTCAATCCTATGGATCACGCTGTGTGAAGCCTCCTATTATCTACGGTGATATTTCACGTCCAAAACCAATCACAGTCGAGTGGGCTAATTATGCGCAGTCCCTCAGTGATAAGCCTGTAAAAGGTATGCTAACGGGTCCTGTGACTATGTTGAATTGGTCATTTGTACGTGATGATCAACCACGCTCAGAAACTTGCTTGCAATTAGCTTTAGCGATTAGAGATGAGGTTAAAGATCTTGAAGCAGCAGGTATCGAAATGATTCAAATTGATGAAGCAGCATTACGAGAAGGTTTACCGTTAAGACAATCTCAATGGCAGGAATATTTAAAATGGGCGGTAAATTGTTTTAAAGTAAGTGCAAATGGAGTCAGCGATCAAACTCAAATTCATACTCATATGTGTTATTCAGAGTTTAATGACATTATCGAAGCGATAGCTGATATGGATGCTGATGTGATTACGATTGAAACCTCCCGCTCGGATATGGAATTGTTAGATGTGTTTAACGCCTTTAACTATCCCAATGATATTGGTCCTGGGGTGTACGATATTCACTCACCGAATGTCCCATCAGTAGAAGGGATCGTTTCACTAATGCAAAAAGCAGCGGAGCGAATTGATATTGATAAACTGTGGGTGAATCCCGATTGTGGATTGAAAACACGGAACTGGCAGCAAGTGAAACCTGCTTTGCAAGCGATGGTCGATGCTAGTTATATATTGAGAAAGCAGTATATATAGAGAATTGACTCAGCGAACCTTATTTATTTAAGGTTCGCTTTTTTTGGGGATTAATATTGGCTTTATTAAATTAATCCAACGTTGATAACCAGCTGGAGACATATGAATCCCATCTGCTTGGAACAAGCTTGGCTCAGGTTGATTTGCTTGATTGAGCATGATGGGGTCAATGTCAATGAAATTAAGCTGATCTGATTGTTCAGCAAGTGATTGAACTAAGAGATTTACTTTTTTCTGCTCATTATTTAGAGACCAACGATAGGGCGTTGGTTTGATAGATATAAAATACACCTGTGTGTTCGGTAAATGAGTTTTAACTTTTCCAATTATCTGAGTCAATCTATCAAGAATGGTGTGTTGCCAAACATGGGCGCTAACATCGTTTTCACCTGCATATATAAATAATATTTTAGGCTCATGTGGTAATACTACACGGTCAAAATAGAACAAGAGATCGTGCATCATACTACCGCCAAACCCTCTTACGATTATGTTTAAGCTCGGAAAGCTTTGTGCAATGGGAGTCTGCAAGCCACGAATACTCGAACTGCCATAAAACATAATGCCGTCAGGTTGAAGCTCTGCTAACTGAGCGTCGTTCTGCTCAAATTGTGTAATGGCTGTTTCAAAGCGCTCGGGGGAATAACGATAAAACGGTGTTTTGAAATCAAAAGCATAGCCAATCAAAAGAGCGCTGATGCTCAATACTATTAATAAGAATAGTGAGTGCTTTTTTATCAAGAATATACTCAACAATATTAGTGTGACAACAAACGATGGTTATCAATCATCATGCACATCAGAATGAGGTTCTAAAGACTTACTATCACTTGGAACTTTAATAACACCTTTCTGCAAAATTAATGTATTAGGATAAGTAATTATTTCATCGCCTCTTTTGATTAGAACATGGAAAAGTGTTATCTCTTCAATGATTCCGCTAATGTCGTCGTCTTTATCAATCACCTTAATTTTGTCTCCGACCCGATAAGGGAAAGCAAAAAATATAATTAAGCTTGCTGTTATATTGCTTAAGATTGACCATTGTGCAAAAAGAGCAACACCTATTATGGCAAAGACGGAAGACAGAAAAATTGATATTTGTGAATACTCAATGCCTGATAAATTAGCTAACAAGATTGAGAAAAAAACAAGTAGCGCTATATCAAGAGTTTTAGCAATGTACTTGATTCTGTATGCACTGACATCTCGTTTATCACCATAGCTTTTAACCACAGAATTACTAAGTCGAATACATCCAAAAAAGGCGATGATTACAACAATAAAGATGAGTATTTTCATTTATTGTCGAGCTCATTTTTAAGTACATCAAATTTTTCATGAAGTCTCATTAACTCTAATTCCAACTTTAAATTTATTTCAAACGTTGCTTTTTGCTCTAATCGATCTTTTGCTGCTTGCCTGTTTTGAGACATCATGATTATAGGAGCTTGAAAAGCGGCTAAGCTAGAAAGTCCTAAATTTAATAAAATAAACGGGTAAGGGTCAAAGTTTGTTCCCCCTGTCAGCCATATCGTATTTATGAGGATCCACCCGACTATAAATGATAAAAATAGGCCTATAAATGTCCATGAACCACCAAAAGAAGCTATTTTATCGGCTAAGAGTTGACCGTTTGTTAAGCTGTCATGGAAAGTTTCATTGACGTTTTCAGATACGGCAGTATTTTCAGCAATACTTTCTATTACTTTTTGCTGGCCAGAACTTAAATCACCAAAGGGTTGAGCCAATAATGCTTTTGCCAAGTTTTCAAAATATTTTTTCACTTTATGACCCTTATTAACAGTGGTGTTAACGACTATTTGAACAGATAAATTATGGACGACGTCTTAGGCAATTGTCTAGATAAGTTAATGCTAGCTACAATTACTTCTAGCTGAGGAGTTTCTTCAATGATTGCGGTTCCGATTAGCTACTTTACCACCACGCTTACCGCGCCCTCGAAGTTTACCTCGATTTTTCGGCTTAGGATCGGGTTCAAAATTGCCAAACTCTTCATCGTCATACGGAGAGCTAACTTTAGGCTTATCAGAGGCAAGAGGTGCAAAGCCATGAACGATTTCACGATCTAAGGAATGGCCGATGAGGCGTTCAATAGATTGTAATTGCTTTGATTCATCTTCACTGAAAAATGACACCGCTAAACCCGCAGTGCCAACTCGGCCAGTACGACCAATGCGATGTACATAGTCTTCAGCAACATAGGGGAGGTCAAAGTTAACCACACAGGGCAGTTGTTCTATGTCAATACCTCGAGAAGCAATATCAGTGGCGACCAGGGCCCGAACCGTTCCATTTTTAAAACCTTCTAGTGCAAGTGTACGTGCATGCTGGGTTCTATTGGCATGAATTGACTCGGCATGAATACCTGCCTTTTTCAGATGGATGACTAAATTATCGGCTCCCTGTTTAGTACGACTAAATACCAATATTTGCGACCAGCGGTTCTTTTTAATTAGGTAGGTTAATAAGTCACCTTTGTACTCTTTGACTACGGGATATAATTTTTGAGTGATGGTATCGACAATGCTATTTGCAGCAGTCACTTCAATCAACAAAGGTTGATTTAACATGCCCTTAGCGAGTGATTTAATTTCTTTAGAAAAGGTCGCAGAAAACATCAAGGTTTGGCGTTTATTAGGCAGTAGTTTTTGGATTGCACGAATATCGTCGATAAAGCCCAACTCCAACATACGATCAGCCTCATCCAAGACAAACATTTCAAGCTGATCAAAGTTAACGGCTTGCTGATTATAAAGATCCATTAAACGGCCCGGCGTAGCAATCAGCACATCCACGCTATCTTGCAGTTCAGCAATCTGTGGTTCAATCCTCACGCCACCAAACACCGCTGTAGAGCGAATATTCATATGACGGCTGTAGTTTTCAATGCTCTTTGCAACTTGAGCCGCGAGTTCACGGGTAGGAGTAATAACTAAGGCACGTATAGATTGAGACTGTAGACTAGGGGCGTTAGATAAAAGCTGCACCATAGGTAGTGTAAAGGCAGCTGTTTTTCCCGTACCTGTCTGTGCCACCGCCATCACATCTCGCTGACTAAGAACGGCGGGAATCGCTTCAAGCTGTATGGGGGAGGGCGATGTATAACCTTGCTCTGCAACGGCTTTTAATAATTCATCACACAAGCCTAAAGAGCTAAATGACATCGGTGAATATCCTTAATAATTGTTATAAAAAGGGGGCTGCCCTTTTATGAGCTTGGGTTAGGTACTTTTTTCTTTTTAGGAAGGGGCAATTCTTTTTCCGTTAATCGAATCAGTTCGCTCAACCATTCTTTGTCTTCACATTGATCTTCTATTAAAAAGGATGGCCTTGCACCCTTGTATGCAGGTGATTCAACAACATCACCGATAAATGCACGGCCAGCATTACTTCTTTTGACAAATAATTGATTATCGCAGATTAAGGCGACCACTTTTTCATTGCAATACAAGGCATATTCGCCAAACATTTTCCGGTAGCGGATATTGCCAACAGTCTCAACTTGTTCGGCAATAAACTTCACGAAATTTTCATCTGAAGCCATATTAGTCCTATATTTCTTAGTCAGACAAATAGTACTCTACGGTGGAAACCACTCTCACTTTCTTAATATGTGGATTATTTTTATCTCTAGCGGAGATACTGAATTGACCTTGAGTTGCCTTCCTAATTTTGCCAAGGCTACTTTTTGAGTCTGATGCGAACTTTTCTGCAACTTCTCGTGCTTTACGGGTCGCTTCTTCAATCATCTCTGGTTTTATCTCGTTGAGGCGAGTAAATAAATACTCAGTTTGAGATTGATAATTGCCACCAGTAAATACAATGCCTTGTTTACCTAGCTCTGATAACTCGCCCATTACTTTTCGAACCGAATCAATAAAGCTCGAGTAAACCGTAACCGTTTGAATAGCCGTATAGCGAAACTCCGCCTTTTGATGACCGCCATATTGCTGAGCCGATTTATCAGTGATCGAAGGTGCCGCAAATGAAACCTCTTTTTTATCAATACCCTTGGCGGTTAAAAACGCACTTATTTTGCTGGTGTTTTGGTCGATCGCTTCATAGAGTTCTTCAAGGTTATTGCCTGCCGCTGTAAATTGTATGGGCCAAATTACAATATCAGCGCCAAACTCTTTTTCGGATAAGCCTTTCACGGTTACCGTTCGTTCATATTCTTTATATTTAAGAGCGGAACTTCCCAGCAGGTAGCCAAGCGATGTTAATCCAAGCAATATGAATATACCCAGTACCAACGAGTTTTGTTTACTTTCTAGTGACATTGATATTTCCTTGCAGTTTTAATGGTTGTCATACATCAAAGTTGATACTCAGCGTGTTAGGCGAAGCCTCCGATTGCAGTATCTTACGCAGTGTTGTAGTTTGCTTCGTGCTGATTCCTCGTTGCGCCCCTGTAAAAATAGCAACTTTATAATTTAGTAGTTTAATACGAGAATAGGATTTGGTTGCACTTAAGGTTTAAACTGACGTACACCATGATTTTTAGCATCTTTGCTTGAGAGACGTGTTAGACATGTTTTGCGAAGCCCATAAGTAACGCCAGTGCTTTAGAGGTGTTTTTGACAGCTAATTCTTTATCAAGCTTTCCATTGAAAGCATCTTGAAATCCAGGTAACTCTTCTGAGGAACAACTTTTTAAAATCTTAAACCCCATACTCCAATTCTGAAAGTCTCTTTGACTAATTTCTTCTTCTACAAGCACAACATTACCAGTGTTTCTAGGGTCTTTGAGAATTGAGTTATATATGTCATGCACATCTTTTTCTCGGCCTTCTAATACTTGCATATATGTCGCGTTGTCATAGAGCAGCATACCGGTAATATTTAGCTTTAGATTTCTGGCTCTAGATTGAGCCAATAATTGCTTTAGGTCATCTTCGGATGGCCAGCTAGTAGCAGAGCTTATATAAATTAGGTGTATCATTAGTTTACTCCTGCTTTAGTAAGTATGCCTAACGCTACAAGCACAGCTAAGATATCAGCCTATGCCGTGTGTTGTTATCTATTATAAACTACGGGCATACGACCTTTCCATTTCTTCCAAACACTTTCGTTTAATATTAGTTCAGCCATAAAATTTGCTACGTTGATCCTGCTTGTTGCACCAGCATCAAAAATTGCATTTCTAATAGGAGAGGGATGAATGTTATAAGCTGTAAGCTCTTTTTCATCTGTTAGAGCATCAGGCCGAACGGCAGCCCATTCAATGGCATTATTATTTTGTCCGATTTGAGTACGCAAAAAATCTGCTGCTTTTTCATTATCTACATGCGGGGGGAGTAAAGCTCTTAATATTGAAACAACAATACGTTGACTTAATGGAGGTTTCTCGGGAATGTCTCCATTGCTATTTCCTGTTGTATTCATAAGTATTACTTTAACAGGCTGATCCAAATTTAAAGATTGAATAGCACTGCATATACATTGAATGGTCTCTGTTACCAGTAATTTAGGGCTACCAAACATACCTTGAAACGTAAGATTATGGCCTAGGCAAGAAACAACAGCATTACATCCTTTTATATGTACGGCCATTTCTGAGCTAGTCAGGCTATGAACAGAAGCGTGAATTTTGGATAAATTAGGATTGTCAGGCAATGCATCGGGCGATCGAATGATTGCACTTACTTCGACATCTAGACTAAGTAATTGTTCGACTAAGAGTCGTCCTGTTGCTCCACTTGCACCGACTACTAAAACCTTCATTAATCTTTTTCCTAAAAGGGGACGCTACCCTTTAATTGTCTAAGTTGCGTTTATTGTCTCATGCCTAGAGTAGCCCGACACGTCTTTCCTAACCTTCCCCATCACATCACTCAACGTGGAAACCGACGTGAAGATGTGTTTTTCAATGATGATGATAAGCAATTTTATCTTGAGTTGCTTATCGACTACTGTAAAAAGCATCATGTGATTATCGCTGCTTACTGTTTAATGGATAATCACATTCATTTAATTTTGGTTCCTAAAACAGAAGATGGCTTGCAGAAAGTATTAAAGCCGCTTCATATGAGATATGCCCAGTACATCAACAAGCAGCATGGTTGGACAGGTCATTTATGGCAAGGTCGCTTTTTTTCATCAGCATTAGATGATGCTCACACTTATTCAGCTATTCGATATGTTGAAAGAAATCCCGTTGAGGCCGGTATGGTAGAAAAAGCCGAAGACTATAAATGGTCAAGTGCCGGTTTTCATTGTGGCCTTGTTGAGAGTGCAGCCTTATCTAGCTATGCAAAACTGCTCGTTGGAATACCAGATGAACAGTGGTCTGACTGGTTGAGTGTTGCTGAGAGTAAAGCAGTAACGAATATATTGGAAAGGTATGTAGAAAAAGGCTTGCCCTGCGGTTCAGATAGTTTTATTGAGAAGCTTGAGCAGAAAGCAAATAGCATTTTACGCTATCGTCCACGAGGCCGGCCCAATATAAAAGGGTAGCGTCCCATTTAATTACTGGAATGTATCCAAAACACGATACTAGGACTTAAGAAAAGCAAAAACATACCTACACTAAGTAGATTACCCTTAAATGGATTAAAATCTTCGATTATTCTATTCCATTTGAATTTAAATACATATCTCCCAAAATATATGTCTAGCCCTAGCATAATCAACAACCAGACAAAACCTATTTTAAAACAGTCAAAATAATTGGCGGGATAAATCCATGGTAATGTAAACCAGGATATAGCGTATATTAATGTTGTGCCTGAAAAGAAACTGATCTTTTTCGCTAGTTTTTTACCGCATAGATGATGTAAAACTCGTACTCTGATATTTCCATTTACAACTTCAACAAAAGCAAGCAACAAACCAATCGAAAACGTTTTTAATAGCACTATGATTGCCTCATCCACATTCAAATTCTAAACGAACAAAATTAGAACAAATCGCTAACGCTCACATAAAAGGCGAGCGTCAGCGAGTTCAGCCCACGTTTTTTGTGGGCGATTTTTAATGTGCTTGTTATAAGCGATTTATTGCACATTTTTCTCAATAAAGCTATTTAACTCAGAAATCGACCGAATGACATACAGTTTCTTGTTTGCCGATAGTTTCTCCAGCTTTTGTAAGAACCCATTGTTCCAAAATTTGGGGCAAAGCTTTAATACCTTGTAGCTATTAAGCGTCCCCTTTAATATAGAACTCCCATCAGGCCAACCTTCTGGTTTTTTGACCAATCCTTTAATGAACCGCTTGGTTACTAACCAATAGGTAACCAAGTAAGGCAACTCTATGTAGATAAGAGTGTCGGCTTCTTCCAAGCGTCTATGGAAAGAATTCAATGAATTTATTGGGCCAAAACCTTCAATAATCCACTCTTCAGAGGAGAGAATCTTCTCGTGAGCCTCTTCATAACTTTCCCTATCTATCTCTTGGCCATTCTTTTCATATAAAATTGAATCCAAAGCATACAATTTTATTCCGGTGGCTGATGCAAGTCTTTTGCTTAAAGTGGATTTCCCATTAGCGGGCTTACCGAAGACTGCTACTTTTTTCATTCCAGTTCCTCCAAGGACTATTACCCAGAGGCAGAAATAGAAAACCCGCCTCTTGGGCGGGTTTGATAAATTAGTGACGCATCAACAATCCCACCATTCCTATGGAATGATGATAATTTGAGCTGTCTGTTTCGTAGGATTTGCATGCATTCCATCATTTTGATTGAAGGGAAATTCAATGTCAACTGTACGTTTGATAAGAGCATCATTGCCGACAGCCGTTAGGACGGAACCGGTCGCGGTAGCGAGCGGTTCCGTCC
>CALCCU010000112.1 GCA_937900515.1 uncultured Gammaproteobacteria bacterium | reverse complement strand
TGATGTGGTAAGTCGGTTATTTAGCTCTTTACAAGTAGATAGCTCCAAAGCAAGAGATTTATTAGGCTGGCAACCAGTAATAACAATGGACGAACAGTTAAAAAAAACAGCGGATGCATATTTAGAAAATGAAAAGACTATTTGATTTACTTTTGGCATTAATTGCTGCAAGTGTTTTACTTCTACCTATATTACTTACAGCTCTTTTAGTAAAGTTGACCTCGAAAGGTCCTGCCTTATATTGGTCTGAACGAGTGGGTCGCAATAATTTAATTTTTAGCATGCCTAAGTTCAGGAGCATGAAAGTTGATACACCTGCTGTAGCTACTCATTTATTGGCTGATCCTAAAAGTGTTTTGACTCCTGTGGGTGATTTTCTGCGTAAATCAAGCTTAGATGAACTACCACAGCTATGGTCAATTCTAAAAGGTGATATGAGTTTTGTTGGACCTAGACCTGCTTTATTCAATCAAGACGATTTAGTTGCCTTACGTACACAAAAAGGTGTGCATGAGTTAATTCCAGGTTTAACAGGTTGGGCTCAGATTAATGGACGTGATGAGCTCCCCATTCCAGATAAAGTCGTGTTAGATGAAGTATACCTACAGCAGCAGTCATTCTGGTTTGATATCAAAATTTTATGGCTCACTTTTGTTAAAGTGCTTCGTCGAGATGGTATTACTCATTAAAATTTATGAGAGCTATTACTCACTATAGGTTTTTTTCTAACCCTCTACTTGCTAAATAAATATTATTTAATTAGTCTTTATTTTACCGTCAATTGAATGATGGTTTATTAAACAAGGAGATTATGGATATGTTGAAAAAAGGGTTTTTAGCAGTACTTATGGGAGTGATTTTATCGACGTCATTAGCGTTTGCAGTCGATAAAATTAATATCAATACAGCGACATCGGACCAGTTGCAAGCATTGAATGGTGTAGGGGAGTCTACTGCAATGTCTATTATTAACTATAGACAAGAGCATGGCTCCTTTAATTCAGTTGATGAGTTAACTAATGTAAAAGGAATTAGCGACAAAAAGATGTCTAAATGGTCTGACTTATTGAGTGTAAAAGATTAAGAAATTAATTAGTAAATAACAAATGGCGTAGACAGTTATTTATGACTGCTACGCCATTTTTGTGTCAATGAGAAAGGCGATTAATTAACTCAGCTTTGAGCGCATCTTGTTCTTTAGTAAGTAAAGGCTCCCCTGATAAATTAGAGATGAAAAATACATCTTCGACTTGGTCGCCCAGGGTTGTTAGTTTTGCATTAATAACTTGGATATCACACTGTAAAAAAACTTGAGCAATGATTGAAACTAAGCCTAAGCGGTCATGAGTGTGGATCTCAAGGATTGTATGGTTTTGTTGATCATTTTGTTTGAAGCTAATAACTGACTCAGTTTGAAATAATTTCATTGTCCGAGGCGTAATGACTGGGCAATAGGTTTTTATTTCATCAAGGTTCATCAAGCAGGTTTCAAGTGCAGTGATAATTGCTTGTTTATCTTGGTGAGGATTGGTGACGACATAGGTGTTGAGTGAGTCATCATCTAAGGTACTGCTTATTTTGGCATCAAGAATATCTAACTGGAGCTGCTCCAAGCAAGCTGTAGTCGCTGCAAATACGCGAGGTCTGTCTTTAGTAAATATAAATACTTCTAAAGTATTTTGCTCTTCGTGCTCACGAATATGGATTAACTGTTCGGCTTGAAGCTCTTTGAGGCGCATCGAGGTTTGCCAGACAATCTGATCTGTCGTGTGGCGAAGAAAGTAATCAACATCGTAGGCTTGCCACAGTGTGACCACTTTTTCTTCTGACCATGATTGAAGAGCTAATTGATGAAGCGCTTGTCGTTGTCTCTGGCGACTTATTTCTTCAGTACTTTTTGCCATTTGCTCATTATGTTCTATCCACTGCTTTGTCGCATGGTAAAGCTGTCTTAGCAGTGAATCTCGCCAACCATTCCATAGATTATCATTGGTCGCTCGAATATCGGCTACAGTTAATAGGTACAGGTAGTTAAGTCGCTCCGTTGTTTTTACTTTGGCTGCAAATGCTTTGATTACATCAGGATCATTTAGATCAAATTTCTGAGCAGTCGATGACATGGTTAAATGTTGTCGAACAAGGAATGTTACTGTCTCAGTGTCTTTGTCACTTAGCGAATGTTGTTTACAGAACTGTCTTGCATCGACGACACCTAGTTGACTGTGATCACCACCTCGGCCTTTTGCAATATCATGATATAAGCCAGCTATAAATAATAACTCTGCTTTTGGTAATTGATAGTAGACTTCTGAACAAAGCGGAAATTCATTTTTATACTCATCACAAGAGAAGCGGCGTAAGTTTCTAACTAGGAATAGAGTGTGTTCATCGACAGTATAAATATGGAAAAGATCGTGCTGCATTTGACCAACGATTTGACCAAACTCAGGCAAATAGGCCCCTAGTACATCATATTTGTTCATTCGTCTAAATTCATGGGTTAGGCCAGTGGGTTGGCGAATAATTTCCATGAATAAAGACCGACTTTTAATATCATTACGAAAACGATGATTAATAAGATGTCTATGTGCGTATAACTGGCGAATTGTATCTGCCCTAACACCTTTTATTTCCGAGTGTTGTTGTAATATTAGAAATAGCTCCAGCATAGCAATCGGGTAGAAAGCAAAAATACCTGAATTGATAGTTTCTAAATATCCATTATGTACTTGGAACCGTCTGTTAATTATAGAAATGTGACGAGGTTCATTAGCCAGAATAATATTTTCTTCAAATAGTTGAAGAAGCAGATCATTCATTTGCCCTACAGAACGGGCACATAGGTAATAATCTTTCATGAACACTTCAACAGCAAGGCGATTTTCTGTTTCTTGGTAACCAAGCTGTATAGCTAATTCTCGCTGATGATCAATCAGCAGCTTTTCTTCTTTTCTGCTTGCAATATTGTGCAGAGCAAAGCGAATACGATACAAAAAGCGTTGAGATGCTTCTAACGTTGCATATTCAGAATCCGAGATGAATCCCTCAGTATTAAGGCCTTTTAAGTCACTCACACTGAAATGTTGCTGGGCAACCCAACTGATAATCTGGAGGTCTCGTAATCCACCTGGAGATTCTTTGATATTTGGTTCTAGGTTATTGGCAGTGTCGTTATATTTTTCGTGACGTTTATCTTGCTCTTGCCGTTTTTGTTGGTAAAAACGACGGGTATCCCATGTTTTATGGTTAACAGTGAGTTGTTGTAATTGATCGTAGAGGTTCTTTTCACCACATAAGTAACGTGTTTCAAGAAGGTTGGTCGCTATAGTTATGTCGTCTGCAGCCTGATGGCGACACTCTTCAATAGTACGAACACTATGACCAATTTCTAAGCCAATATCCCATAGCTGAGTTAGAAATGACGATAAACCACTTGGAGGGGTATCTGAGACTGACTCATCTAGAATGACCAATAGGTCAATATCGGAATAGGGGTGAAGTTCACCTCGACCATAGCCGCCTACTGCAAGCAGATTAACAGGAGCCTTCTCGCTGATATGATTCTGCCAGAGCTGTTGCAATACTTCATCAACAAAGTGAGAGCGTAGTTCAACCAAATCAATAATGTCATGCTGGGAATTAAACAGTTCGTTTAAATAGACCTGACCTTGCTTAAGCGCTTCTCGATAGAATTTACTATCGGCATTCGTTTCTGCCGGTGCTTGGTTTGAACCGATATTCCAAAGTGAATCAACCATGATGATTTAGATTGTCTCGTCTTCACGTAAGGTGAGAATTTCATGGCCAGTATCAGTGACCAGGATAGTGTGCTCCCATTGGGCAGATAATGAGCGATCTTTAGTGACAACAGTCCATTTATCGGGAAGCTGTTTTATATGACGTTTACCAGCATTAACCATCGGCTCAATAGTAAATGTCATTCCTGCTTCTAATACAAGCCCTGTATTTGGCTCTCCATAGTGTAGAACCTGAGGATCTTCATGAAAGACTTTACCAATACCGTGACCACAATATTCACGGACAATAGAGAAGTTTTGAGCTTCAGAATGCTTTTGAATAGCATGACCAATATCGCCCAACTGAATGCCAGGTTTAACCATGGCAATACCAATAAGCATGGCTTCACGAGCATTAGCACATAAACGTTTAGCAATAATGGATGTTTCACCTACGTGAAACATCATACTAGTATCACCGTGATACCCATCTTTAATAACAGTGATATCAATATTGATGATATCACCATCTTTCAGCTTTTTATTACCAGGGATACCGTGGCAAATAACGTGATTGACGGAGGTGCAAATAGATTTTGGAAAGCCATGATAGTTTAACGGTGCGGGAATCGCATCTTGAACGTCAACAATATAATTATGGCAGATTTGGTCGAGCTCATCGGTTGTGATACCAGCTTTAACATGAGGTGTAATCATGGTGAGTACTTCTGCCGCTAGACGGCCAGCAACACGCATTTTAAGGATTTCATCTTCAGTTTTTATAGTAACAGCCATAAAAATTATTCCGTGATTGAGTTTGTAAATGTGGGTGTAAGATTATAGTGTGCCGTAAAATAGTGTTAACAGCCAGTAATAATGTATTGAAGTTGAGTTAGCTAGAGTGATTTAGCTTTGTTTTTATATGGAATATATGGAATAATATGCGCGCCTATTTGAAGGCAAAATCACACATGCACCGTCACAGGTTTCGGGGTGCTAACTGCTTCGGCAGTTTAGTCGATACTTGGGGTGTGTGGAGGTTTAACCCCACTTTTTAATATAAGGTTTTATAAATAATGGCTAAAACAACAATGCGCCAAATGCTAGAAGCAGGCGTTCACTTCGGTCACCAAACTCGTTACTGGAATCCAAAAATGGGTCCATTTATCTTTGGTAAACGTAATAATATTCATATCATGAACTTAGAGCACAGCTTGCCTATGTTCAATGATGCACTAAACTTTGTTGGTAAACTGGCATCTAAAAAAGGTCGTATCTTATTCGTTGGTACTAAACGTGCTGCCCAAGATCCTATTCGTGAAGATGCTGAACGTGCAGGAATGCCATTTGTTAACCGCCGTTGGTTAGGTGGTATGTTGACTAACTACCAAACAGTTCGTCAATCAATCAAACGTTTAGATTCAATCCAAGATATGGTTGAAACTGGCAAATTAGATGGTTTGAAAAAGAAAGAAGTTTTAAACTTAACTCGTGAACAAGAAAAATTAGAAAAAAGTATCGGTGGTATCCGTAAAATGGGTGGTTTACCTGATGCATTATTCGTTATTGACGTTGATCACGAACGTATTGCAATTCAAGAAGCAAACAAATTAAACATTCCAGTAATTGCTGTTGTTGATACAAACAGTAACCCTGATGGTGTTGATTACATCATCCCTGGTAACGATGACTCTATGCGCGCTATCAAGCTTTATACAACAAGTATGGCTGATGCAATCTTAGAAGGTCGTGCATCAGTATCTACTGGCGATATTGAAGAAGTGGTTGAAGCAGCAGAAAGCACAGAAGCGGCTGCTGAGTAATCATAATAAAGTACTAAGGATGCAGGCTCGCTTTTCAGTGAGCCTGTGTTGTATCTGGTCTGTGAAAAAGACCATTACATTAATGAATGAAGGGTAAAAAAGATGGCAATTACTGCTGCATTAGTAAAAGAACTTCGTGAGCGCACTGGCTCGGGCATGATGGAATGTAAAAAAGCATTGGTTGAGTCAAACGGTGATATTGACGCTGCAATCGAAGCTATGCGTAAATCAGGTTTAGCAAAAGCAGATAAAAAATCTGATCGTATTGCTGCTGAAGGTGTTATCGCAATTGAAACATCTGCTGATGGCAAGCAAGCAGTTATGTTGGAAATTAACTCTGAAACTGACTTTGTAGCAAAAGCAGAAGACTTTATGAATTTTGTTGCTAAAGTAAGTGCTAAAGCATTAGCTGAACAACCAGCTGATCTAGAAGCGCTAATGGCTTTAGTCATAAATGACGCTGGTGAAAGCATCGAAACTGTTCGCCAAGCACTTGTTGCTAAAATTGGTGAGAACATTCTAGTTCGTCGTTTTGAATTAGTGTCAGTTGAAGATGGTGTTATTGGTGCATACCGACACGGTGATCGTATCGGTACATTAGTAAGCCTTTCTGGTGGTGATGTAACATTAGCTAAAGATATTGCGATGCATGTTGCGGCAAGTCGTCCACAAGCTGTTTCTGCTGCTGATTTACCTGCTGAACTATTAGAAAAAGAACGAGATATTGTTGCTACACAAGCACGTGATAGCGGTAAGCCAGAAGCAATCATTGAAAAAATGGTTGAAGGTCGTATGAGCAAATTTGTTAATGAAATTAGCTTAATGGGTCAATCATTCGTTAAAGACCCAGATCTTACAATTGAGAAGTTAGTAAAACAATCAAATGCTTCGGTCAACTCATTTGCATTCTTCGAAGTAGGTGAAGGTATTGAGAAAGCTGTTGATAACTTTGCTGAAGAAGTAATGGCTCAAGCTAAAGGTGCTTAATAGTTTTTAGCGCTTTCACGAAATTAAATTTACTACGTACTAAGGCAATAAAATAATGACAGAAATGGGAAAGAAACCAGTATATAAACGTGTTCTACTTAAACTAAGTGGTGAAGCGTTGATGGGCGATGCAGAGTTTGGTATTGCTCCAGAGGTTATTTCTCGTTTTGCCAAAGAAATTACCGAGCTTAGCAATCAAGGTGTTGAGCTCGGTATTGTCGTAGGTGGTGGAAATATTTTTCGTGGTGCAGGACTTGCGGCAAGTGGTATGGACCGTGTAAGCGGTGACCATATGGGCATGTTAGCTACGGTAATGAATGCTCTGGCCTTACAAGACTCACTCGAACAAAATGGCGTATTTTGTCGAGTTATGTCGGCAATAAAAATTAATGAAGTATGTGAAGATTACTTGCGTCGTCGTGCTATCAGACATCTTGAAAAAGGACGTGTTGTTATTTTCGCGGCAGGCACAGGTAATCCTTTTTTCACTACTGATTCAGCTGCCAGTTTACGTGCAGTAGAAATTGGTGCAGATTTAATGCTAAAAGCGACTCAAGTCGATGGTGTTTATAATTCTGATCCTAAGAAAAACGCCGATGCAGTTCGTTATTCTGAACTGAGTTACGATGAAGTAATTGATAAGCGCTTAGCCGTAATGGATACTACTGCGGTGGTTATGTGCCAAGAACAAAAAATGCCCCTACGCGTATTTGATGTTCACAAAGAAGGTAATTTAACCAAGATCATATATGGTGAAGATATTGGTACGTTAGTGAAATAAGTTCGCTAATTCCAACTGTTGATTAGTAATAAAGTGATTTAGGAAAGAAAATGATCGAAGATATTAAAAAAGACGCTTCAGAAAGAATGCAGAAAAGTGTTACTGCATTGGGTAATGCAATGGCAAAAATTCGTGCTGGTCGTGCACATACAAGTCTTTTAGATCAAGTTATGGTCCCTTATTATGGTTCTGACGTTGCATTAAGCCAAGTTGCTAATGTAGGTGTCGAAGATGCCAGAACATTAACTGTAACGCCATGGGAAAAGCCAATGCTATCTGTGGTTGAAAAAGCGATTATGAATTCAGATCTTGGTGTTAATCCAAATAGTGCGGGTATGACTATTCGAATTCCAATTCCACCTTTAACTGAAGAACGTCGTCGTGACTTAGTTAAGATTGCTAAGTCTGAAGCTGAAGGTGCGCGTGTTGCGATTCGAAATATTCGACGCGATGCAAACGGTACTTTAAAAGATTTGTTAAAAGAAAAAGAAATTTCTGAAGATGAATTACGCGGTGCAGAAGATGCCGTACAAAAATTAACAGACTCTGTTATCAAACAAATCGACACAGTATTAGCTGAAAAAGAAGCTGATTTGATGGAAGTGTAAAACGATTCTTCATGACAGAGGAAAACTCTCCAGTACCTAAACATATAGCGATTATCATGGATGGTAATGGCCGTTGGGCTAAGCAACGTCACCAGCCGCGATTTATGGGACACAGAGCTGGGGTTAAAGCTGTCGAAAGAATAATCAAGCAGTGTATTGAACGAAACGTTTCAGTGCTTAGCTTATTTGCGTTTAGTAGCGAAAACTGGAAAAGACCGACAAAAGAAGTCTCATTGCTAATGGAGCTTTTTTCTATTGCCCTCAAGCAACAAGTTAAACGCATGCATAGCAATAATATTAGGCTTAAAATTCTTGGAGATATAAGTAAATTTTCTACGAGTCTTCAAACACAAATTCGTGAGTCAGAACTTCTAACTGAAAATAATACAGGCCTTCAGGTCAATGTTGCTGCTAACTATGGCGGGAGATGGGATGTTACTCAAGCCGTACAGGCTCTCGCTACAAAAGTATGCTCTGGTGAATTAAAGCCTGAGGACATTACTGAAGACAGTATTAATAATGAGCTAACTACGTCCGGAATCTTTGAGCCTGATTTATTTATTCGAACTGGTGGCGAGCAAAGAGTCAGTAACTTCTTACTGTGGCAATTAGCTTATACCGAATTATTTTTTACAGATACCTTATGGCCTGATTTTGATAGTGAGGATCTAGATGACGCGATTGCTTCCTTTAGCAAACGCGAACGCCGTTACGGAAAAACGTCTGAACAACTTCAAGGGCAAGAGGATGCTTAAACAGCGATTATTAACCGCGATGGTTCTTATTCCCATCGTTGTTGTTGCCATTTTATTCTTGCCTACTGGTATTTTTCAGTATTTATTAGCTGGCATCGTTGGTTTAGCTGCATATGAATGGTTTTCAATTATTGGTTTTAAGACTGTTACGCATCAGTTCTTTGCTTTTTTGAGCTTATTGCTTGCTACAGTATTGCTTAGTTTTCTTTCTGTCACAGGCTTACAGAGTCTCATCATTATAGCTTGGCTTACTATTACTTTATTCATAGGCATGTATGCACATACGGCATTACCTACTAAAGTGGCAGCCGTTTTTAAAAATTCAACAGCTGCATTAGCGATGGCAGTATTCGTATTAGCACTATTTTGGCATGGAGGGACACAATTACATGCATCAACGTTGCTAGGCCCTCAACAATTGTTATACGTCATGGTATTGGTATGGCTAGCGGACACGGGTGGCTACTTTGCTGGTAAACGATGGGGTAAAACACCATTAGCAAAAGCTATCAGCCCAAACAAGAGTTGGCAGGGTGTTGGTGGCGCTGTGTTTCTTGGAGCAATTTGGGCTGTGATAGGTTTTGTGAGTGAGTTATCAGGCTCACTATCCTTATTTAACTGGTTGCTATTATCGGCTGTATCGCTCGCTATATCGATCTCAGGTGATTTGTTCGAAAGTTTATTTAAGCGTTGTTATGGCGTCAAAGATAGCGGTAACTTACTACCTGGGCATGGTGGAATGTTAGACCGTATCGATAGTTTAATAGCAGCTGTACCTGTTTTTACTGCGGGTCTATTTTTATTAGGGGTATGACTAAGTGAAAGCGGTTACCTTACTCGGATCAACAGGATCAATCGGTGTCAGCACACTCAATGTACTTTCACTTCACCCAGAAAAGTACAGCGTTTATGCACTGACAGCGAATCGGTCAGTCGATGTTATGTTCGAGCAATGCCAGCAATTTAATCCTAAAATTGCAGTCATGCTGGATGAACAAGCGGCTGAAACTTTAGCTAATAAACTTAAAGGTGTCAGCTCTAACACAGAAGTACTTTCTGGCGAACAAGCATTGGTGCAAGTTGCAGAAAGTCATGACGTTGATTATGTCATGGCAGCAATTGTTGGTGCGGCTGGTTTATTACCTACTTTGGCAGCAGCAAAATCAGGAAAGCATATCTTATTAGCCAACAAAGAAGCCCTCGTGATGAGTGGTGGATTGTTTATGCGAGAAGTTGAAGCAAACCATGCTACTTTATTACCAGTAGATAGTGAACATAATGCTATTTGGCAATGTTTACCTGTTGGTCAGCAACAACAGTATCACTATGACGGCAGAGGTGTACGGAAAATTGTCCTTACTGCATCCGGTGGTCCATTTCGTGACTATGATATAGCTGATCTTGAGCACGTTACACCTGAGCAGGCAGTAGCTCATCCAAATTGGTCAATGGGACAAAAGATTTCGGTAGACTCTGCCACGATGATGAATAAAGGCCTTGAAGTAATAGAAGCACACTGGTTGTTTGGTATGGCTAGCAACCAAATAGAAGTGTTACTGCATCGTCAAAGTATTATCCACTCAATGGTCGATTATATTGATGGCTCTATGTTAGCTCAGATGGGTAATCCAGATATGAGAACCCCAATAGCCAATGCGCTTGCATGGCCAGAGAGAATTGATTCTGGGGTTGCACCTCTAAATCTTGCAGCAGCAGGTCGTTTAGACTTCGCGGTAGCTGATTATGAACACTTTCCTTGCTTAGCTCTTGCTTATCAAGCATTGGATGCTGGCGGAACGAGTACTGCCATATTGAACGCTGCCAATGAGGTTGCGGTAGACGCGTTTCTAAATAAGCAACTTAAATATACAGGTATAGCTCAAGTGAATGAGCAAGTATTAACTAGCTTATCAGCCAGCAGTGGTGATACTTTACAACAAATTCTTGATGATGATTTCCAAGCTCGTGAGTTGGCAAAAGCCTTGATAGTATAAGATGCAGTCAGTTTTTTATTTACTAATCACACTCGCTATTCTAATTGTAGTCCATGAATATGGACATTATTGGGTGGCACGCCGATGCGGGGTCAAAGTACTTAAATTTTCAATAGGCTTTGGTAAACCTCTTTGGAAACGAGTAAGTAAAAGTGGCACTGAATTTAGTGTCTCTGCACTGCCGCTGGGTGGTTATGTGAAAATGCTAGATGAGAGAGAGGGTGAAGTCGATGAGCACCTTCGTAATCAGGCATTCAATAACAAGTCGTTAGCTGCCCGCAGTGCAATAGTGATCGCTGGCCCACTGGCTAACTTATTGTTTGCAATATTTGCTTATTGGCTGATTTTCATGATCGGTATTCCGGGACAGAAACCAATTATTTCAGAGGTAGAGCTTGACTCTCCTGCTTACGTAGCGCAACTCGTTACAGGCGATGTGATTTTAGAGGTAGATGGCTATAAAACACCAACATTAGCCAGTGTAACTAGAATACTGGCTAATATAGCAATTGATGGTGGAAAAGTAGATTTACTTGTATCTGATGGCAATAGCGCTCGTGATGTAGAATTAGATGTCGCTCAATATGATTTTTCTAATTCAGCTAAGCCATTACTAGATAGCTTAGGTATAAAACCTTATTCAATAGAGGTTCTTCCATTTATTGCTTCGGTTACGGATACAGGTGAAGCGAAGAAATCAGGCATCCAGCAAGGAGATAAGATTTTATTTGTCGGTAATCAGCAGATAAATAATTGGATGGATGTTGTCAAGCTTGTCCAAGCTAGTCCAAATACACCACTTGAATTTACAATTGAGCGTCAGCAGCAAAAATATGTGCTTAGCGTTACCCCATCAGCAGGAGATGATGGGATAGGTAGGATCGGTGCTATGGTCGATGTGAGTAAAACAACAATAGATGATCGTTATTTGGCTATAGAGCAGTATGGTGTATTCAGCGCACTGTATAAAGGTTTTTCTCAAACATGGCAATTTTCAAGTGCGACAGTTAAAAGCATTGTTGGTATGCTTATGGGAGAGGTTTCAAGCACAAATATTGGCGGTCCAGTAACGATTGCTCAATATGCTGGCTCATCGGCTGAACATGGTTTGATTTCGTTTATGGGTTTCTTAGCCATGATAAGTATCAGTTTAGGCTTACTAAACCTTATGCCAATTCCTATGTTAGATGGTGGACACCTGGCGTTCTATTTGATCGAGTGGTTACGTGGGAAACCTTTATCTGAATATACGCAGTCAATGTTGCAAAAAATAGGAATTTTGTTGCTTGTCATGCTAATGATTCTGGCCTTTTTCAATGACTTAACAAGACTGTTTGGATAATGTGTTTATTACAGGTAAACTAGCTACTTTCCGTTGACCAGCTGTATAAAAAGAATCAATGACTAAATTACTCAAAATCATAGTATTACTATTGCTCTCTAGTACGGCCTTTGCCGAGTCTTTTGTTATTAAAGATATCCGAGTAGAGGGATTGCAGCGAATATCTGCTGGCACAGTTTTCAATTTCCTAGCTGTAAAAGTCGGCGACGAAATGAGTGATGATGATGCTAAAAGTATTATTCGTACTCTCTATAAGTCTAAGTATTTCAGTGATGTCGGCGTTGAAGAGATGGATGGTGTACTGGTTATAAAAGTAACTGAACGCCCTGCTGTTTCAAGTATAGAATTTGTTGGAAACAAAGATTTGGACAGTGCTGAGCTATTGAAGTCATTGAGTCAAATAGGTTTTTCTGAAGGGCAAGTGTTCGAGCAAGCGATGCTTGAACGTGTTGAGCTGGAATTACAGCGTCAATATTTTAGCCGCGGGAAATATGGTGTAACAATAGAATCAGAAGTGACGCCGTTGTCACGTAATCGAGTTGGTATTCGCATCACTATGGCAGAGGGTATTGTTGCGACAATTGGAGCCATCAATATTGTCGGGAATACATCTTACGATGATGATGAGCTTAAAGTTGATTTTCAGTCGTCAACGGGTGGATATTTATCCTTTATCACCAATGATAATCAATATTCGCGACAAAAGTTATCAGCAGATTTAGAAACACTACGCTCGTTTTATTTAGATCGTGGTTATGTTGACTTCACTGTTGAGTCAACTCAAGTTGCTATTACTGATGATAAGAAGCAAATGTACATCACCATTAATATTTCTGAAGGCAATCAGTACAGGGTTAAAGAAATTCGTTTAGCCGGTGATTTGATCGTAGCGGAAGAAGAGTTATTTGATCGTGTTGTCATAAAGAAAGATGCACTATTCTCACGTAAGGCGATTACAAAAAGTACTGAGTTATTGACGAATCGACTGGGTGATGACGGTTATGCATTTGCAAATGTAAATGCGGTGCCAAATATCGATCGTGAAAATAAGCAAGTGTCATTGACATTTTTTGTGGATCCAGGCCGACGTGCTTATGTTCGTAGAATAAATATTTCAGGAAATAGTAAAACTCGTGATGAAGTATTACGTCGCGAAATGCGTCAACAAGAGTCTTCTTGGATCTCAACGACGAACGTTGAACAATCGCGAGCTCGTATTCAACGTTTAGGTTATTTTGAAGATGTTAACGTCGAAACAGTCCCGGTTGCAGGTACTGTCGATCAGGTTGATCTTGAATTTGGGGTAACAGAAATGGCCTCGGGTAGTTTATCTGCTGGATTAGGTTTCTCTCAATCTGATGGTTTGATTTTTAATGCCAATGTAACCCAGAAAAACTTTTTAGGTAGTGGTAAGCATATTAGCTTTGGTTTTAATAACAGTAGCGTAAATACTGTTTATAGTTTTGGTTATACCAACCCATTTGTGACTGTTGATGGGATTAGTCAAGGTTTTAATGCCTTTTACAGAAAGTCAGATGCTGGTGAGGCGAACTTATCTAATTTCACAACCGATCAGTTTGGGGGGGATGTAAATTTCGGAATTCCAATTTCAGAAGATAATAGAATTCGTCTTGGTGTAGGGTTTGAAGATACCACTATTAATTTGGGGACGGATCCGGCGCAAGTACATAGAGACTTTATTGCGCGAGAAGGCGATAATTTCCAGGCAATACCTTTAACTCTGGGTTGGTCTAGAGATACAAGGGATAGTTCTGTTTTACCGACTAGAGGGATGGCTCAAAGTGTCTCATTGGAAGTCGCTACACCAATTGGATCGCTACAATATTATAAACTTCGCTATAAAACTAGCTGGTTCACGCCTATAACTGATTCTTTAACCTTCGCTATGAAGGGTAACTTTGGTTATGGTGAGGGATATGGAGATACTGAAGAACTTCCATTCTTTGAGAACTTTTATGCCGGCGGTATTAAAAATGTACGAGGCTTTAAAGCAAATACATTAGGTGTTAAAGACACTGCTAATGGTAATGCTCTTGGTGGTAATATGCTGGTAGCAGGTGGAGCAGAAATTATCTTCCCAGTACCATTTTTGAAAAAGCAGCTTAGGTCATTTCGTTTGAGCGCATTTACCGATGTCGGTAATGTGTATTCGGATGCTCAGGATTTTGATACTGGTTTATTACGATATTCTGCAGGTATTTCTGCAATTTGGATATCACCTTTTGGTGCAATGTCCTTTAGTTTTGCACAACCATTTAATGAGCAAGAAGACGACGAAACCGAAAGTTTCCAATTCTCATTAGGTTCAACATTTTAATTAACACATTTGGAGATTAGTGTGAGAAAAGTAACTATTACTGGCTTATTATTAGCATCAGTTTTGGCTGTATCAAGTATGACTGTAAGTGCGGCTGAATTGAAAATAGGAGTCGTAAATGCAGGAATGGTGCTTGATAAATCGCCACAAAAGGAAAAGGCATTAGCAAGACTTGAAAAAGAGTTTGCAAGTCGAAGTTCATCACTAGAAAAGAAAATCAAAAACTTACGCGCCAAACAAGAACGTTTATCAAAAGATGCTGCCATTCTAGGTGCTGATGAACGTAAAAAGAAAGAAAGAGATATTTTAAGTGAACAGCGTGAATTAAAACGTTTACAAGATGAATACAGTGAAGATTTATCAATTAGACGTAACGAAGAGTTACGTAAACTAGAAAAAGAAATTGCTGAAACAATTGTGGGCTTAGCGAAAAAAGAATCTTATGATTTAGTTGTCTACCAAGGTGTTATCTTTGCGAGTGAGCGCACAGATATGACAAATAAAGTTTTACAGCTTTTAAAATCTAAAAAATAAGTTAAACCTTACTATTACTATGTGGACGTTAGCTGAAATTGCAGATCATATTGGTGGTGATGTAGTAGGTGATAGAGACTACGTTGTTAACAGTGTTGCAACACTGCAGTCTGCGAAAGCAGATCAAATTAGTTTTCTATCAAATACAAAGTATAGAAAATACTTGGCTGAAACCAGCGCAGGAGCTGTAATTGTAAGCCCTAGCTTGAGCGGTAATGTTCCCTCTAATGCGATCATTTCTCATGATCCCTATGTGGCTTATGCAAAAATAGCTTTATTACTTAACCCTGTAGTAATAAAGAAGACGGGCATTCACTCTAGTGTGTCCATTGATGAGAATTGTCAGATAGACCCGAGCGTTACAATTAATGCTCAATCAGTTATCGGAGCAGGGGTTATTCTAGAGAAGAATGTTGTTATCGGTCCAGGCTGCGTTTTACTCGATGATGTTCGAGTGGGTGAAAATACTCGATTAGTTGCTAATGTGACGCTTTGTGATGGTGTTAGTATCGGACAACGAGGTTTAATTCATCCTGGGGTAGTGATTGGTGCTGATGGCTTTGGTATTGCAAATGATAAAGGGAAATGGATCAAAGTTCCTCAAGTCGGTAGCGTTAAAATTGGCAATGATGTTGAGATCGGAGCTAATACAACGATAGATCGCGGTGCAATTGATGATACAACTATCGGAGACGGCGTTAAATTAGATAATCAAATACAAATAGGTCACAATACAATTATTGGTGAACACACCGTCATTGCAGGATGTGTCGGTATTGCAGGTAGTACAACCATTGGTAAAAACTGTGCCATAGGCGGTGGTGCAGGGCTTGGAGGACATTTAGAAATTGCAGATGGTGTTCAACTGACAGGAATGACAATGGTTACTAAATCGATTACCCAGTCAGGAAGCTACTCTTCGGGTATACCTGCTGAACCAACACAGGTATGGCACAAAAATGTAATTCGTTATAGGCAATTAGAAAAATTATCAGAACGAGTTAAACAAATAGAATCTCAACAAAAATAATGCGGCTCCTTATGCTTATGCATAACTGTTTAAAGAAATATAAATATTATTAAGGATATATGAATTGAATACTATAGATATACATGAGATACAAAGACTGTTACCTCACCGATATCCTTTTTTGCTTATTGACCGTGTTATTGAATTTACACCAGGCGAATCACTTGTCGGAATAAAAAATATTACCTTTAATGAGCCTCAATTTACGGGGCATTTTCCACAACGTGTGATTATGCCAGGAGTTCTTATATTAGAAGCATTAGCACAAGCTACAGGATTATTAGCATTTAAAACTGCTGCTGATGTTCAATCTGATAATGCTTTGTACTATTTAGCTGGTATTGATAATGCTCGATTCAAAAAACCAGTTGAGCCAGGCGATCAGTTACAACTATCTGTTAAATTAGTTAAGAATAAGCGTAATCTGTGGAAGTTTAGTGGTGAAGCAAGCGTCGACGGTGAGGTTGTTGTTAGCGCCGACATTATGTGTGTAAATCAAGAAATGCCTAAATGATTCATAGTACAGCCATTATTGATCCTTCAGCTATCATAGCTGAAGATGTAAAAATTGGACCTTTTTCAATTATTGGACCAGATGTTGAAATAGCCTCGGGGTGTGATATTAAATCACATGTTGTTATTCAAGGCCCTACTAAGATTGGTAAAAACAATACGATTTATCAGTTTTCTTCTATTGGTGAAGAGCCACAGGATAAAAAATATGCTGGTGAGCCGACGACCTTAGAAATTGGTGATAATAACCTTATACGAGAAAATGTGACCATTAACCGTGGCACAGTTCAGGGTGGTGGACTTACAAAAGTTGGCGACAATAATTGGAT
Organism: uncultured Gammaproteobacteria bacterium; assembly: GCA_937900515.1. Lineage (GTDB taxonomy): Bacteria > Pseudomonadota > Gammaproteobacteria > Nitrosococcales > Methylophagaceae. The sequence continues at coordinate 114,984 of CALCCU010000112.1, read as the reverse complement.
TATGGCTTATGTTCATATTGCTCATGACTGCATTATCGGAAGTAATAATATACTTGCTAATAATGCGACCTTAGCAGGCCATGTCATCCTTAAAGACTTTGTTATATTAGGTGGCTTTACATTAGTAAGCCAGTTTAATTCAATGGGATCATACTCATTCAGTGCGATGGGAAGTGTTATCTCTCGAAATGTACCACCTTATGTCCTCGTATCTGGGCATATGGCTAAACCTATTGGTTGTAATGTTGAAGGCTTGCGACGCCAAGGCTTTTCAGATGTCCAAATTAAGAATATCCGTAAGGCTTATAAAATACTTTATCGCTCAGGCTTACGCATAGAAGAAGCCGATGTGAAGCTTTCAGAAATGGGGCAAGAAGAATCAGAAATCACATTATTATTAGATTTCTTATCAGAACAAGACGGCGGAATAATCCGGTAGTAGCACATGGCTACTACCGGTTCTCTTTGATCTAGTCGTTAGCGGGTGTTGCACTGATTTTGTGAATACTCAAGTCAGCGCCATTATATTCTTCTTCTTGAGAAAGGCGTAGGCCTAGAGCAAGTTTCAATACACCATATACTAAATAACCACCTATAAAGGCGATAGCAATACCTAATAGCGTACCTATAACTTGTGACTGCATGCTCACGCCACCTAAGCCACCCATGCTAAGCTGCCCGAAAATTCCTACAGCTATTCCTCCCCATACCCCACATAAACCATGTAGTGGCCATACACCAAGAACATCATCAATCTTCCATTTATTTTGAGTCATGGTGAACATGAAGACAAACAGGCCTCCTGCGATACCACCTGTCGCGAGAGCGCCAAGAGGATGCATAATGTCTGAACCAGCACAAACGGCAACGAGACCTGCTAATGGCCCGTTATGAACGAAACCTGGATCATTACGGCCGACAAGACAAGCTACGAGCGTGCCGCCGACCATTGCCATAAGGGAGTTGATTGCAACTAAACCGCTGATACCTCCGATTTCTTGTGCAGACATAACGTTAAAACCAAACCAACCGACAGTAAGGATCCATGCACCTAACGCTAAAAAAGGTATGTTTGATGGCGGGTGAGCAAAGACTTGACCTTGTTTACCATAACGACCATGACGTGGGCCTAGGTGTAAAATAGCTGCTAGTGCAATCCAACCACCAACACCATGAACAACGACTGATCCCGCAAAATCATGGAAGCCAGCACCAAAGCTTGTTTCTAACCATTGCTGAAAGCCAAATAAACCATTCCAACTAATGCCTTCAAATAGAGGATATACAAAACCTGCAATTAGAAAAGTGGCAATCAGTTGAGGGTTAAACTTAGCTCTTTCCGCAATACCACCTGATACGATAGCTGGAATTGCAGCAGCGAAGGTGAGTAAAAAGAAGAACTTTACAAGGGCATAGCCATTGAATTCGACTAATGCGGGTGCAGCTTGGAAAAAGCTAATGCCATAGGCAATACCATAACCGATGAAAAAGTAAGCTATTGTGGAAACAGCAAAGTCCATAATTATTTTAACGAGGGCGTTGACCTGATTTTTTTTCCTAACGGTCCCCACCTCTAAAAAAGCAAAGCCTGCATGCATTGCGAGCACCATAATGGCGCCAAGCAATATAAACAGGACATCAGAAGAATTTTGCACGATGTACTATCCTTATTAGTTAGAATTAATTAGCCTTAATTTAGTGCAATTGTCGCACCATAATGGTGTTTATATATAAAACAATAACTTATTAGGTCTATCAGCATGATGATTAAGTTGTTTTGCTCTAAAAAGGTGCGCTTAAGGTGTTTCTGGTTTGAAATGGTGCGCTGTATTCATTTGCAACGACATATCCACATTTTTGGGCAGATCAACGTATAATTAGTCTTTTGTTCAGTCGAATATTTGAGGAATGACAGAAGATGGATATTTATGCATCGGATGATGAAAAAGGCGAAGAGATTAAACAGTGGTGGCGTGATAATGGACGTTCAGTCATCATTGCTTGTGTGGCTACTGCGTTAGCTGTCTTTGGTGGCCGCTACTGGGTCGATTATAAAAGTACACAAGCACTGAAAGCTTCACATGCATATCAACAAGTATCAAGAGCCTTGGCTAATGGGGATAGTATTACTGCAGCAGCAGCCTCAGATAATTTGTTTACTGATTTTTCAACAAGCCCTTATTCTATATTTTCAGCATTTGATATGGCATCCAATGCTGTTAAAAATAATGATAATGCTGCGGCACAGACATATCTAAACTGGGTTGTTTCTAATGCTGATTTATCTGCTCATAAAGAACTTGCTCAACTAAGATTAGCGCAAGTATTGTTTTTAGACAGTAAATTCGATGAGGCTTTACTCTTAGCTGATAAAGCATCATCAGATGCATTTTCATCTTTGTGGTCAGAGCTAAAAGGTGATATTTACATTGAACAAGCAAAACCGGATCAGGCAAGAACAGCTTATCAGCAGGCATTGTTCACTATCAAACAAGGCGAACCTCGCCAGCAGATCCTTCAAATCAAACTTGACGATGTGGTGGCCTCAAATAATGGTTAGTTCAATTCGAATCAGCGTACTGTTATCTATTAGCTTGTTGTTGACAGCTTGCTCATGGTTTGAAGATGAAGTCTACGTCGCACTTCCTTCTGAATTGGTGGAGTTTACACCTGAATTCGAGCCTACTATTGCTTGGTCAACTGATACTGGTAGTGGTGCCGGTGATGATTACAGTCAATTAGGAGCATGGCTTCAAGGTGATGCTATTATCGCTGTTGACTATGAAGGTGATGTGACTAGTTATGCAAGTATGTCTGGCAAAACATTATGGCAAGCTGGTCTTGATGTTCCTGTTGCCACAGGCGCTGGTGGAGGAGATGGCCTAGTTCTTATCGGAACTAAAAAAGGACAGTTAATTGCTCTTGATGAGTTGAGTGGCGAAGTTAAATGGAAAAAACAATTAACAAGTGAGATTTTATCTCCAGCAAAAGCAGCTCACGGTGTTGTTGTTGCTCGTACTGCTGATGGGCGATTGACGGGTTTATCTAGTGAAGATGGTACGCGTCTTTGGAGTTACCAGCGTGCAGTTCCTCTATTAAGTTTAAGAGGAGCGGGTGAAGCAGTTATTTCAGGTGAGATGGTGATTTCTGGTTATGCAAATGGCAAATTAGTCGCCCTCTCATTGAATGATGGCGTAGTTGTTTGGGAAACAAGTGTAGCTGTTCCTCGAGGCCGTACAGAATTGGATCGCTTGGTTGATATTGATTCAACTCCAGTTATTGCAGATGATGTGGTGTATGTTGTTGCATTTCATGGCAGATTAGCCGGTGTTTCTCTGAATTCAGGAAGAGTACTTTGGTATCGTGATTTTTCTTCACGTACAGGACTTGATGTTGATCCCGGTTATAGTGTTTATGTGAGCGATGAAAGTGATTATGTTTGGTCCGTACAAGATGGTTCGGGTGATGCTTTATGGAGACAAACTCGCTTATTACGTAGAAAAGTAACTGCACCAGTTATTGTTGGTGAAAATGTTATTGTTGGTGATTTTGAAGGCTTTGTTCACTGGATTTCTCGTGAAGATGGTCGTTTTGTTGCTCGTAAGAGAATTGCTGATGAAGCAATTCGAAGTAAACCCGTAGTAAAAGATGATTTAGTGTTCGTAACTGCATCTGATGGTACTTTAACTGCATTTCGGATCAAGTAATTATGAAACCTGTAGTAGCCTTAGTTGGCCGCCCAAATGTTGGTAAATCAACCTTATTTAATCGCCTAACACGTAGCCGTGATGCACTAGTTGCTGACTTCTCAGGTCTAACGCGTGATCGAATTTATGGTGATGTAAAAAATGAAGGTTGTGACTTTATAATTATTGACACCGGCGGCTTAACGGCTCAATCTGACAATATGTCAGATTTGATGCGGAAACAAGCAGATCTTGCTATTGAGGAAGCTGATATTGTTTTCTTTTTAGTTGATGGGCGGGCTGGCTTGGTTGCTGACGATGAAAATGTTGCACAAAAATTGAGGTCGATTGGTAAGCCAACTATTCTGATAGTTAATAAGTCAGAGGGTGAAACTAAAGAAATGATGGCTGCAGAGTTTTATGCTCTTGGCCTAGGAGAACCCCAAGTTATTTCCGCTTCCCAAGGGCGAGGTCTTGCCAATCTTCTTTCAACATTGAAAGAAGAGATGCCTAGCGTGATAGCAACAGCATCAGATGATGATAATGAGCTGAATGACGATGGTAGAATCCGCTTAGCTGTACTGGGACGTCCTAATGTAGGTAAATCTACATTGGTTAACCGCATTATGGGTGAAGACCGTGTAGTTGCATTTGATGAGCCCGGTACAACGCGAGATAGTATTCATATTCCGTTTGAAAAAGATGGAACAGAATACACTTTAATAGATACCGCAGGTGTTAGAAGACGCTCTAAAGTCTCAGAGATGCTGGAAAAATTCAGTATTGTAAAAACACTGCAGGCTTTAGAAGATGCCAATGTGGTGTTGCTGGTATTAGATGCCCATGAAGGCATTGTTGAACAAGATCTTCACCTCGCGGGATTAATTATCCAAAGTGGTCGAGCTGTAGTCATTGCTGTTAATAAGTGGGATGGTTTAGATAAGTCAGAACGCGAATGGGTAACGACAAATATTGAGCGTCGTTTACCTTTCTTAAACTTTGCTAATACACACTTTATCTCAGCGCTTCATGGTAGTGGTGTTGGCTTACTTTTCAAATCAGTAAAACAGGCTTATGAGTCAGCAATGGCACAAATTCCAACGCCAAGACTTACTCGTGTATTAGAAGATGCTGTTGCTGATCACCAACCCCCATTGGTTCATGGACGAAGAATTAAGTTTAGGTATGCACATCTTGGCGGTAAAAACCCACCTAGAATTATTATTCATGGCAATCAGACAGATGCGACGCCGAATAGCTATAAACGCTATTTAGAAAACACATTCCGTGATGTGCTCAAGTTACATGGCACACCAATTGTGATTGAATTTAAGAAAGGTGATAATCCTTTCAAAGACAGAAAAAAGAAACAGATTGATAGTAGAACGCCTCAGCGTCCTTGGGCTGGTAAGTCTAAGTCATAAAATACCTTCGTCATCTGACATAAGGTTTTCGAGAGAGTGTAAGCGACCACGAATTTGCTCTCGGTTAGCTAACTTCTCTCGTGCAGCATCAGGCAAGTCAGTGAATAATATGATTTTTTTATCAATTAATGTATTAATGAGATCTTCAAGAACTCGAACTAATGCCACATCAGAAGATGACAGTATGGTTTTGATGTCATTATCTGTAGCTGATTGACGGATGAATTCAATAATTTCAGGACTGTCGAGCGACAGATATTCTTGAGTATCAGTCTGCGCTGTTTCATGGATGGCTGTAATGTCACCTTCTTGATTTCGAGTTATATAAGCCATGTTGGCAGTCCTTATTTATTTGCCATAAACGGATTATCTATGACTCGTTTTACTAGCAATAATATCATGTAACATCTTACTCTAATTAGCTTTACATCCTGAAACATTAAACTGAAAATCGCCTGACTTTTCTAGTGAAAATCCATTATACTTAACAAGTTACATATAAAAGTTTATGTGTTACTGTTAGTTGCAGTTTAAATATTGATTATATTTTAAGAAGAAAGAAGCTAATAAGTATGTCTGAAGAGTCAAATATAATACAAGAAGAGCATAAACAATGGGATGCTGATGAGGGACAGCAGACACTTGATGATCCGCTCCTAGCCTGTTTAACTGTATTAACCAAACTTCTCCATAAACCACACAGTGCTGAATCATTAATACATGGTTTACCTCTGGTTGATAATAAACTTACTCCAAAACTATTTTCTCGTGCAGCAGAGCGCGCAGGTCTATCATCGAAAGTCGTTAAACGACCACTTCATAAAATCTCAAATCTCTTGTTACCAGCTGTTCTATTATTAGAAAATAGTACAGCATGCATTTTGCTCGAGATTAATGATTCTAAGGCGAGGGTGATATTCCCAGAAGCAGGTGATGGCGAGTCAGAAATTGATCTAAAGAAGTTAGAATCAGCCTATAACGGCTATGCAATATTCATTAAAGCTGTTCATAAATTTGATCAACGTACAGATAATTCAGCTATTCCAAGAACTAAGCATTGGTTCTGGGGTACGATTGTTAAATTCTGGCCTATCTATGGTGAGGTTTTTTTAGCCTCTATTTTGGTCAATTTGTTTGCTCTTGCTTCACCCTTATTTATCATGAATGTATATGACCGCGTGGTACCTAATCATGCGATTGAAACGTTATGGGTACTTGCAATAGGTGTTGCGACTGTTTTTATCTTTGATTTACTACTACGTACTCTACGTGGCTATTTTATTGATATGGCAGGTAAAAAAGCAGATGTGATCTTATCTGCAACAATATTTGAAAAAGTGATGGGCATTAAAATGGCTTCTCGCTCAAATTCAGTAGGTTCTTTTGCAAATAATATGCAAGAGTTTGAGTCCTTTCGAGAGTTCTTTACCTCGACAACCATCACAACATTAATCGATTTACCATTTGCGTTTTTATTTATAGGAGTTATCTGGGCTATCTCTGGGGAGTTAGCTTATGTGCCTTTAGCTGCGATTCCATTGGTTTTGATAGTCGGCCTAGTTATTCAAGTCCCACTCGGCCGAACAGTACAGCAATTATTTCGCTACTCAGGCCAGAAAAGTGCCACTTTAATAGAGACCCTCACAGGCTTGGAGACAATCAAAAGCATAGGTGCTGAATCTTTAGTGCAGAGAAAGTGGGAACAAACAATTGGTTTCATTTCAAAATTTGGCCAACGTGTAAAACTATTATCATCAGCGGCAGTTAATTTTACTGCCTTTGTTCAGCAGATGGCCTCAGTCAGTATCGTTGTTTTCGGTGTTTATAAAATATCGGAAGGTGAAATTACAATGGGGGCGCTCATTGCTAGTACTTTACTGACAGGTCGAGCACTTGCACCACTTGGTCAAGTCGCTGGAATATTAACTCGCTGGCACCAATCAAAAGCGGCACTTAACTCACTCAATAATTTGATGAGCCTACCTGTTGAACGTCCTACAGGCAGAGAGTTTTTACATCGTTCAGAGTTTGCGGGAAAAGTTGAATTTAAGAATGTAACGTTTCGGTATCCTGAGCAACCAATTGATGCTTTGTCAGATGTCTCTTTTTCAATTTCGCCAGGAGAAAAAGTTGCATTTATAGGGCGCATAGGATCAGGTAAAAGCTCTGTTGAGAAGTTATTATTAGGTCTTTATGAGCCAACGAATGGTGCTATATTGCTAGATGGTACTGATATTAGGCAGATTGATCCTGTGGATCTTCGCCGCAATGTTGGCTATGCACCGCAAGACGTTAATTTATTCTATGGTAGTGTCAGGGATAATATTGTTATGGGGGCTCCTTTTGCTGATGATGTTGCGGTATTGAAAGCGGCTGGCATAGCTGGTGTCACTGAATTTGTTAATCGACATCCAGCAGGGTTTGACTTACCTGTTGGTGAACGAGGAGAGGGGTTGTCTGGAGGTCAGCGACAAAGTATTGCTGTTGCCAGAGCGCTATTATTAGACCCTCCTATGCTAATTCTGGATGAACCTACCAATGCTATGGATAACAGTACTGAAGAACAATTTAAATCTAACTTAATGAGTCAGCTAGCAGATAAAACCTTACTTTTAGTGACACATAAGGCATCGCTTTTGAGTTTAGTCGATAGAATTATTGTTATGGATCAAGGTCATTTAGTTGCAGATGGGCCGCGAGACCAGATTTTAGAATCCCTTAAGCAGGGTCATATCAAAGTATCTAAAGGATAGAGCGTGATGGCATGGTTTAAAAACACGCATCCTGACGATGCAGAGTTTATGTCTGAAGTAAGTGCAGCAACATTGGAATCAGCTCACCGTGCTGGGCATGCATTACTTTTTTTAATCCTGGCTTTTTTTGTTGCGGCAGGCTTTTGGGCATATAACACAAGCCTAGATGAGGTTACACGTGGAGAGGGTAAGGTTATCCCATCAAGTAAAGTTCAGGTGATACAGAACTTGGAGGGGGGGATTTTGGCCGAGGTACTTGTTTCTGAAGGCCAAGAAGTACAAGCGGGTCAGGTATTATTGAAAATAGATGATACGCGCTTTTCATCTTCATTCAGAGAAAATGAACTAAAACGATATGAACTACTGGCCCGAAGTGTGCGGCTAAAAGCAGAAAGCAGTGGTACTCAGTTTGTAGTGCCTAAAGAAGTTGTCGAGTCTAGCCCTCAGTTGGCGGCAAGTGAACAAGCCCTATACCAATCTAGACAGAATGAATTGAACTCTAGCTCAAGAGTGCTTAAACAGCAAATAGCACAAAAACAACAAGAGTTAGTCGAACGTCGCGCTAAACAAGCTCAACTAAAGAAAAGTTATGACTTGAGTAGTAAAGAAATGAAGATGTCAGAGCCATTAGTTGCCGCTGGAGTTATGTCTGAGGTAGAGTTATTAAGGTTAAAACGTGCAGCTAATGATTTACATGGTGAAATGGAAGCCAATCGCTTGGCGATACCAAGAATTAGATCGTCGTTGAATGAAATTAATCAAAAAATTGAAGAACAAACATTACAATTTAAGGCAAAGGCTGCCAGAGAGTATTCAGATGTGAATGCTGAATTACAACGAACAAGAGAGAGTGCCATTTCATCGCAAGATCGGGTGACTAGAACTCAGGTAAGATCACCTGTTAGAGGTACAATCAATCAGCTTAAAATTAATACTGTAGGTGGCATAATCCAACCTGGGATGGACTTGCTGGAAATTATCCCTATTGAAGATAATTTGCTAGTAGAAGCTAAAATTAGACCTGCAGATATCGCTTTTCTGAGGCCTGGCCAAGAAGCAATGATCAAGTTAACTGCTTATGATTTTTCTATATACGGTGGTTTACCAGCGAAATTAGAAAGAATTAGTGCTGATACAATTACTGATGAACAAGGAGATAGTTTTTATCAAATTTACTTGCGTACAGATAAGAATTATATTGAAAGTAATAAAGGAAAATTGAAAATCATACCTGGAATGACAACAACAGTAGATATTCTCACAGGCAAAAAAACAGTGTTAGATTATTTATTGAAACCAATTTTGAAAGCTAAAAACGAGGCTTTGAGAGAAAGATGACCGTGAGTGCTAAGAAAAACTTAAATATTATTATTGATGACCAAGCATTATCTAAATCAATAAATAGTAACGTTAGCTCTCAATATCAAGTGAATTTTTTTCAAGGTGTAGATGCCTGTTTATCAGCTTCTGAAAATGAGGATGTTGCATTAGTCTTGTGCGACTACAAGTTACTTGGCGAAAATCAGGCTGAAAAGCTTGCACAATTAAAAGCTGCTTTTCCTAATGCTCGAGTTTTGATTATTGGTGACCACTGTTCAAGTGAGCTGCAAATCACAGTACTAAAACAAGGTGCTCGAGGTTATTTTGATTATTCAAGCTCAGTTGATAATTTATCGACAGCAATTCGTTGTGTTTTGATGGGAGAAGTATGGATCGAACGTCATGTTATTTCAGGGTTAATTGATGCGCTCAGCCAAACTCCTCAAATTACTGAACAGCAGCAGCAAGCACTTGACTCCTTATCCCCTAAAGAACATCAAGTCGCGGAGTTAGTGAGTCATGGAGCAACCAATAAAAAGATTGCTATTGAAATGGAAATTACTGAACGAACCGTTAAGTCTCATTTAACCGCTATTTTTCAAAAAATGGGTATTAGAGATAGGCTCTCATTGGCTATATTTTTCCGTGATTTACGTTAAGTTCTCTGCGTTATAGGTTAATGAATAAATTATGTTATTCTTGGTAATTGAATATTTTTTAATTGGGTACTGAACTATGATGTTAAATAAAGTTGCTCAAATCGTCACGATTAGCTTATTAGCTCAGTCGAGTGCTTATGCAGTTACAATTCAAGAAGCGGTTAGTAATGCCGTAACAACTAATCCGGATGTTTTAGCGGCTAGTTATGAACGTAATGCTGCATCAGAACAAATAAAACAGGCCGAAGCAGGTTATTTTCCTACTATAGAACTTGCAATCGGGACAGGATTTGAATCAACGGATAGTCCAAGTACTCGAACGGCTAGTTCTCATAAAAATATTCATATGAATAGAGATGAAGCAAGTTTAAATTTTAATCAAATGCTCTTTGATGGAATGCAAACCACTAATGAAGTACGTCGTTTTACTGCTATCGAGAAAGCGCAATCTTATGCTGTATTCGGAACTGCTGAAAACACAGGTTTAGAAGCTGTTGAAGCATATCTCAATGTATTACGCCGCCAACATTTAGTTGAACTTGCAGCCACTAATCTTGAAGCTCATGAACGTACGCATGACCAAATAACCTTACGTAGTGAGCGAGGAGTTGGTAGAAAAGCTGATATGGATCAAAGCCAAGGTCGTTTGGCCTTAGCGAGAGCAAATTTAATTGCACAAGAGAGCAACTTACGAGATCAAGAAACTACATATTTACGTGTGATCGGTGAACAGCCTGATAGCTTAAATGAGCCAGAGTTATCTTCTTCTGTTTTACCTGACACTGTTGATGAAGCTATATCCAAAGCAATCGATAATCATCCAGTTCTTAAGTCCGCGAATGCGAATATTGAAGAAGCTAATGCTCAGCATGACACTGCAGCAGCAGCATTTTATCCAAAAGTGAATTTAGAAATTGGAACAACGGCTAATAATGATTTGAATGGTGTCAATGGGCATGATAACGATGTAACTGCCATGTTTCGTCTTCGCTATAACCTGCTAAATGGTGGTAAAGATAGTGCACGTCGTCAAGAGACTGCATACCGAATTAACCAAGCGACAGAAATTCGTAATAATACACATCGACAAGTTGAGCAAAGTGTCCGGTTCTCCTGGAATGCATTACAGACTGTTAAAAATCAAATGCAATACTTTAAGGCTCATGTAGAATCAAGCCTTCGTTCACGTGATGCATATAGACAGCAGTTTAGTCTAGGGCAGCGTACTTTATTAGACTTATTAGATTCAGAAAATGAGCTGTTCGTCGCAAGCCAAGCACTTGTAAATGCTCAATATGATGAATTATTTGCAATATACCGCGTACTGAATAGCATGGGGGAGTTGTTAGTTAATTTACAAATACAATTACCTGAAACCGCACTACAAGTAAGTGATAATAAAGAATAGTTAAACTTTAAATATCGTATATAGCCATGGCTTATTAGTCCATGGCTTTTTTTTAAGCAGAAGTTTAGGTACAAACAAGATGAATTTTTCTTGTTTTCAACTGGGCATGATATTATTAGCACTTACCTAATTAAAGGACACTTTAAGAAGAATCTATGAGTAATCAATCATCCTATACATACGAAGAGCTTTTACAATGTGGTCAAGGGGAAATGTTTGGCCCTGGAAATGCACAATTACCAACACCAAATATGCTGATGATGGATCGCATTACTCATATTTCAAATGAGGGTGGTAAGTACGGCAAAGGTGAAATCATTGCAGAATTAGATATCACTCCTGATTTATGGTTCTTCGATTGTCACTTTCCTGGTGATCCTGTTATGCCTGGCTGTTTGGGGCTAGATGCTATGTGGCAGCTAGTTGGCTTCTTCTTGGCTTGGGATGGAAATCCTGGTCGTGGCCGTGCATTAGGTTCTGGTGAAGTTAAGTTTACCGGACAAGTATTGCCAACCGCTAAAAAAGTGACCTACAAAATTGATTTAAAACGTGTTGTTGCACGTAAATTAGTTTTAGCTATTGCTGATGGAACGGTATCAGTTGATGGTCGAGAAATATATGCAGCGAAAGACCTACGTGTAGGTTTGTTCACATCTACAGAAGATTTTTAGGAAACTCTATATGAAACGTGTTGTTGTCACAGGTTTAGGTATTACTTCTTGCTTAGGGCTTGATGCTGAAACAGTTACTGAATCTCTTCGAACTGGCCGATCAGGCATTAAATTTAAACAAGAATATGCTGATATGGGCTTTCGTAGTCATATTGCAGGTAGTGTTGATATTGACTTTAAAGAACATATCGACCGCAAAATTTTACGCTTCATGGGAGATGCGGCAGCTTATGCTTACATCTCAATGAAACAAGCAATTGATGATTCAGGCTTAACCGAAGAGCAAGTATCTAATCCACGTACAGGTTTAGTGATGGGGTCAGGTGGAGCTTCATCATCTAATCAAGTTGAAGCTGCTGATATTTTGCGTAACAAAGGTCTTCGACGTGTTGGACCATACCGTGTTACACAAGTAATGGGTAGTACTACATCTGCATGTTTAGCAACACCTTTCAAAATTAAAGGTGTGAACTATTCAATGTCTTCTGCATGTGCAACAAGTGCTCATTGTATTGGTAATGCAATGGAACAAATTCAGTTAGGAAAACAAGATATTGTTTTTGCTGGTGGTGCTGAAGAAGAGCATTGGACGATGAGTTCTTTGTTTGATGCGATGGGTGCATTATCGACAAAATACAATGACACACCAGAGAAAGCATCGCGTGCTTACGATGCAGATCGTGACGGTTTTGTGATCGCTGGTGGTGGTGGTGTAGTTGTTTTAGAAGAATACGAACATGCTAAGGCTCGTGGCGCTAAAATTTACGCTGAATTGACAGGCTATGCAGCAACATCAGATGGTTACGATATGGTTGCACCATCAGGTGAAGGTGCGATCCGTTGTATGCAACTCGCAACATCAACGGTTAATAAGCCAATTGATTATATTAATGCTCACGGGACGAGTACACCTGTTGGTGATTTAGCGGAATTAGGAGCGGTTAAACAAGCATTTGGTGAGCAAGCTCCAATCGTAGGTTCAACTAAATCATTATCAGGCCATTCTCTTGGTGCTGCTGGTGTTCAAGAAGCAATTTATTGCTTATTGATGATGGAAAATGATTTCATCGCTGCATCAGCAAATATTGATAATTTGGATCCTGAAGCGACTGGTGTTCCAATTATTCGTGAACGTAAAGATAATGCCGGCTTAAAAACAATTATGTCTAACAGTTTTGGTTTTGGCGGCACCAATGCGAGTCTTGTATTTGAAAAACTAGAAGACTAATTCATTATTCGCTTAAACAAAAAGGCCACCTTTAACGGTGGCCTTTTTGTTTGTTAGCACAATGTTATATGAGATCATCATCGGTTACAGGCCCACGTTTTCCTGCTAATGATTCTTGGATCAAGCTGATAAGTTGGGCTTTTTTATCCGGGTCATCTAAATGTTTTGAGCTAAATGTAATCCCATACTTACCTGCATACTGTTGAACCAACATAACTAAAACTGTTTCATCTTCCACAAATTCTCTCCAATTGTCTTAAAATGACACTATTATAAACACCAATCATGGAAAAGCATTGAATCAATGAAATTGCATTATCAAATAAATGGTCATGGTCGGCCTGTTCTAATCATTCATGGTTTATTTGGTTCCTTGGATAACTGGCGCATGATAGTGAAGCAGTTAAGTGAGCATGCACAAGTAATAACCGTGGATTTACGTAATCACGGTCGTTCACCACATAGCACTGAGCAAAATTATAAGTTAATGGCGGAAGATATAGCGGAACTTTTACAAGAGCTGAGAATTAGCAACATTGATTTAATTGGCCATTCCGTTGGCGGTAAAGTGGCAATGGCATTTAGTCATTACTATCCAGATTATTGTAACAAATTGGTCGTCGTAGATATTGCACCTAAGCAGTACCAGCAAGAACATGATGTGATTTTCAAGGCCCTATTATCACTTGATCTTAGTTTATATTCGAAACGTAATGAAGTCGATGCCGTCTTAGCTAAGACTATTACTGATAAAGCAATACGTCAGTTTTTGTTAATGAATTTAGATATTACTGGTGATATGGTTACTTGGCGTATAAACCTACAAGGCTTGTTTGATAACTACCCACAACTTCTACAAGCTGTATGTGAGAATCAGATAATTACAATCCCAGCATGTTTTATTAGAGGTAGTCGTTCTAATTATATTCTTAATGAAGATATTGAACAGATTTCATCACTCTATAGCAATTCAGAAGTACATACGATTGAAAAAGCAGGACACTGGGTGCATGCGGAACAACCCCAAGCCTTTTTAATAAAAGTAAATGAGTTTTTAGATTATGATAAAGCCTGAATTATTACAAAAACTGATTGAATTTCGCCGTGAGCGTGATTGGGAACAGTTTCATTCGCCAAAAGACTTAGCTATATCATTGTCACTTGAGGCATCAGAATTATTAGAGTGGTTTCAATGGAAAAGTGATCAAGAGATTGCTGCAAAGTTAAACTCAGATAAACGCGTTGATTTAGAGGATGAAGTGGCAGATGTAGTCGCCTATTTAAGTTATCTTTGTCATGATATTGGCATCGATATTAATGAGGTAGTGAATAAAAAGATTCATAAAAATGCACTTAAATATCCTGTTGAAAAAGTAAAAGGGCGATCTGATAAATACAACGAATACTCATAGCTCGTGTTTAGTGGTAAAGTGCGATTACATCAATTTTTTTTGGGACAGTTTATTAAATGAATGACATTGTTTTTCTTATTCAATGCCCTGATCAGAAAGGTCTAGTAGCTGGAATTACCAGTTTTTTCTCAGAGCGTGACTTTAATATTCTTCATTGTCAGCAATACACTGATGTTCAAGACAGTCAGTATTTCATGCGAATCAAATTGGAAGATAATTCAAGTATTGAACGCAGTGAGCTAGAAGCTCAGTTTAGTAGTTTTGCACAAACACTGGGGCTTACTTGGTCGGTACGTTATTCTGATAAACCTTATCGTGTGGCTTTATTGGTGACCAGAGCATCACATTGCCCTTATGACTTATTGTTACGAGAACTCGAAGGTGAACTCAAGTGTGAAATTCCAGTCATTATTGGTAACCACAATGACTTAGAGTCGGTAGCGAAACAGTTTAATAAGCCTTTTTATCACTTGCCAATTACTAAAGATACAAAACCTCAACAAGAAGCACAAATTAATGCGCTATTAGAAGAATATTCCATCGATTTAACTGTAATGGCTCGTTATATGCAAATTTTATCGGAACAATTTGTTAAACAGCACGCTGGTCGAGTTATTAATATTCATCACGGTTTCTTACCTGCCTTCCAAGGTGCTAAGCCATACCACCAAGCCTATGATCGAGGCGTAAAAATTATTGGTGCAACCTCTCATTACGCGACAGCAGATTTAGATGAAGGTCCTATTATTGAACAGGATGTTGAGCGAGTCATGCATGGCAATAGCCCTGAAGATTTAGTTATGATCGGTAAAGATATAGAACGTTTGGTTTTAGCGAGAGCAGTCAAAGCACATATTGAGCACCGCATTATTATTTCTGGGCGGCGCACAATCGTCTTTTCGGAAGGCGCATGATTAAGTTTAGTAGCTAAATATAATAAGAAGTATAACGAAATAGAGAGATAATAAATGTCAGAGCAGGTACAGTTAATAGAAGAGTCCCTAAAACAGCTTATCAATCGTGGTGGCATAGAAGTACCCATGTTACCTGAAGTCGCTAATAAAGCGTTGCTGTTAGCCCAAAGTACCGATTCAGATGCAAGTGAGATGGCTCAGCTCATACAAAGTGATCAATCTTTGGCTGGACATGTGATGCGTATAGCAAATTCTGCTGCTTATACACCTCTTTCTAACTTAGTGTCATTGCAACAAGCCATTGCACGTCTAGGCATGGCTACAATTAGTGAAATAGCTTTAACAGCGGCTATTGGCGCTAAAATGTTTAATACTCCTGGCTATGAAGACTATGTTTCTGGGGTCTGGCAGCATGCCTTAGCCACGTCTCTTTGGTCAAAAGAAGTTGCTCGGCAGTGTCGAAGTAATGTTGAGGTTGCATTCTTAGCTGGCTTGTTGCACTCAATTGGTCGTCCAGCTGTTTTACAGACTATTCTTGATCTTGCTAAACAAGAACACATTGAGCTCAGTGATGCTGATGTTCATCAGCTAGAAAATACATATTGTTATCAAGTAAGCAAAGCAGTAGTTAATAGGTGGAAAATGCCTACTCTAGTTATTGAAGCGATTGATTCTTATACGGATAGCCGTAGCAGTCTTGCTATTGAAAATCATGCGGCACAAATTATTGCAGGGTCTAAATTTGCAAACAATATGCTTGCTCCGGAAAACTTTGACCGTGAAGTGTTATTGGGGCTTCCGGTGTTTGAAACGTTGAATTTATATCAAGATGAAGTAGAAGAATTGTTAACTAAGACTGATTCTGTTGCACAAAGATTGGAAGGGTTATCATCATGAGCACAAATGAATTTGATTACGATGTCTTAGTCATTGGTAGTGGACCTGCTGGGCAGAAGTCAGCCGTACAGGCTGCAAAGGCTGGACAAAAAGTTGCTATTATTGAGCGCGATAGCTTGTTTGGCGGTGCGTGTGTACATAAAGGCACTATCCCATCTAAAACATTACGCGAAAATGCATTACGCGTAAAACATATGCGCCAGAATGCTGCTTTAGCTGACTTTCATTTGTCAGAAGAAACAGAAATGGTCACGCTGATCGATCGTTTAGATGAGGTACTGAAGTCTCATGATAAGTACATGAGAAAACAAATCGATCGTAATAATATTGTTCGTATCCATGGCCGCGCAAGCTTTGTTGATGAGCATACAATCAAAATTACTAAAGTGGGCGGTGAAACTAAGAATCTTAGCGTGAATAAAATCATCATTGCTGTTGGTTCTTATCCACGTAAGCCAGACAATATTCCCATCGATCATGAACATATTTTTGATAGTGATTCGATATTATCAATGCTTTATTTACCGTCTAGTTTGACGGTATTAGGTGGCGGCGTTATCGCAAGTGAATATGCGAGTATTTTCCAAGCATTAGGTGTGAAGGTTACGATGATTGATCGTTACCCAACACCACTTGGCTTTCTTGATAGTGATATGACCGATACATTTGTTAAAGCATTTAAAGCGATGGGTGGCACTTGGTTAGGTGAGAAAAATGTCGAAAAAGTACATTGGGATGGTATTAGCAATGTTATTACTGAATGTGCTGATGGAACTATCATTACTAGTCAGAAGCTCTTATGTGCTGCGGGTCGAATTGCTAATACCAACGGTCTTCAGCTTGAGAATGCTGGGCTAGCATTAAATGAAAAAGGCTTGATAAGTGTTGATGACGAGCTTTGCACTGAGGTGGCAAATATTTATGCTGCAGGTGATGTAATTGGACCACCGTCATTAGCTTCAGCATCAATGGAGCAAGGTCGACGTGCTGCCAGTAATGCTTTAGGCATTAAAATTGGTTCTATGAGTCAGCTTATTCCCGCAGGAATTTATTCTATTCCAGAACTGTCTTCGGTTGGCCTTACTGAAGTTCAGGCAAGAGAAAAGTACGGTAATGTGCTTGTCGGCACTGCTCAATTTGAAGAAGTTGCTCGTGGGCAGATCTCTGGTAATACTGAAGGCATGTTGAAAATTGTTGCTGATACACAAGGGAAAAAAATATTAGGTGTGATGTTAGTGGGCGAAGGTTCGACAGAGGTGGTTCATATTGGTCATATGGCGATGTTAGCAGACCAAGATGTTGATATTTTTGTTGAGAGTACATTCAACTTCCCAACGTTAGCTGAAGCATATCGAATTGCTGCACTAGAAATTCTGGCACAAAGAGCATAAAGCTAAATCATGAAAACTATTTTAATTACAGGGGCTACATCGGGTTTTGGTGAGGCCATTGCTCGCTTATTTGCACAGAATACTGACTGGCAGTTAGTTTTGACTGGACGTCGACAACAACGTCTTGATGCATTGCAAGACGAGTTGGGTGGCTCATCTAAAGTGACGACCTGTTGTTTTGATATTACTGATCGAAATGCAGTTGAATCTACTCTGGATAATTTACCAAGCCAATTTAGTGATATCGATGTATTAGTAAATAATGCAGGGCTTGCATTAGGTCTAGAACCTGCCGATCAAACCAATTTAGATGATTGGGAGAAAATGGTAGATACCAATATTAAGGGCTTGATGTATTGTACTCATAAGTTGTTACCTAAGATGAGAAAGCGTGGCCAAGGCTATATTATTAATATCGGTTCAATAGCAGGTAATTGGCCCTATCCTGGTGGCAATGTTTACTGTGCAAGTAAAGCCTTTGTTAAACAGTTTTCATTAGCCCTTAGAGCTGATTTACTTGGCTCTGGAATTAGAGTCAGTAATATTGAGCCTGGGAATGCTGAAACTGAATTTTCAAATGTTCGTTTTAAGGCTAATGAACAACGTGCCGAAAAGGTTTATCAAGGTACAGTTGCATTAACAGCTCAAGATATTGCTGATACTGTATGGTGGTTAGTTAATACACCTCAGCATGTCAATGTCACCACAATGGAAATAATGCCCACAGAACAGGCGAATGGTCCCTTAGCTATTTATCGTCGGGACTCATAACACCGAAAGCTAATAGTACAGACAAAAAAGCCCCATAATATTATAGGGACTTTTTAGTTTCACGAGGTAAACATATAACACCAGCCAATGCTGGGGAAAAATATACTTACTGCTAAGACAAATACTTTAACCAGTAATAGCAAGACGTATCATTTCTAACATTACTTATGAAAACATCCAGCCGGTTGGATTAGGGTGAGCTTGTTGTTGATCTAAATACTTCATACCCTTGGCGCAACGAACAATTAACCAAACCAGTGCTAATAAGATAACAAGCCAACCAACAAGTACTAAAGTCAATAAGGCGCCGACGGAAAAATACAATAAACCAATCCAGAATGTACGAATTTGAAATTGGTAATGAGTTTGGAGCCAATCAGGGCCATCCTGTTTATTTACATAAGCCATAACCACACCAATTAAACCTAAAAATGGCACGATGATATTTGCTAAAAATAAGATGTAAATTAATTTTGGTGTAGTGGTGCTGATTACTGCTTCTGACATGATACGTCCTTGAAAATCTTTAAAAGCCTTACTTTACCAGAGTTTTTGTTATGGCTCTAGCGAATAATAGGCGAGCAAATAGGCAACTTAGTAATAGCATCCATACTGTGATTGCTCCAGTAGGGAAGTCAAACATTACTGATGATAATAAACCTAAAATAAACCCAGTTAATCCTGTTATATAAGCGTAAAACAATCTTTTTTTAGGATTCTTAATTGTTTGGGTTGCAAGTGCAGGTAGTATCAAACTTGCAAAGACAAGATAAACACCGATTAGCTGCACTGAGGCTGTGACAATGAGAGAAAATATTAAATAAAAGAGTAGGGGGCTTCGCTTCGTACGACTGGTAAACCATAGCAGAAGAAGGGGAGCATAAAGAGCCGTCACCCACAGTAATTGTTCTGTGTTGACCCACAAAATCTGTCCTACTAATAGTTCGTGTAATAACTCATCGCTATTGGCAGCGTAGCTAGCTAGAATTAATCCACCACTAGCGGCTAATACAAATAGAACCCCTATTAAAGCCTCTAGATCTTTTGCATGATACTGTTCGAGATAATGAATGAACCCTGCTCCTAATACCGCACTCAAGCCTGCACAAAATTGAATCTGCCACGACGCTAATTCACCGCCTAGAACAGTGGCTGCAATTACACCTAAGGCAGCAATTTGTGCAATTGCAATGTCGATAAAAATTATGCCACGCTTAAGTACCTCTTGCCCTAGAGGGACATGCGTAGAGAGTACTAATGCACCCGCCAGTAAGGCGGGTACAATTAGTGTTAGATCAAATTGATCCCAAATCATTTATTTGCATCCAGCAAACGTTGAATCGTATTGTCAAACAGACTGAATAAGTCATTGCTTTTATCAGTACCACCCACTGAAAAAGGTAGAGTGACCTTATTAATATCTGTTTTACTTACTAGCCAATCAGTTGCTCTAGCAGGTTGATACGCTGCATGAATTACCATTTTTGCAGGGCTATTTTTCAAGGTATTCACGATAGTATTCAAATCATTAAGACTAGGTGGTACGCCAGGTTTAGATTCAAGTACTGCTACTTGTTCAAGGCCTAACCAATCGAATAAATAGGGCCAACTATCATGCTGAACGACAACAGCAGTGCCTTTTAGCGCCTCTGCTTGTTGTTGCCAATCTTGCATGGACTCAATCCATTTAGCGTTAAAATCCACCCAATTTTTTTGATAAAATTCAGCACTTTGAGGGTCCACTCGCTGCAGACGAGCATTTAAAGCTTTCGCAACTTTCTGAATATTCACAGGATTAGTCTGGATATGTGGATTTCCTGCGGCATGAATATGACCTTGACTACGATCTAATACTGCAGGAACACCTTTTAAGTGGATATAGTCCGTTGCCATAAAATAGCCATCAGACCCTGTTTGTATTTTACTATTGCCCGCTTTTCGTTGTAATAGTGGTAGCCAACCTGATTCCAGTCCAGCACCAGTACAAACTAATAAGTCTGCCCGTCTAGCTTTAGCAATTAAACTGGGTCTAGCTTGAATAAAGTGAGGATCTTGCAATGCTGATGTAGCTGCAAAGACGGTGACTTTATCGCCACCTAACTCCTGACTTAATGACGCCCATTCAGGTTCGCATGCAAAAATATGGATATCTGCGAGCACAGTATGACTGAATAACAAGGGCAATAATGCGAGTAACTTTTTCATATTATTTCTCCTTAGTAGCTATGAGCGCCGTGAGCGCCTAGACTGACTGTATATTGTAATAACAGCTGTAAATCATCATCAGCGGAAGATTGGTCGAAATTGACTTGAGCGCGAATTCGGCTGAACTCACTCGGTAAATATTCAACCATTGCACTACTGCGCTGAGGATGTTCTTTACTTCCTAGGAGCCCAACTTCGCCTAATAATTCTACATCTGACCCTTTGTGGTCGCTACTTAACCAGTCATAACGTAAGCCTGAACGCCATTGAGG
This sequence comes from uncultured Gammaproteobacteria bacterium, assembly GCA_937900515.1. Taxonomy (GTDB): domain Bacteria; phylum Pseudomonadota; class Gammaproteobacteria; order Nitrosococcales; family Methylophagaceae. The sequence continues at coordinate 93,973 of CALCCU010000112.1, read as the reverse complement.
AGAAAATTGGTAAATACCTTCGATATAAGCACCGGATTGTTTTCCGTCGTAAGTAGAAAATTCACCTTCGTCTTCATGAGAAACCGAACCATCATTACTTTGGTAGAAGTACTCACCTATTAAGCTAAAATTTTTCTGACGGAAATTACCATTTGGAGCCCATTTATAGATGAGGGATATATTAGTAATATCAGTATCGCCGTTAAATTCGGGTGGTGCTGCTACAGTTCCACCATGATTATGGTCGCCACTGTATGCTCGAGCTTCAGGGCTTGATTGCCAATGAGAAATGCTTGCTTGCCAACTGCTTTCTATACTGATGTCACCACCTGTTTTAGCGAAGATTAACCAGTCACCAATTCCGCTTTCTTCTCCGCCACCAGGGTAACTATTGCCTGCACCTACCGTTCCGCCCAACTCGATTAACTGATCGGTTGGCAGAATATAAGAAAGTTTAAGTCCATCAGTTGAGAGCTGATTACCAAATAGACCTCGATAAATAAGTGGTGCATCAGCAAAGTTCCAAGTATGGACATGACGTTGGTTTAAGTAGCCAACGGGAGCGAAGAAACGACCGGCACGAGCGGTTACTCCATTAGCTAAACTCAAAGATTCAATGAAGGCTTCTTCAATTTCTAGTTCAGTCTGACCTTCATGTTCATGAACAGCAACCGTAGCTTGTCCATATAGTGACTGATCGATATTTGCACTGATGGTTAATTCACTTTCACCCAGTGAGAATCCTTCTTCATGCAATCCTGCTTCGCCTTGTAAGGAAAAACCATCTAATGCATAGTCAGCTGGATCATTTTGGTACTGACTGAATGTACCATTCAGAACCATACTGATTGCTGGATTGAAGTTATTTTTATTTTTTGATGCAGGTATGTTGCTAGTGGTTTCTTTCACATAGGCGATGTCTTTTTTTACTTCACCGCTGCTAGCTTCAGTTTTCGCAAGACGTTGTTCTAGTTGTTGAATACGTTGTTCATAATCTGAACGCATCTGAGCAATTTCAGCTTTTAAGCTGCTGAGGTTATCAGCGAATACAGGTGTGTTAATACCCAATGTTGCAGTAATTAAAACTGCAAGGCGTGTTTTGATTAAATTCATTTTGTTTTCTCATAGCGTAAGGTGCACAAAGGAGCCGCTGGAAGACGGATCTTTTCTGCAAAAATAAAGAGTTAGTTGTATGGGCTATGAAAAAGTAGGGGGAGCGCGAATAGCATTGTGATCACGTAGGCGTTTTGATGCATAGGTGATAGTGAAAACTGGCTCAGCTGTGCTGAATCGAGCTATAAACTGAGCAAGAACGGGTGCGTTAAGATCAAGTGTTGGAGTATGACTGACACTTTCAAAGCGTTGACATTGATCTGTCTCTACATGAAAGCTATGTTCTGCATCATGCCAAATAGCAAACGACTGCATAAACAGCAAAATAGCTGTTAGCAGGTACAGTATGCGAGTTGAATGATTGCTTGTAGTCATTGGTTCCAGATTTTAAAAACTAAAATGCCGTGAAAATTTTGGGCTAGATAATACTTACCTAAACTTATTTGTCTAACTATTATTTTATAACAAGTTTTTTAAAATACTTTGATATACATCGCTAAGTAAATCTAAATCAGACACAGAGACACATTCATCAACTTGATGAATAGTTGCATTGAGTGGACCTAATTCGACCACTTGAGCACCAGTTGGCGCAATGAAGCGACCATCGGATGTGCCACCTGATGTGGATAATTCTGTGTCATAGCCTGTTACAGATTTAATGGCTGTTTTGACTGAATCAACTAAAGCACCACTGGCCGTCCGGAAAGGCTTACCTGATAACTCCCAACGTAAATCATAATTGAGTTTATGGCTATCTAAGACGTCAATAACACGTTGTTGCAATTGATCATGGGTGACTTCTGTTGAATAGCGAAAGTTAAAAATAATCTCAGCTGTGCCAGGAATAACATTGGTAACACCTGTACCTGAGTTTAAATTCGAGACTTGAAAACTGGTTGGAGGGAAGTCTTCATTACCTTGATCCCACTCGATACTGCACAGTTGCGTTAATGCTGGTGACATTAAGTGAATAGGGTTTTCGGCAAGGTGAGGGTAGGCAATATGACCTTGCTTACCTTTAACAGATAAATAACCGTTAAGTGAACCTCTACGGCCATTTTTAACAATATCCCCCAATTTATTTGTGCTACTCGGCTCACCGACTAAGCACCAGTCAATTTTTTCGCCTCGAGCTTCTAAGGTTTCAATTACTTTAACGGTACCGCCGGTTGCAGGACCTTCTTCATCGCTAGTGATAAGAAAAGCAATACTACCTTGGTGGGTTGGATGTTCGGCAACAAAACGTTCACAAGCTGTCACAAAAGCGGCAATACTACCTTTCATATCCGCAGCGCCGCGTCCATAGAGTAAACCATCTCTTATTTCTGGCTTGAATGGATCTGATGACCAGTTTTCGACGGGTCCGGTAGGCACAACATCTGTATGGCCTGCAAATGCAAATACAGGGGATTGAGTGCCGCGGCGTGCCCAAATATTATCTGTCCAATCACCTTCTTGCCCGAAGCGAAGGTGTTCAATCGTAAAACCGATCTTTTCTAAACGTTCGGCTAATAACTGTTGGCAACCTAGGTCATCTGGAGTAACACTGGGTCTGCTAATTAAGTCTTCAGTAAGTGAAAGGGTTTCAGACATATTATTTTCCAAAGTAAGTGTTGTAATCGGCTTCTTTGAAGCCAACCATACAGCTATCACCATCAACGAGTACAGGACGTTTTATAATAGTAGGGGTAGTTAACATAAGTTCAATAGCCGTAAATTTATCGAGTGATTCTTTAACTGAATCATCTATTTGGCGCCATGTAGTACTACGTTTGTTAACGAGAGTTTCCCATGATATGGTTTTAAGCCATGAATCGATAGTTGCTTGCTCTAAACCATCAACACGAAAATCGTGGAAGGTATACGCAATATCATTTTCTTCCAGCCAACGACGTGCTTTTTTGATGGTATCGCAGTTTTTAATGCCATATAAAATCATGGTGGCTAACATCTCATTTATTTATGTTGGGTCTGAGGATAAAAAAATGGCAACATCACCTGAGGTCACGTTGCCATTTAATCATTTTCTTTTAGGTTTAGATATCACGTAATAATTCGTTGATACCTACTTTACCTAATGTTTTAGCATCTACTTGTTTTACGATAACTGCACAGTAAAGGCTGTACGTACCACATTTAGAAGGTAAGTTACCTGAAACAACAACAGAACCAGCAGGGATACGGCCGTAAGAGATTTCGCCAGTCATACGGTTGAAGATTTTTGTGCTTTGACCGATGTAAACACCCATTGAAATAACGGAACCTTCTTCAACGATTACACCTTCAACAACTTCTGAACGTGCGCCGATGAAACAGTTATCTTCAATGATTGTTGGTCCAGCTTGTAAAGGTTCTAATACGCCACCGATACCTACACCACCTGAAAGGTGAACGTTTTTACCAATTTGAGCACATGAACCTACTGTTGCCCATGTATCAACCATTGTGCCTGAATCTACATAAGCACCGATGTTCACGTAAGATGGCATTAGTACAGTACCAGGAGCAATATATGAACCACGACGAGCTGCTGCTGGTGGAACTACACGTACACCTGCTTTATCAAAATCAGCTTCTGTAAAGCTAGCAAATTTAGGATCAACTTTATCGTAGTAGTTAGTTTCACCACCATCCATGATTTTGTTGTCGTTTAAACGGAAAGAAAGCAATACTGCTTTTTTCAACCATTCATTTACAACCCAGTCGCCGTCTTTCTTTTCTGCTACACGAGCAGAGCCATTGTCTAACATAGCTAATGCTTCGTTAACTGCATTACGTACTTCTGCATCAGCATTAGCTGGTGTGATTTCAGCACGACGCTCAAATGCTTCTTCAATAATTTGTTGAATATTGCTCATTTTACAATTTCTCCAGTTGGAATTTACAAGTTTTCAATAAGTTGTTTTATACGATGTGCTGCTTCGACGCATTCTTCAATAGGGGCGACTAAAGCCATACGAATTCTATTTTGTCCGGGGTTGCCATTATCAGTATCTCTTGCTAAAAAGCTGCCGGGTAAGACGGTAACATTTTGTTCGTCAAATAAACGGCGAGCAAATTCAGTGTCACTAATGGGTGTTTCAGCCCATAGATAAAAGCTAGCCTCTGGAAGACCAACATTTAGCACGGGAGATAATATTTCTAATACCGCATTGAACTTTTCTGTATAAAGCTGGCGGTTGAAGGCAACGTGATCTTCATCGTTCCATGCCACAATAGATGCTGCTTGGCTTGATGGCGGCATCGCACAACCATGATAAGTACGATAGCGTAAAAAATGTTTTAATATTTTGGCATCGCCGGCTACAAAGCCAGAACGAAGTCCCGGAGCATTTGAGCGTTTAGATAAGCTGTGAAATACAACGCATCGGCTCAAGTCATTATTACCTGCAGCAACCGAAGCCTCTAGTAAACCAACGGGTGCATTACCACCATCAGGGTAAATTTCTGAATAACATTCATCAGATGCAATTATAAAGTCATATTTATGAGCAAGTTCAATCAGTAAAGTTAATGTCTGCTGGTCAATCACGGCGCCTGTTGGGTTACCTGGGCTACATAAATAGAGTAACTGGCAACGCTGCCATATATCGTCAGAGACATTAGCAAAATCAGGAATAAAGTTTTTATCCGCATCGCAATTTAGAAAGTGTGGTTCTGCTCCGGCTAGAATAGCGGCACCTTCATATATCTGATAGAAAGGATTAGGCATAACTACTAATGGCGATGGCTTACTACGATCAACAATGGCTTGAGCAAAGGCAAATAAGGCTTCACGGGTACCGTTAACAGGTAATACTTGCGAGGTAAAATCAATATTGCCATTGAGATTAAAACGCAAATCCAACCATTCACTAATTGCTTTGCGTAATTCTAGACTGCCCGCAGTAGTCGGGTAAGTAGATAAGCCGTGTAAGTGCTCAATGACCGCTTCGGTGATAAAGCCCGGGGTCGGGTGTTTTGGTTCGCCAATAGAGAGTGCTATATGAGCTAATTCTTTGGGTGGTGTACATCCTGCTTTTAACTCTGCCAATTTTTCAAATGGATAGGGATGTAGCTGTGATAAATCAGGATTCATATTATTAAAATATATCTAGTGCGAAAAATCCGACCATTATAACGGGTTATTGTCCCGTTACGAAAACTCTCTCTATTAATAGCTTTCATGACTAGACAAAATCTTCCATAATTGCGCTCTATTTAGAGACTAAAAAATGTAATGACAACAAAATTAAAGACTGAAATTTACCTACCAACACTATGCTTGTTATTTTCAGCTGCTATGTGGGGGCTAATATGGTATCCATTACGTTTATTAGATGAAGCTGGCATGTCAGCTGTTTGGTCTTTATTCGTGATGTATTTATCAGTGGTAGTGTTTTCTTTCCCATTAATGATTAAGCGTCGGTTATTTAGTCAGATTAACTGGGAATTAGCAGGTCTTGCATTAGCAGCAGGTATAACGAGTGTGGCATTTCTGACTGCCTTGATAGAAGGTGAGGTAATGCGCGTGATGCTACTATTTTATTTATCGCCCATCTGGTCAGTATTACTAAGCCGCTGGTGGTTAGGTGAAACCCTATCGCCGAAGGCCATTGTTATGTTCTGTTTTGCGGTTACGGGATCTATGGTGATGCTCTGGAACCCACAAATAGGTTTGCCTTGGCCAAGTGGAGCGGGAGATTGGCTTGCCCTATTAGGAAGTGTCGCTTTTTCCTTTAATAACGTGCTCTCAAGAAAATTAGGCAATGTATCGATGACGTTAAAAGTCGGTGCAACGTGGTGGGGGGTATTGTTAGTTTCTGTACTGGTATTAGTCGGCCAACAATCAGGGGTGCCTAATGTTGAGGCTTCCGTGTGGGGTATGGCAGCTACGATGGGGATTTTCGGCATGATAGCGAGTAATATTTCAACGTTATACGGTTTAGCCAAAATGCCTATTCATCGTTCGGCTGTAATCATGTTGTTTGAATTAGTCGTTGGGGCGGTGTCCGCATGGTTGTTAAGCAGTGAAGTCATGACGATTTCTGAATGGATTGGAGGAGGCTTAATCATTCTAGCGGGTTATGGTGTCGCTAAAGCTGAACAAACATAAAGCAGATTAAAAAGTAAGGTTCATAACCCTGACAAAATGATAAAAATATAATATTGTCATTTAATTAGATGACAATGGCTGATTAAAATAGGACTATTTAATAAATGATAAAATCAATCGCACATGCTAGTTTTTTAGTTGAAGATGTTCAACGTTCACTTGAGTTTTATTGTGGAGTTTTAGAAATTAAACTCAATACAAAACGTCCAAACTTTCCCTTTGATGGAGCATGGTTGGATCTTGGAGATAGTGGACAACAGTTGCATCTGATGCAGTTACCTAATCCCGATTCTAAAGATGGTCGTCCTGAGCATGGTGGTAAAGATAAGCACATTGCTTTGGTGGTTGATGACCTAGCTGCACTAGAAAAAAGGTTGGTTGACGCTAATATCACTATCTCAAAAAGTAAGTCAGGCCGCCCAGCATTTTTCTGTCGAGATTTTGATGGCAATGCCTTAGAGTTTTCTGAAGACTTTACTCCTGCAAAACCTTGATTTAATGCCCTGATAAATAGGCTTTCAAGGACTTACAGAGTTACTCACATAATCTGTGGATAACTCTGTGAATAAGGACTGGGAAAATCGCTAAGTCATTCTTCTGTAACAATTGGTTTTAGATTGGTTGAAATTTAACCATTCTTTTTAAAGCTATATGATTCAGTGAGTTAGATTGCGAATAGCCAGAATCAATAACTTAGCTTCACTTCTTATGATGCTTTAATAAGAACACTTTAAAAAGTGAATAACTTAACGAGTGTCAAGTCATATTTACATTTATTTCAAAATTATTTCTGTGTTTTTACTCATTCAGTTTTTCAGTGTTGAACAAATTATTTTGGTCTAATTTACAGTTAGAAAAGTTTTGTCTAGAAATACACTAAATTCAGCTTTTTGGAGTATAGCTACCATTATGCTGAGATGAGTACTTTAGAAGAAAGGAAGGTAACAGATTGAATTTTAAGGGCTAGAACGTGCTTTCAGTAACTTATAAACTTACGCACATTATCTGTGGATAACTCTGTTACTAACATATGTGAAAATCGCTAAGTCATTCTTCTATAACATGCAATTTATAATTGGTTAAAAATTAACCAATAAGTTAAAATGTATATTTATCAATAACTTAAATTGGACTGGTAAATATCAAAGACTTAGAAAGGGACATTTTACTCATTACCTATTGTTAACTTAAAAAAGTTAATAACTTTTTATTGTCAATAGAAAATTAGAATTAATTTCATTTTTTTATGACTGTCTAAAAATCCAAGTTGGCTGTTCATTTTTATCGATAATATTATGAGTGAGTAACCACTGATGGGCATCCTCTGCATCATTGTCAAACCAAGCTTTGGCTGAGCCTAAGCGAAAGGTATAACCCCAACGATCCATATCAACCATCATTCGTTGACGACCAAAATCAGGTAAATGGTCAGCTAATAAAATTTGTAAATAGCAGACACCGTTTTCTTCATCATAGTCACCTTCTGCATCGGTATCTAATTTGGCTCGACGCTTTGGGTCCATGCAGATGTAGTGTCCTGCTTCATGTAAGGCAGAGTGTACAGGAGTGTCATGACGCAATAATAATTTAGCACCTATTATCCCTGCTTCTCGTTCTCCAAAAAAACTACCTGGGATAGCTTCACCATCAGGAACAGTTTCTACTTCGATACCATAAGGTTTGAGTAGTTTTGCAAGTTGTTGTTGTCGTTCAGTTGTGCAATTTATAACATTAGTTGGATCAGACACGACGAGCTTCACCAATGATATGGTTAGTAACCATGCCAGCGATGGTTAAACCAAAAATGGAAGGTAAGTAGCTTACGGTGCCGTTTACGGCGCGAGGGCGTCCATGAGCAACAGGTTCAGGTGGTAAAGCTGGCATTGGTGCCTCTAATGAATAAACCGTTTGTATACCTTTTCCTACACCTCGTCGACGTACATGACGGCGTAGTTGTTTGGCAAGTTTACACATTGAAGTATCCATTAAATCACCCGTTCGTATTTGAGTCGGATCGAGTTTACCTCCTGCACCCATACTTGAAAAAATAGCTATTTTATTTTTCCATGCAGTTTCTAATAGAGAGGCTTTACTACTCATGCTATCGATTGCATCAACCACTGCATCATATTCAGATGTTAACAGGTCAATCACACTTTCAGGCGTTATGAATTCTTTAAGTACGGTTACTTGGCATTCAGGATTAATATCAAAAATACGTTGGGCCATTACATCAGCTTTAGCTTGGCCATTAGTCGAATTTAAAGCGACTAATTGACGGTTTATATTTGAGCCAGATACGACATCATGATCAATTAAGGTCAGCTTCCCAACACCCATTCTAGCTAAGGCTTCTGAAGTAAATGATCCTACTCCACCCATCCCCGCGATCAGGACATGCGCTTTTTGTAATCGCTCAACCCCCTCATCACCGATAAGTATGTGGCTACGTTCGAATAATGGTGTTTGGGTGGTCATATTATGTCCTTAAAACTGATCGAGATCAGCTTAACTTTAAATAAAAGGTTCTATAAGCCGATAATTAGTTATATATGTTCATTAATGCATATAGAATTAATGCTACTACAACTAAATTTTAAAAATTAGGCAATATTGTCTAACATTTTTAGTTGGAATGGCAAAAATTGCCAGGTTTTAAATAGAGGAGAAATGATGAGCACAAAAATTGTTACATTAATATTGGGCGTATTATTGATGGGAATCAACCTTTCTTTTGCAGGTGATATTGAAGCTGGTAAAGGGCTATCCGCTAAATGTGTTGGCTGCCATGGCGTCAATGGGATAAGTGCTAATCCAATGATGCCGAGTTTGGCTGGTAAGGATATTGCTTATCTTAAAGAGAAAATGGTTGGCTATCGGGATGGTAGCTTAGTTAATCCAATTATGAATGGTATGGCTGGAGGCCTGAGTGACAGTGATATTGAATTATTAGCTAGCTACTATAATTCATTATCTGGCGGGTAATAACGTTGGAGAAAGATGGTGTTCGATAGTCTTAAAAATACATCGATTAAATTTAGAGTGTTGTTGACGATGGTGGTTATATATTTAATTGCCCTGTCTGCTTCTACAATATTCACGACAGGTCAGCAGAAGGATCAAATCATTGATATAGCCGAAAGCCAGGCAAGAAGCACAGCTTACAGTTACTTGGATAACCTCAATACAATGATGTTAACGGGTACGATTGCCAACCGGAATATCATCCGAGACAAAATGTTATTAGATCCAGCTATTACCTCATTACGGCTTATGCGTACTGAAGAGGTCAGTAAATTATTTGGACCTGGTTTTGATCGTGATAAGGCAATCGACGAACACGATCAAAAAGGTATTAATGGCGAAGCTCAGTTATGGGTGGAAAAAAGTAATGATGGACGGGTGTTAAGTGTAATAGAGCCTGTCAGAGCTACAAAAAATACCCGAGGTACTGACTGTCTTCAGTGCCATGTCGTACCCGATAATACGGTGCTAGGTGCAGTTCGCGTCGATTATTCACTTGAGCATATGGACGCTGAAATTCGCAGTGCTATGTGGGGAAGTATTGCGATTAATACCGTTATCTTTATCTTAGGCTTGTTCACGATGGCATGGGTGGTAGGTAAAGTTGTGATTAACCCTATTGAATATTTGCGCCATATGATTGAAGGCATTAGTGCTGACTCGGATTTAACTCGTCGACTTGATGTGAACTCAGAAGATGAGATTGGTAGGACAAGTAAAGCATTTAATGCGATGTTGCAGATTTTCCAAAAAGCGATGGGGCAAATCTCTCAAGCTAGTGGTCAGTTGGCTGAAACAGCAGTAAAAACATCAAGTATTGCGGAACAGACAAATAGTGGGGTTGAAAGGCAGCAGGCAGGTACCCAGCAGATTGCATCGGTTATGCATGAGCTAACAGGGCTTGTTAAAGATGTAGCGACTCACACGGGAGCAGCAACTGACAAAGCCCAACAAGTTAATGCACAAACGCTCGAAAGTGCTGCGTTAATGCAACAAACAGTTGACTCTTTAGGAGTGCTAGATAGCGAAGTGAATGCTGCTGCTGAAACAATTTCTGAGTTAGAGCATGCGAGTGAAAATATTAACTCTATTCTTGAAGTCATCAGAGGGATTTCAGAGCAAACTAACCTATTGGCGCTCAATGCGGCAATTGAAGCTGCTCGAGCAGGTGAGCAGGGGCGAGGTTTTGCAGTGGTCGCTGATGAAGTTAGAACTTTAGCGGGACGCACTGAAGAAGCAACGTCTGAAATCAGTCAAATGATGGATGGTTTTAAATCTGATTCTCGTAAAGCAGTGTCAGTAATGGAGAGTGGTCGTAAACAAGCCAATGATAGTATTGAAAAAGCGACCATCACCAGCGATAGACTTAATGATATTCACGCTGCCGTGAATGAAATTAGCGAGATGAGTAACAGTATTTACCATGTGGCAGAGCGTCAACAGGGCGTAGCTGATGAGAGTAATCGAAATATTGACTCCATTAGTGGTATTTCGAATGAAGTCGCACAAGGAGCTTTAGATACTGCAACGGCAAGTGAACAACTCACTTTACTGTCAACTGAACTGAAAGTTTTAGTGAGTAAATTTAAAATCTAATTCAGCAGTTTAAATTTCATTGATTAAAAATAGGGGCTATTTTATATAGCCCCTATTTTTTTATGCTTTATTTAAGATTGATAGAGCGACAGCTTCTGCGACTTTAATACCATCAATTGCTGCTGATAGAATTCCACCGGCATAACCCGCGCCTTCTCCTGCTGGGTATAAGCCTTGGGTATTGATACTCTGAAAATCTTTGTCACGTCTAATGCTAATCGGTGATGATGACCGTGTTTCAACACCTGTTAAAATAGCATCATTCATTGCAAACCCTTTTATTTGATTATCAAAGGCTGGGATGGCTTCTCGAATCGCTTTTATTGCAAATTCGGGCAGTGATGAAGATAAGTCACCTAATGCGATACCTGGGGTATATGAAGGTTCGACGCTTGCTAATGCTGTTGAGGGTTTATTTTTTAAGAAGTCACCGACTAATTGTGCTGGCGCTTTATATTCACCACCACCCAATTGATAAGCTGCAAACTCTAATTCACGCTGAAGATCGATTCCAGCTAAAGGATGACCAGGGTAATCCGTTTCAGGATCAATACCGACTACAATGGCAGCATTGGCATTGCGTTCATTACGGGAATATTGCGACATACCATTAGTGACCACGCCCCCTTCTTCTGAAGCAGCAGCAACGACAGTACCACCAGGGCACATACAAAAGCTATACACGCTACGGCCATTTTTACAGTGATGAACTAATTTATAATCAGCAGCCCCTAAAATCGGATTACCTGCTTCAGCCCCAAAGCGCGCTTTATCAATGACAGATTGTGGATGTTCAACCCTAAACCCAATCGAAAAAGGTTTGGCTTCAATATAAACACCATGATCTAGCAGCATTTCAAATGTATCGCGGGCACTATGCCCTACGGCTAGGATAATATGTTCACTATGTAATGTTTCACCATCCTCTAAGAGGATTCCAGTGATTTTTCCATCACCATTTTCAGCTTGTTCACGTTCAATGCTTTCAACTTTCGAAGCAAAGCGAATTTCACCACCAAGATCAATAATCTGCTCACGCATATTTTCGACCATCTTAACCAGCTTAAAGGTGCCGATATGTGGTTTGCTAATGGTAAGGATTTCTTCAGGCGCACCCGATTTCACAAATTCATGTAATACTTTTCTGCCTAAATGACGCTTATCTTTAACTTGGCTATACAACTTGCCATCAGAAAAGGTACCTGCGCCACCTTCACCAAATTGCACATTAGACTCTGTGTTCAACTTGCCTTCACGCCACAAATTCCATGTGTCTTTAGTGCGTTGTTTAACTGCTTGACCACGCTCTAATACAATTGGTTTTAGGCCCATTTGAGCTAATGTTAAGGCAGCTAAAATACCACAGGGACCAAAACCAATAACGATGGGGCGGGTTTGACCCTTTTGTGGGAAGTCAGCATCTGCCTGAGCTACAAAGTGGTAGTCCATATCGGGACTTGGCATAACTGAATTTTGTTTAGCAAATTTCTCTAACACTGATTCTTCTAGTGCAGGAGATAATGTTACATCTAACTGATAAATCAATAAGATGGCAGATTTTTTTCGCGCATCATAACTGCGTTTATGAAGCTTGAAGTCGATCAAATCATCAGCACTAATTTCAAGTTTAGTGATGATTGCTTCAGCTAAATCAGAGTCAGAATGATCAAGCGGTAATTTTATTTCATTAAGTCGTAACATTGAGGTTCACATAAGTTAAATTTATCATTTTATTTTACCATGTGAGTCTCTTCACTGAACGAAGTCTTAAGCCGAGAGAATTAAATACTCTTCCAAGGCTAGCTATGCATACTAAATAGAAAGCAGTGTTTGACAATTTTGGCTGGTAACTGCGGCAATTTCTTCGATTGATTCATTACGAAGCTCCGCTAATGACGTTAAAATTTTAGGTATATTCTCGGGCGAGTTTCGTGCCCCATTCATACCCGCTAGCGGCATATCAGGTGCGTCGGTTTCTAAAACTAAGTGTGATAAAGGTAGCTTCGCCATTAATGTATGCAACCGTGTTGCATTGGGATGGCTGATTGCACCGCCAACGCCAAATAGAAAGCCAAGTTTTTGATATGACTCGGCTTGTTGAAAACTGCCATTAAAAGCATGGACGATGCCACCAACCACGGGATGTTTTTTAAGACAAGCTATCACTTGGTCATGTGCTTTTCGAACATGAAGTAATACCGGTAATTTAAAGTGTTGAGCAATGTCTAATTGTTGAGTGAATAAGTCTATCTGCGCTTGCTTGTCATGTTTATCAAGGTAGAAGTCGAGACCGATTTCACCTATAGCAATTACGGAATGTCGTTTAAGCGCTTCTTGTAATGCGTTAATGTCCTCTGACTTATGTTGCTCCATAAACATGGGGTGCATGCCTAGTGCAGGGTGAAGTCGTTCAGATTGCTCACAAATATTGAGTAATTGTCGCCATGATTTTTGTGCCACAGCTGGAACAATAATATCGTTGACGCCAAGTTGTTCACAGTGCGTCAAAATTTGATCACGATCTAGATCAAAAAGAGTGAAATCAAGGTGGCAATGACTATCAATTAAGTGCATTATTAATTACTAATATTGATTTAATGATGAGAGCCAGCGATGAAAAGTGACCAAATAAGAGCAGGTGCAGCACATGAAAGGGTGATGATGAATTTAGCTGTTTTCAATTTATTATTACCTGCGGCAGCTTTAAGTAGTGGCTATGTAAATATATTTTTAACCATAGCATTAATTGGTTCGGCAGTAATGATCTTTTTGATCGCGCGCAATGCTCGAAATAGCACTGGTGTTGCATTGATTGATGAACACTGGAAATTAGCATGGAAACGTTGTCGATTCTTGCTTATATCCTATTCCGCAGCCACCGTCATTATGCTGGTAGGCTGGCTAATTGCTTCAATGCAAACCGATTACAATATGTTCTCAATCATACTGGTAGTGTTTACTCGAATAGCAGCTGTGCCTATTGTATTAATGGTATTAGCACTATTTGTTATGTCCACAACGTCTTTATCTCGTGCTAGACAGGGCGAGTTTCCAGCTTAGCGTTTGACTATTCTAACTTGGCTTTCACCTTCGCCTCGTGGGTCACTTGCAGCAGATAGCTGCTGTGTAGCTTTGTTATATATTACAACTTGCATATTGCCGTACTGACGGTTGAGTTTCTTAATTGAATGGCCGCGCAGTTTAAGTTGTTCGGTTTCATTATCATTGAAGCCTGATGATTCAATTTGCACATAGTTTGGTAAATGTTGATGATGAAAGCGAGGCTCAGACACAATTTGTAGTGCATTCTTGTCGTCAACAAAATCTAGAATGCCAAGCAGTACCATGGTGATGATTCGGCTGCCTCCTGGGGTACCTATCACCATGATCTTTTTGTTATTTTCAATAAATGTCGGTGTCATGCTCGATAATGGTCGTTTGTTTGGAGCTATTTCATTCGCACTGCTATCAGCGATCAAACCATAGCCATTAGCATTACCTTGTTGGCTTGAAAAATCATCCATTTCATCATTAAGTAATACACCTGTGCCTTTAGCGACGAAGCCAGAACCGAATGGATAATTAATGCTCAATGTTGCTGATACGCGATTACCATTTTGATCAATGACTGAGAAATGACTTGTGTCTTCTCCTTTGGCAGCAGGGGATTTTTTAAAGATCATGTTCGGTGTAGCTGTGTCAAAATTAATCGTGCTGACTAATTGTTTGGCATAGTGTTTAGAAGTCAGTTTAATGGTCGGTACGGTAATAAAATCACTATCGCCCAAATAGTGATTACGATCGCGATAGGAGCGGCGCATGGCTTCGATAATAAAATGTTGTTGCTGAGAAGGAGAGGCCGCATCAAACGGTAAGGTTTCTAATTGATTAAGGATCGACAGTAATGTAATACCACCTGACGAGGGTAAATTAGCCGACGTAATACGGTAGCCTTTATAGTTACCAACAATTGTTTTACGTTCAACAAGATGATAGTTTTTTAAATCTTCTAATGTCCATATCCCTCCTTGTTTTTGTACATTCTTAACCAATTTATCTGCAATTTTGCCAGTGTAAAAACCATCACGACCTTGGTTAGCAATCTGTTGTAAAGTATTCGCTAAATCAGTTTGGATTATCATTTCACCTAAAGCAGGTATTTGGCCGTTTTTTAAGAAAATGGCTTGCGAAGTGGAGTAACTACGTAATACATCAAGCCTAAATTGGGCGAGTTTCTGATAATGTTCAGTTACGGCAAAACCTTGTTGAGCATAACGAATTGCAGGGGATAGATTCTGAGCTAATGATAAGTTTCCGTATTGTTCTGTAAGGTGAGCCAGTGCAGCCGGAACACCAGGGATACCTGCTGATAAAGGGCCATTAAGTGATAGTTTAGGATCGGCTTTTCCTGACTTATCTAAATACATATTGCGATGAGCTGCACTCGGAGCTTTTTCTCGCCCATCGAGCATTGTTTGGAATTGATCACTGTCACGATGCAATAACCAAAAGCCACCACCTCCAAGGCCAGAACCTGTTGGTTCAACAACTGCTAATGCTGCTGTAATTGCTACCGCAGCATCAAAGGCATTACCACCTTGGTCGAGTATTTCAAAGCCTGCTTGAGTCGCTAAAGGATGCGCTGTGGCAATCGCAGCAGGCATCTCTGGTTTTGCCTGTGCTATTGTCGAAAAGATAGCTATACTCAATAATAAACAGGCAAGAGTGCGAAACATATTAACGATGTTTTTTCTGTAATGAAGTTTGGCGCTGATTTTCTTTTAACTGTTGCTTTTCAGCACGATGTTTTGCAATCGTTTCAGCAGATTCAGCTCCAATATGTGCTTCGCCACGTTGGATTGCTAACTCCATTTGCTTTTCTCGTTCAGCAAAGCGGGCTTTTTGTTCATCAGATGTTTTGTCAAAACAATGTGGGCAGCTGACGCCATGAACATAATGTTCATTTTGCTGATCTTCTTTAGTAATAGGCATTCGGCAGGCATTACATTGGTCATAATTGCCTTTCTCTAAACTATGATTAACAGTAACTCGTTCATCAAATACAAAACATTCACCTTCCCATAACGTGTCTTCTTCAGGCACTTCTTCAAGGTATTTCAAAATACCGCCTTCAAGGTGATAGACCTCTTCGAAGCCTTGCTCTTTAAGGTAAGCTGTTGATTTTTCACAACGAATACCACCGGTACAATACATGGCCACTTTTTTATTTTTAGTTGGATCGAGGTTTTGCTTTACATAGTCAGGAAATTCGCGAAAACTTTCTGTATTTGGGTTTACGGCATTTTTGAATGTACCTACTTGCACTTCGTAATCATTACGGGTATCAACCAAAACCACATCGGGATCACTGATCAGCGCATTCCAATCCTTAGGTTTAACGTAAGTACCCACTACACGTTTAGGATCGATACCTTCAACGCCCATAGTGACTATTTCTTTCTTCAATTTTACTCGTGTGCGTAAGAAAGGCATATCATCAACATACGATTCTTTATAACTTAATTCTGCTAAACGCGGGTCGCTACGTAAATAGTTGAGCAGAGAATCAATCGCTTCACGTGTGCCTGCAACTGTGCCGTTTATACCTTCGTTCGCGAGTAATAATGTACCTCGGACCGTATGCTCGAGCATAAAGTTGAGTAGGGTTGGTTTGATTTGTTGATAATCTTCCAGTGTGACAAATTTATACATTGCACATACGACGATTTGCGACATTATATTTCCTGATTTCTAATTAGTTGACAGCATTTTACGTTGAAATAGACTGCTTGTCCTTAGCAAAATTTTTCTAAGATTAAAAGCAGAATCACTTATAACTGATTATAAATATTAGAAATTAAGGCGTACTATTGTGAAAGATTAATAGCTTATTGTGAGAATGACAGGATGATAAACACAAAAGTATTAAAAGAGGAAAATCAGCATTGGCATCAAGACCATCTAGTATGGATGGAAGAAGTTAAATCTTGGCAGCATGATACTGAAAGGTTAGTGGCTTTGTTATATCAACTTGAACGAGCACTACCTGAGCATAACAAGGCGCTCCGCGATCATGCTGTAGTGATAGAGGAGCATGAGAAACTAGTCGGCAGTTATGAATGTGGTGTTACTCCGAATTGCATATCGTCATTCCCCGATTTCAAATCAGATCAAGAGCAAGCTGAATTCTATAAGCATTTAGCGGTGTTGCATGAACAAGTAAAAGAACAGCACACACAGCTTAAACAGCAATATATCGAAGAAATGGAACGGTTTAGAATCTTAGCTAAAAGAATGTTAGATCAATGTTAGGCTTATTCCACTATGCGGACAGAAACAAAGTCTCCTAATATGCAAATATTATTTTTGCTTCGCAGCCTGATATAAAGGCATCATTTTGGGGGCTAAGTCTTGTAAGTTTTTAATGCGATTTGCACTGGCTGGATGCGTGCTAAAAAACTCGGGTGGTGCACTTTGGCTTTGTGCCCCCATTTTTTGCCATAAGGTGACTGCTGCATTTGGGTTATAACCAGCACGAGCCGCTAACTCTAAACCAAGACGGTCAGATTCCCGCTCTTGCTCTCGACCATTGGGTAACGTGAAAAAAAGCTGTGTACCAATTTGGCTCCCTTGAGTCACTAATTCACCGGTAGTACCGCCACCCAGTAATGAAGCCAAAGCTTGCACTCCGAACTGCTGTACGTAGGCTTGTGACATTCGCTCACGGCCATGTTCACGCAAAGCATGAGCAATTTCATGGCCAATGACAGCGGCTAGCTCATCATCTGTAGCATTAATTTTTTCAATCAAACCTGAATACACCATGATTTTTCCACCCGGCATACAGTAGGCATTTAATGCTTCATTTTTCTCAACATTCACCTGCCAGTCCCACTTCGTCGCATCAGAACGGAATACACCAACTTGGGCAATCAAGCGATTTGAAATGGTCGTGACACGGCTCAACATAGTTTTGTCTACATTGAGTGTTTTACTTTTCATGGCGGTATCTAATGTTTGCTGGTAAGACTGAGCAGACATTTCAGCAACACTGCTGGCTGGTAATAGTAGAAATTGAGAACGGTTGACACCTGACACACTGTTTTTCGTCGTTGTTGCACAAGCCGTTAACATTAGTGTTGATGCAGCAATAAGCATAATCGATCTGATTTTCATATTTATCCTTAAGTGAAGTTCTTTTCCATTATCTCAGCAATCACTGCTTCTGATAGTGTGGCTAAAGGGTATTCTGATGATGAAAAAATATCACCATCTTTATTACCTAAGGCGATGTTTACAACATCAGGCTTATCATCATGGAGCAGCATAACAATCTTTTTATTTTGAGCAACACAATCAATAGTGATTGCATCAGCGTTCACGCCTTGATTACGCAAGGCTTTATCCATGATGCCCATTAAAGTGCCGATATTATCGTACTTATTACCGAATAAATCATTTGCCTTAGCAATAATTTCAGATAGATTTTTTAATTTACTGTTCATTATTAACTCTTAATTTTTTTTCGCTAAGATGCTAACTATAGTTATAGCGTTAACTCTCGTGAATTTAAGGGGAATAAAAGAAAAATGCCGCTAATTTTATATTGATGTGGCAATAAGTCTCTGTAAGTCGATAGTAAGGTCTAAATAAAGAATTACAGCTTAACTATTTTCTAAGCTTCACTTTGAATGATTTGGTTTTTAATTTCAATTGTTTAGTTGCTTACTCATACAGTTCTCCAAACTTATCTAAATAAGTGAGGTAGAGACGAGTATCTAATTCTAGTTGATGGTAGTTGGGTTCCATATAACTACATAGTTTATAGAAGGCCTTGTTGTGGTCTTTTTCTTTTAAATGGGCGAGCTCGTGCACGATTATCATGGTTAAAAACTCAGGTGGGGCATGTTTAAATTGTGAGCCTATACGTAATTCATTTTTGGCTTTTAATTTGTTGCCTTGGACTCTGGAAACATAGCTATGCATTCCCAGTGCCTGATGTAAGACATCGAGTTTGTCGTCATAAACTACTTTGCTAATGGGGTTTGATTGACGAAGGTATTGGTTTTTTAACTCAATCGTGTAGTGATAGAGGGCTTTATTTGTTTTAATCTGATGTGGGGAAGGGTAGTTCTGTAGTAGATAGTTCCCGAGTGTTTTGTTGCTGATCAGTGTTTGAACTTGATCGAGCAGCGTCTTTGGGTAGCCTGATAGGTATTTTAATTGCATCATGCAACTGAAGTTCTAGCTTATGTTCCCCACTGACGAACACGGCCTGTGTCGAGGTGTACGAAATCTGATTTTGAGTAGTAGCCTACGCCACCTAGACGAAGGTCTAAAGCTGCTTGGCGTAATGCTGATAATTTACGTCCGGGTAGACGAATATCGATTGCCTTGCCTTGCATGTGAAGACTCTTTTTAGCAACGCCTGAGCTATTTTTTTGTAGTGCTGCATTGGTTTTTGGTGAGCGATAGCCAGAGATTACATGGAAGGGTTGTTTGCCATCCATTTTGTAGTGAATCATGTTCAATAGATCGATTAAGCTGCTGTCCATATTGTGCACATCGCCAGTGCGGTGATCTCGAAGTATGCGATTAATCGCATCGAGTTCACTGATTTGATATTGACCTTCTGCCCAGTATGTCGCCTTAACGCTCTCACCTGTATGCAGGTTGAGCAGGGCGAGTTTTCGTTCTGGTTGGGTCACAATATTAGCAAATGCATTAGGAACGGCTAAACTGGCAGTGGCCCCGAGGCCGATTTGAAGAAAGCGACGTCTAGATGTGTTAACTTCGAAACCATGGTTTTCTTGTTGATTTAATTCAAACAATTTAATTTTACCCTGCGGTTATAGTTATCAGACATAAACTAGTTAAGTATAAACGTCTTTTATCTTTTTTTACAATAACTTAGCTATGCGATAATCACGTTGGTAGATGTCTGGGGAGAATCGTACGCGATTTTGCTCTATAGATACTGTGAAGTAAACCGCATATATGGTTAATAAGTTATCCACCATAAGCCCTTTATTTTCATCACTTTCAAGTAAGTCTAAGATTTTTTCTTCTGGCGTATTGCTTAAAGAAAAATTGGCTAAACCAATAGGATCAGCAACACGAATACAGCCTGAGCTGAGTGAGCGTTTATCTTTTGAAAACAAAGCTCTATGCGACGTGTCGTGCAGATAAATACCCCATGGGTTTTTAAACATAAATTTGATTCTACCTAAGGCGTTATGCTCACCGGGATCTTGTCTTAATATATATGGAAAGTTTAGGTGAGAGACTGATTTCCAGTCAATTGAATAGGTATTATGTTCAATTTTCCTACCTTCTTCACGTGTAAACACTCTGATATCATTGCTGTAGAAATAATTTAAGTTTGCTTGCTGTTTGGGCAGTAAATCTAATCGAGCCAATTTTTCAGGCACATTCCAATACGGATTAAATACTAGATTACGCATATTGGCTGTAAAGCTCGGTGTTTGGCGCTTTTTATGACCAACAATGACGCGCATGGCTAATTTTTCTTCACCATTTTCTATTGCTGATAATTGGTAGCTTGCAAGGTTGATCTTCAGGTAACGTGCGCCTAATTCTTTAGGCATCCATCGGCGACGCTCTAATGCTATTTGTATTTGTTTAACACGATCTTGTGCTGAAATATTCATGGCATTAATGGTGTCCTTACCAACCAACCCATCAACTTTCAAGCTATGTTTTCTTTGGAAATTTCTTACAGCTTGTTCAAGTATTTCATCGTATTTCGTTGCTTTTTGTTTTGTTGAAAGCGAAAGAAAAGGATCTTCGTAAGCTAGCCTTGCTCGAATAAGTGCAATATTAGGGTGACGAGTGCCGACGCGGAGTAGAGGCGAGGTAGGTATTGTTTTCCATGTACCTCGAGCAGCATAGGATTGATATTGGGCTAGTGTTTGCGTGAGAAGCCTATATTCATCGGTATTTGGAATTAAGCTATTTAATTCGTCTTTTAAATGTTTTTGCAGTATGGCTTGTTGTAAAAAATTTACCGCATTGAATGTTGCTTGGGGGATAAACCAGTCGGGATCAACAACCGAGGCTTCGAATTGACCTACTTTTAAATCGGAGATGAATTTTAGTAAACCATCGCTGAGTAAAAATTCAAATCGTTTTGCTGAAGGGAGATCTTGACGGGGGTCGAGTTTATTAAGTTTAGATAGATGGTATTTATTAGCATTTAGTCCATGTCGTGGTGCTGAGGCTATAAAGTCGAGGGCATCAAAAGCATGAACAGTGAGCTGCTGATTTTTTAGCCATATAAAGTGCGTGTCATTAGGATAGATTTCAGAAAGTGTTTGAATATCAAAATTATCACTAGGAGAAAACCACTGTTGGCTCAGTGCTTGTGCTGGTTGGCAAACACTGATGAGTAGAATGAATACTACGAAAAGGGG
Source organism: uncultured Gammaproteobacteria bacterium (assembly GCA_937900515.1). Taxonomy (GTDB): domain Bacteria; phylum Pseudomonadota; class Gammaproteobacteria; order Nitrosococcales; family Methylophagaceae. The sequence goes on along the minus strand of CALCCU010000112.1, from coordinate 72,709 downwards.
CTTAATACTAAACACGGTTCTAATAGGCCTTATCAGAAGTGATTTCAGATTATCATCACACTTGTATTCACTTGGGTCAAGCCAGTTTTGCTCTGGATTTTATTAATAACCAGAGAAAGAATGGGCCACCGAGTAGGGTGGTGATCACCCCAACAGGAATATCGGCGGGAGCAATAATCAGTCTAGCAATCGTATCGCAGACAATCAGAAATGAGCCGCCAAACAATAATGTGGTTGGAATTAACCATCGGTGATCGGCTCCGACAAATAAGCGACAGATATGAGGGACCATCATGCCTACAAAGCCTATTGGGCCGCAAAGGGCAACGATAGCCCCTACACACAATGATGTCACAATAAAGAGTACATACCGAATGGTATGAACAGGTACGCCACGACTTAGGGCAATGTCATCACCTGCCATCAGTAAATTAAGTTCACGGCTGAGCCATAAAATTACGCCAGTACAAAGCGTAACAAAGGGCAGTAGTTGTAATACTTCATCGTAACCTACAGTGGTTAAGCTCCCCATTAGCCACCGCATGATTTCAAATGAGTCGGTCAGGTTACTTAGATATTGGGTAAATAAAATAAGGCTCGAAAAGAAAAAGCTGATTGCCACACCTGTAAGTAATAAGGTTTCAGGTGAAAAGCCGTTTTGATAACGACTAACAGCATAGACAAAGCTAATTGCGATTAAGGCTCCTGCAAAAGCAGCAAAAGCACCACCATCAATACCTAATAGTGAAAAACTAAGACCGAGGTAAACGTATATAGCTGCGCCCAGTGAGGCGCCACTGGCTACACCGAGCGTGAATGGTGTGGCAAGAGGATTATGAAACATAGCTTGAAACACCATGCCGCATAGGGCTAAACCTGAACCAGCAAGAAAGGTGAATAGGATTCGTGGAATGCGTAATTGAGTCAAAATATGGTGTTGAATTTCAGCGGTGTTATTAGCTAGTCCGAGATAGGGACTGATACATAATATAGCCAGTGAAATGAGGGCAACTAAAATAAGAGTAGTACGTTGATTCATAGTTGTTCACTTGCTAAGGCAATCTTTGCGCCTGTTTGTGGATGTGTTGTAAATACAAAGTCTTGATCGTAAAGAGCTTGCAAATGTGTGTTGTTTAATAAATCGGGCGAATTGCCATACCATTGAGTTTTACCGTTTTTTAGAGCCAATATATGCTGGCTGTGTTGAGCGGCATGATTCAAGTCATGGCTTACTTCAATAATCGTAATATTATGTTTTTGATTTAAATCACTAATTAATTGGTGTACTTCGACTTGATGGCGAGGATCTAAGAAGCTAGTTGGTTCATCTAGTAATAATAATGGAGTTTGTTGGCAAAGCGCTGCTGCAATCATCACTCGTTGCGCTTCACCACCGCTGAGCGTGTCCATTTTTCTATGTAAAAAATCTTCGGTATGAGTGATGCTGATTGCCCGCTCTACAGCCTGTTTATCTTCTGGCTGCCAGTCTGATAACGCCGAGTGATAGGCATAACGTGCCATTTTGATAAACTCTTCAACACTAAAAAACTGCAAACCTTTGTGTGACTGTGGTACATAACTAAGCTGCTGAGCGCGTAGTTTTTGTGGCAATAACGATAAGTCGCTTTGATTAAGTGTTATCTGACCTGTGCTAGCAGGAAGAATGCCCATTAATATTTTGAGTAGGCTACTTTTGCCTGCTCCATTTGGACCAAGGATACAGAGGTGTTCACCTGCACTGAGTTGAAAGTTAATATCTGATAGTAGCGGATTATTGTTTATGCTAAAACCGAGATTTTTTACCTCTAAGAGCGTTGTCATATTAGCTACCAATCGACTTCTGGATGAATTAAGGGCGCGATTTTTTCTAATAATAAAAATATTCTCGGTCCAGGTATAGTGGCATAACTTTCTTCGATGATGTGAATACGGTTATTTTGTATTGCATCGACGTATTTTAAAGAATGCCAGCGTTCAAGTGTCTGAGCGAGATCTATCAGATGGTCATCATATTCAGGGAATATATCTAAAATTACTTCTGGGTTGAGTTGCATAATGCCTTCAATTGAAACTGATGGCACTTTTAATTGAGTGCCTTCATAGGCGTTAGTACCGCCTGCCAGTCTAATTAAATCATTATAAAAATCTCTTTGTCCTGCGATAAACACTTGCTCGATGTGTTCTGTACCTATGCTATGCCCCATGGAAATCATTACGCGAGGTTTAGCGAGCTTGGCTGTTTTAGTTTTTATCGAGGTGATTGTGGTGTTAATTTTTTCTATTATTTGCTTGGCTTTATTTTGGTGATGAGTAGCTTCGCCTAGCGTACTAATAGTTTGCTGTATATCCGTTAGGCTAGTATTGCTTACTGCTAAGACATTGATATGAAGTTGCTGGAGTTGTTTTATAACATGCGAATGATTTGCTAATAGCACAACGAGATCCGGTTGGAGTGCCACAATGGCTTCAATATTTGGATCGATGAAACCACCGACACTAGGTAAGGAAGTCGTTTCAGATGGAAAGTCACAATATTTGGTTACGCCCACAACTTGTTGGCCTGCACCAATAGCAAAAAGTGTTTCGGTAATACTTGGTGCTAAGGAAATAATACGCTGGGGAATTTGCTTAGTCTCTACAGTAGGCGCTGATGGCTTTTGAGTACTTATCAGAGCAATAGAAAGAATAATGACAAATAAAACAAGTGGCCAGAAACGGCGCATCTTAAGTCCCTTATAGACTAAAAAAGTCATTATAATAGCTCATTAGAACCTAAATAGATGAGATTTACATGCAACAGCTTCAGCACGTTTTAGATACGGCAGACTTACTTTATTCTCTTGATGAAATTGAACAGGCCCTAAACAGCTTGGCTGAGTCGCTTTCACAACACTATGCTGATAGTAATCCACTGTTACTTTGCGTAATGAATGGTTCGGTTGTCACCACTGGTAATTTATTGCCTAAACTTAATTTTCCTTTGGAATTAGATTATATTCATCTAACACGTTACGGCGATAAGCTGGAGGGCGGTGAACTGGAATGGCTGCACCAACCTGTGACCAGTTTAAAAGATCGTGCAGTTATTTTGGTGGAAGATATTTTTGATGAAGGCATTACGATTAATGCTTTACGCGAATATTGTCTTGAACAAGGTGTTGCGTCGGTAAAATGCTTAACCTTGATTGATAAACTTCATAATAATAAATTAGCTGCTCAGCCTGAGTTTATCGGTCTGACGGTACCTAATCGATATGTATTTGGCTTTGGGATGGACTATCAGGGCTATTGGCGCAATGCTCCTGGGATTTATGCAGTAAAAGGACGATAATATGAGTCAGTTAGCGATAATTGGTGGAACAGGTTTGACTGCATTAGATGGTCTAACTATTGATGAAAAAAGGACTGTAACGACACCTTACGGTATGCCTTCAAGTGAGTTATTATTTGGCAATTTTCATGGTAAGTCGGTTGTCTTTTTACCTCGGCATGGCCGCGGACATACCGTGGCCCCACATAAAATAAATTACCGAGCGAATATTTCGGCCTTACATCAAGTCGGTGTCGAAAAGATTATTGCCGTAGCTGCGGTAGGTGGTATTCAAGTTGATTTGCCGCCGGGAGCATTAGCGGTGCCAGATCAAATTATTGACTATACTTATGGCCGTGAACAGAGCTTTTATAGTGATAATTTCTCACCCGATAAACATATTGATTTTACTTACCCCTATGATGAAGCACTAAGGCAAGCCTTGCTGAAAGCAGCTATTGCTCTAAATATTACGGTACATGATGGCGGCACCTATGGTGCTACACAGGGCCCAAGACTAGAAACTGCCGCTGAAATAACAAGGATGGCGCAAGATGGTTGTGCGATGGTTGGTATGACGGGTATGCCTGAAGCTTATTTGGCACGTGAGTTAAATATCAGCTATGCAAGCTGTGCTCTAATGGTGAATTGGGCTGCAGGTTTATCGGATAAGCTAATCACTATGGCTGAAATTGAACAAACACTTGCTGGTGGTATGAAGCAAGTTAAACAGGTGTTGGCTCGGCTCATTCAGATGCAGTAGCTAGACCTTGTTCTGGTAAAGAATACGTTTCGAGTTTTTTAGCTTCTTCCTGAGCAGATACTGGTGTTCTAATCGGCGTTAGTTGTAATATTGCCCCTAATTTGGGGTGGTCGAAAAAGTGTAGTTTTTTACTGCGAATTCGATGAGCCTGATCAAGATGAGGATTTCTTACTCCACCAATAATTTCACCCTCAGCTGAAGCCTCTGACCAGTCGTTAAGCGGTACTTTGTTTTCTAATAGCCAAAGATCAACTGCTGCATGAAGATATGTCGACTTATATAAACGAATAGTCCCGTCAATCATGCCATTGGGTGAGTTTATTGTGATGGCTTTTGCCGAGCGTTTTGTCATGATTGGCTGCTGCCAAGCACGGTGATAGTGGACTCGGTATTTCGATGAGTAAGATAGACTGTTTTTACTATCAATTAATGTTGACACCTCTGTAGGGTGCATAAGCCTGTTATTTGTATCTGGTGTGACTGAACCAGTGCTGACTTCTTTCATATAGGGCCATTGTTCATCAGTAACTGTTGAAAGCTGCTCAAAAACAACTAACTCAACGTGATACCACTGTGCCGCATAGGACGATATGCTGATTATGCTTAAGCTTATTGTGAGAAGTAGTCGCGTCAAAAAATCTGATTTCATAGCCAAGTTTTTAGAAAGTTGATGTGAGGCTATTGTCCGACTTCGAGGACAAAATGTCCAAGATTTATATCTATTTACTGTATGATTAATGGAGTATTTTTTATCCTTATTTGATGGAGAGAATGAAATGGAAGGTTTTTCAGCATTTGTACTTTTTTTCTTGGTATTAGCAATAATTATAATCTTATTGGGTGTTAAATCAGTTCAACAAGGGCGTGAATTTACAGTTGAACGTTTTGGGCGTTATACCAAAACATTACGACCAGGTTTAAACCTAATTGTGCCGGTAGTGGATACCATTGGCGCGAAAATAAATATGATGGAACAAGTTCTTGATGTTGATTCACAAGAAATTATCACTAAAGACAATGCCATGGTACGTGTTGATGGGGTTGTGTTTTTTCAAGTGGTTGATGCGGCAAAAGCAGCTTATGAAGTGAATAATCTTAACAATGCCATTTTGAATTTGACCCAGACGAATATTCGTACTGTTATGGGCTCGATGGATTTAGATGAACTACTTTCTAAACGTGATGAAATTAATGCACGTCTATTAAGTGTTGTTGATGATGCGACAACACCTTGGGGTGTGAAAGTAACGCGTATTGAGATTAAAGATATTGCACCACCTGCGGATCTCGTGGAAGCAATGGGCCGTCAAATGAAAGCTGAGCGTGAAAAGCGGGCCAATATTTTAGAAGCAGAAGGTTTTCGTCAAGCTGAAATCTTGAAAGCAGAAGGTGAAAAACAAGCTGTTGTATTAGATGCCGAAGGGCGGAAAGAAGCTGCATTTCGTGATGCTGAAGCTCGTGAACGTTCTGCAGAAGCTGAGGCTCGTGCAACGTTTGTAGTATCTGAAGCGATTGCAAAAGGTGATATTCAAGCCATTAATTATTTTGTTGCTCTGAAATACGTCGAATCATTGCAAGATGTCGCCTCAGCTGACAATAGCAAAGTGGTCTTTATGCCGCTAGAAGCAAGCAGCGTGATCGGTTCATTAGGTGGGATTGCAGAGCTAGCTAAAAATACATTCAAAGAAGGATAAATAGCGATGGAAGTATTTGTACCCGACTTTTGGCACTGGTGGATGGCGGCGGTAGCACTCGTTATTATTGAAATGCTTGCACCAACCTTTTTTGCTCTATGGATGGCCGTTGCAGCCTTTATAACTGGCGTCGCACTGTTTTTCGTGCCTGATATGGAGTGGGAGTACCAAGTTTTCTTCTTTGCGGTGCTTTCAATTCTGAGTATTATTACTTGGCGTTATTATTACAGTAAGAATCCTATAGAGACTGACGAACCATTGCTTAATCGACGTGGTGAGCAGTATGTTGGCCGTGTCATTACTTTAAAAGATCCTATTGTTGATGGTCAGGGTAAAGTTAAAGTCGATGATTCAACATGGAAAATTCAAGGAAATGATTGTCCTGCGGGCACAAAAATAAAAATTATTAGTTTAAATAATGTTGTTTTCAGTGTTGAGATAGTCGACTAGTAGATATAGAACAATGGATGAATTTTTTAATACAGGTTTAACACATCAACAGTTTTTAGATGAATATTGGCAGAAAAAGCCATTGTTAATTCGACAAGCATTTAAAGGGTTTAAGTCACCAATTAGTCCTGATGATTTAGCTGGGCTAGCTTGCGAGCCAGAAATTGAGTCTCGCTTAATTGAAGAAAAAGGAACTAACGGTTCATGGCAAATTAGTCATGGCCCATTTTCTGATGAAGTCTTTAATCGTTTACCTGAAACGCATTGGACAGTGTTAGTTCAGGATGTGGATAAGCACCTACCTGAATTACAGTATTTATTAGATCCGTTTCGTTTTATTCCTGACTGGCGCCGTGATGACTTGATGGTAAGTTATGCTCCCGAGCATGGTACAGTGGGGCCGCATACTGATGGCTATGATGTGTTCTTATTGCAGGCGATGGGAACAAGAAATTGGAAATTTACTGATCATCCAGTCCATAATTCCGAGCAGATTGAAGGAATTGATGTTCAAATACTCGCGGAGTTTTTTCCAGATCAAGACTGGGATTTAGAGCCTGGTGACATGCTTTATTTGCCTCCCTATGTTGCGCATCATGGAGTGGCAAAAAATGACTGTATGACTTTTTCTATTGGTTTTCGTGCGCCTTCCCAAACCGATCTATTAGATGCCGTTATTAGTAACTTATTAGAAAAAGAGTTAGCGACAGGACGATATAATGATGCCAGTCTAATAACTTCAGCTCATCCTCATCAAATAGATCAAGCTGCAATCGATCGCTTGAAACAGTTGCTTCACATGACGATTGACCAAGCAGCGCCCATTTTAGCTGATGCTTTGGGTAGGTATGTATCTGAAACGAAGTCTAGTTTAACTGCCTTGGCTGAAGAAACGTGGTCGGATTTGCTGACGGTATCTGAGTTAAATAAAGAGTTTGAGGAGGGGGCTAATTTACAACGTAGCCTTTATCATCGTTTCGCATGGCATATCGATGGAAGCCGTGGCACATTATTTATGGCGGGTGAACCGTATCTGTTTGATGAAAAGGACTTCGATTTATTGCCACTATTAGCAGAAAATAGTGTGATTACACTTGCTGACTGGCAACGTATTAAAACAAGTCCCCAATCAGCGAATGTATTATGCCAACTTATTTCCGAAGGTGGCTTTTATTGGGCTGACTAGCTTTTGTGGCGAGTTCGAATAAATTCTGTTTTATGACATTTTGGACAAGGAGGGATACGACTTGTCTTTTTAAAATGCATGACAGTGTCACATGCTGTACAAGTTAGCGTACCAATAGCTGTTATTTCACCCGTGTGATATTGCTGAGCTTGTTTTGCTTGCTCGGCAAGTTGCGCAAGCTCAAGTCGCGTTTTATCGGCTACATTTGAAAATGCTTCAAGCAGTCTTGCTTCAATTAATTCAATATCAAAATTAAACCAAGTAGAAAAATTTTCACCTGATTGCTCTAAATATTCAGCAGCAAGGTGGATATCTCGTTGAAGGTAAGAGGCAATCTTATCAGCTTCATCTTTTGAGACTTCTTTTAATTCAATAGCTTGTTGCTTTGCTTTATTGATATTATTTTGTAGTGTTGGAAGGGCATGTTGTTCGGCTGAAGCAATTACACCATTAATCCTGCCCATCATTTTATCGTAGGCATCAACTAGTTTTTGTTCGAGTTCTTGTTCGTTCATTATCTTTTCCCTTTATACCTGATGGTCTTTAATGTAAGTTAGCACAGAATTAATCCTTGGAGAAAGTAATGTTAGCGTCACGTAGTTTATTTTTATTAGGCTTCTTATTTTGTGCTTTGATGTTAGGAATTGCAGCTTACTTCCAATTTGTAGAGCATTTAGAACCATGCCCATTATGTATTCTTCAAAGAGTTTTCACGTTGTTTGTTGGCTTGATCATGTTGCTTGCTGTTATACATAATCCTAAAACAGTAGGGATTAAGGTATATGCCGTCTTAGCAGGACTTGTTGCTCTTGTTGGCATGGGAATTTCAGCAAGGCATGTTTGGTTGCAAAACCTACCAGAAGATCAAGTGCCAAGTTGCGGGCCAGGCTTAAACTTCATGCTGGAAAACTTCCCCTTAGCTGATGCGATTAATATGGTGATGCGTGGCTCAGGCGAGTGTGCTGAGGTGGTCTGGTCATTCATGGGATTGAGCATACCTGCTTGGACCTTAGTCGCTTTTACAGCATTAGCTGCCTTATCTTTTGGGCAAATATTTAGAAAATAAAGGCTGAATTATTTTTGCTTAGCTGCGTTGACTTGACTGATAAATGAACTCTGTAATAAGAGTTCAACTTCTTTACCTTCATAGTTAAGAACAACATGTTGGTGTGAGATTTGAGTGATAGTCGCACCACTAATTTCTTCGCCAACTTTTAATTGCTTGCCATTGATAACAGCTATTTTTTGGTATGGCGAGATAATTGTGGAGTTTAATTTCAATTCAATCTGAGACTTGTTACTGGGAGCTTCCTGTGCCAAGTGTTTTACTGATTTTGTCGAGTAATTAGCAGGCATGGTCGGATCAGTTAATGTCTCTTTGGCGAAGACGGCATTAGAAAGCAAGCTTGTACCGATCAGTACCAGCGTTGCTAAACGATTTACTATCATAAGCCTATCCAATATTGATCGCTGCTAACCGTATGGACGTCTAGAGTGATTTGAGCTTTAGGGTAGTCAGTTACTTTATATTCGAGCTGATCCCAATAGAGTCCCCATTTTGATTGTTCTATCATTTTTAGGTAATGATAAAGTTGTTGATAATCACCGAGTAAAATCATTGTCGTCGAGTGTTTATATAGGTTAGTCTGACTATCACTTACGGCTTCTTCGGTTTGCTCATTATCAAATATTGAAATTGCTTCAACGGGCTTATTGCTTAGTGCCAATAGCTTCAAACCTTGGGTCTTTAGTAACAAACTATGTAATAGCTCTGTTATTTTAGTAGGTGGAACAAGACTACCTAAAACCTGGTCAATTTCGACATTTACTGCCGTTAGTTGTTGCTTATGATTTGCTATTTCTTGGAGTAATTGTTCTTTTGAACTATTTTGTTTTCGTAGTGCTGCGAGATTTTCAGCTAACGTTACTTGCTTCTGCTGATACTGTTCTGCCAGTTCCTGCTTTTGAGTAATTAATTGCTGGTAGAGCTGAGTCTGTTTACTATAGATTAAACCATCCCAAGCGGCATAAATTACGGTGATGAAAATGAGCAATAAGAGCAGTCGCTCCCTTAGAGACAGTCCTAATAGGTAAGTTGTAATAGACTTTAGATGCTTATCCACCTGTTACTTCCCTTTATTTTCATTGGTTTGAAGTTTAAAGGTATAGATTCCAGAATCATCAGGTTGCTGTAGTTCAAATACAGAGAACTGCTTACCTTGGAACTGTGAACCTTGCGCCAAACTATCAATATAAAGTGGAATTTGATTTGATTCTAGAGCTTGACCATCAAGCGTGACAGAATGGCCTGCATCACGTAATGAAAATGACGTTAGCCAGACATTTTCAATACGTTGTTGAGATAGATTGCTTAATGTTTGCGAAAACCCTTGTTGATTGCCTAATTCATGGTGGGTGAGGTAATTTAAAAAAGTCTGCTTTTCCGTATATTGCTTTTGCAAACTATCTAATTCTCCCTTAAGAAGTGGAGACGAGACTGTCGATGATTCCGTGGTAATAGGAATAGCCTGTTGTGTTTCTATTATTTCACTTTGTAAGCTGGAATTTTTATGAGCTTGATAGAAACTAAGGGATGCAAATAAAGCGAGGGTTATTAGTACCGTTTGTAACATTCGCTCAGGCGTTAGCGCTACTTTTTGAGGCTGAAATTGAGCTTGGTATAGGTTGATTTGCTGCATATTATGAAAAATCCCTTAATGCGCCACCAATTGCGGAGATACACCTATAATCAATATTATCAACATTCTCGCCGAGTGTGACAATGTCATTCATATTGCTACTAATGCAATCTATACCTAAGCGTGCTTGAAGCATTTCGGCCAGATTTTTTACGGGTTTTTCATTTGAGATAATAAATAGCTGTGAGATAGGAGCCTGCCTTGAGTGGCTTTCATAATAATCAAACGTGCGCTGCAACTCTAGTGCGAGGGAGTCTAATATTAGTTGACTATTTTCATCTTGATCACTGACATGCGCGAGTGATTCTAGACCTATATTTGAGCTTCTGTTTATATAAAGATCATTATTTAAAATTACACTTATTTTTGCTACGTCATCCCATAAGTTTAATAGGCCGATGCTATTATGCGACAACTCTTTAGATTGAAAGTTAACAATGTTGCGAGCAGCTTGAACTGCAATATCTATAGTTTTTAGATTTATCTCAGCTGATTGTAGTTGATCTACATAACCACGAATAATTGATTCACGGCTGGCAACAACAAGTAGTTGGTTTTTGCCAGAGGTACTCTCATTTGGCAATTCAATATGATCGATAACTGCGTCATCTACATGAAAATCGATAAGGTCTTTTATTTGCCAACGTAGAGCGGAAGATATTTCTTGACTAGGAACTTCAGGGGCGTCAACTTGGAGTAGTTCAAATTCGCTTGGCAGTAATACGCAATTACAAGGGATTTGATCCAGTTCATGTTGCTTAACTAGTCTTATAAGCTGCGATGCTTGGTCTTCTGGAAGGCATGGAATAAATTCACACATCTCCAAAATAAGAGAGAGAGAGCCACGTTTCACGGTTACTAAAGCTATTCCATCATTAGAGAAACTAACCCCCATCGATGCGTCGCTTTTAGCTTTTTTCTTTAATGAGAACATGACTAACTTTCCTTATACATGCATTTTTATTGCATATACCGGCTTGCTAATTACTGTATGAAATTTAGCGCGCTCGGTAGGTGATACGACCTTTACTTAGGTCATACGGCGTTAACTGTACCGTAACTTTATCACCTGTTAGGATTCTGATGTAGTTTTTACGCATCTTTCCCGAGATATGGGCTGTTACTACGTGACCATTTTCTAATTCAACACGAAAGGTTGTATTTGGCATCGTATCAATAACAGTGCCTTCAAATTCAATATGTTCTTCTTTTGCCATAAATTGCTATTCAGTTTCTGGAGTTAAGTAATGATTAAAAGAGTTATTTTGCCGTAAAACTACTGATTATTCAAAGTTTTTCACGTTTTAATGGTAACCACTCTTGATTAATGTACGTTTCTAGTGCAGAAAAGTTCTGTTTATATTGCATCTTTTTACAGTCTTCTATCCAATAACCTAGGTAAAGCCACCGTAGGCCAAGCGATTGAGCTATCTTTATCTGAGTCAAAATGCCGAAGGTGCCTAGGCTCTGCTTTTCTAGCGTTGGATCAAAAAATGTATATAGTGCAGATAGCCCTTGGCTTATATAGTCAGTTACTGCGACAGCCACTAGTCTTTCACTATCACGAAACTCAATAAATTGAGTGTCAGACCAATCACTGGTTAAGAAGTTTAAGTAGTTTTCTTTGGTAGGTTTATCCATGCCACCGCCGACATGTCTGGCTGAAAGGTATTTGCAATATAATTGGAAGTGTTCTTCGCTAAAACCAGCTGGTTGAGAAGTGATGGTTAGGGATTCATTTCGATTCATGCAGCGTTTCTGGCTTCGGTTTTGCGTGAATTTTTTAACATTAATGCGAACAGGAATACAGGACTGGCAGTTTTGGCAAAAAGGTCGATAGGCCATATTGCCGCTGCGCCTAAAGCCATGAGCAATAAGTTGGCTATAAAGTGAATTAGTCATCGCTTTATTAGGATCTGGGTAAATATTTTGTGCTTCTCTATGATCTATATAAGAGCATGGGTGAGGAGTATCTTGATAAAATTGAAGTAACTCAGTCATGATTACTTAATATCATTTTCCAAGCGATGTTTGTACTGTCTTGCTGGCAGAGTTCAGTCATCGCTTGTAAGAATTCATGACGAGGTATTTCTTCAGCCCCAAGGCTTTCAAGGTGTGAGGAGTAGACCTGACAGTCAATCATTTGAAAGCCCCATTTGTTTAGTTGCTGGCATAGACTGACTAACGCAACTTTTGAGCTATCTCGTGCACGACTAAACATTGACTCGCCAAAGAACATGTGGCCGATGGCTATGCCGTATAGACCTCCCACTAATTTGTCATCTAGCCAACATTCAACACTGTGGGCATAGCCTTGTTGGTTTAGGACTGCATAGGCATCAATCATGTTCTGATGAATCCAAGTGCCATCGTCATCTTTTCTAGGCAAAGAGCAAGCTGTCATCACATCTTCAAATGCATGGTCGATAGTGATTTTGAATGGGCTCTTTTTAAGGGTTTTTGCTAGGCTTTTTGATATTTTGACACTGTCAGTGAACAATACCATTCGCGGATCAGGGCTCCACCAGAGTATAGGGTCATGCTTATTGAACCATGGGAATACACCGTGTCGGTATGCTTTTAGAAGACGGGCAGAGGATAGATCTCCCCCAGCAGCTAAAAGGCCATCCTCGTCGGCTGTTTCTATAGGTGGAAATTCTGAAATGGCTTCCGATGTTAGCCACGTTATAGACATATTAATCGACTAACTGTGAATTCAGTTCTTTTGCCCAGTTGATTGCGTCTAAATATGCGCGAGTAATAATTTCAACAGGAAGAGGAGAGGCTGTTAAGGCTTGCCAATCACCTTTTTCATAATTTAAAACATCTTGCAGAGCACGGCCCGCTATTCCTGCATGGTTGATTAGGGCTTGATTTAGTTCAGGAGAGAGTGGCAGATTATTAAGTAAATCTGCCATTGGTTTATCTGTTAATGCATCAAGGCTTGAGAATAAACCAGCTGCAAAGAAGGTTTCAGGATCGCCTTTATAGTATTTCGCCAATAATTCACACATTTTTGCACGAGTCATGGCTGTAATTCGTAGCTCTACAGGTTTATTGTCGGCAGCAGATAAACTCAGTAGACTCGCCCATGTTTTAATCTTCTTATAGCCAAGTAATACAATGGCTTGTTTGATACTCGCTATTTCTTTCGGTAATCCAAAAAAAGCTGAATTTATTAGGCGTAATAATTTATAACTTAATGAAATGTCATGACTAATTGTATTAGCGAGCGATTCTGCATCGACGTCTGGATCTTGTAATTTGACTAATAGCTCCATCAATATTTGTATTGCTGGTGCTGGTTTTAGATTTTGTTTACCAGAAGGTTGAGTATAAAACTCTCCTTGAAGTAGGTCCATTTCATGCTGCTGGCAGAATGTAAATTCGTCGTTATCATTTACATTTGTCGCACATAAAATATCATGCCGATCACGCCAGTACGGCAAATGTTCGGTCAGGTCACTAGCCTTAAACTCAGAAATATCAATCAATAGTGTTTTACTGTTTTGACTGTCTCTGTTCAGAGATGCGTGACGTGCAAAGCTAAATAACTGGTTATCCGTTTGAGGTTCATCACCTCCATTTACATCTAGAGTGAAGTCAACATCTGACTTTTGGCTGTGCAATAAGCTGTCACGCCATGATTCTGGCATTGAAAGTAACGCTTTTTGTCTTTCACTGATCGACGGTAAGATCTCTGGTAAGTGTCCGATAAATGCTGGTACTTCACTATCATCATTCAGTTTTTCACCCTGTTGAGTTAGAAATGACAGGTGATAACTATCTACACCAAGGCTATCACTCACAAAAAGTGGTTGACGATGAATAATGCCTTTGTAAGTTTTTAGAAGTTTAAATGGAACCGGTTTATCAGCCATAGTCGAACTCTGCTCTTTATTTCTTTTTACGATGGATAATCATAGTGTTTCTCGTCCTGAAAATGCATGAGATAGTGTACCACTATCGATGTATTCCAGTTCGCCTCCAAGAGGAATACCATGCGCAAGTCTCGTTACATGAATGTCGCGATCATGTGCCAACTGGCTAAGGTAGTGAGCAGTTGCTTCTCCTTCAACAGTGGGGTTAGTTGCAAGGATTACCTCTTTGATGTTTTTTTCATCAAGCAGTGAGACTAACTGAGGGATGCCTAGTTCATCGGGTCCAATACCATCAAGCGGTGAAAGATGACCAGATAAAACGAAATATTGTCCTTTGTAATGAGTAGCTTGCTCAATGGCTAGAACATCACTGGGCATTTCAACAATACATAATTTATCTTCTTCGCGACGCTTATCGCTACAGCGTTTACATAAGTCTGTTTCACTTAAAATTCGACAACGAAGGCAATGATGAACATTTTCTAGCGCACTGTTTAAAGCTTGTGCTAATTGGTGTCCGCCATCGCGGTTACGCTCAAGCAAGTGAAAGGTCATCCTTTGCGCTGACTTTGGCCCAACACCAGGCAAGCAGCGTAGTGCTTCTATTAATTGGTCTATATTTGGGCTAAGTGATGCCATAGGAACAGTCTATTATTTATGCTTAGAATGGAAGTTTCATACCAGGAGGCATCATACCTGCCATGCGTTCTTGGCTTGTTGATTCTACTTGGCGAACAGCATCATTTATAGCTGCAGCTATAAGATCTTCTAACATTTCTTTATCATCTTCAAATAAGGCATCCTCGATGTTTACTCGTTTAACATCATGTTTACCCGTCATAGTAACTTTGACCATGCCACCACCAGATTGACCAATAACTTCCATTAGAGCAAGTTCTTGCTGCGCCTTTTCCATATTGGCTTGCATTTGTTGCGCTTGCTTCATTAAGTTACCCATTCCGCCTTTCATCTTTATTCCTCTTCGCTAATCTTAATCTATAGGTTTAATTGTACTTTCAATGATACGACCATTGAAAGCCTCAGTCAGAGATATTACTGCTGAGTCATTATGAATTGAATTTTTTGCTTGCTCATGTTTAGCTGTTTTTTCTTCAGCTTGCTGTGTGGCTAATGTTGGACTTACATTATTTGATTCTGAGCCAGTTTCCTCAATCAAAATTTGAAGCGTTACTCCAAGGAGCTTAGTTAACTCAGTACTTAGCTTTTCTTTATTTTTATCACTGGCTAAAGAAACGTGTTCTGGAGCAATCGATAGTGTGAGTCTATTTGCTTCTAATTTTACAAATGCAGCGTTGTTTGCAAATTGGCGAGACATAGCCGCTAATTTCAACTGTGTGATGGTACTTGTCCAGTTTTCTGCTGTTAGCATATCTGAAGCTGAAGCCTGATGTGTTTGAGGTGCTTGTTCAGGAGCTGATTCTCGAACTTGATATGCGGGCTCAGGTTTTGCGTCTGGAATAATTTCTTCGATAGGAGCTTGAGGTGTAATTACTTCTTGCTTTGCTTGTTCTACTCTTTTTCCTACAGGCTCAATCTTTTGAGTTTCTAATTTATTGATAGGTTTTTTGGGTAAAGTAGTTGCTGTGTGAATAGTTTTAGGAACCTGCTTGGGTTGAAACGACAGCATACGTAAGAGAGTCATCTCAAAGCCACTCTTAGGATCAGCTGCATATGGCAAATCACGTTTGCCATGTAATGCAATTTGATACATTAATTGTACTGTTTCTGCATCTACTGAATTACAAAGTTCAATAAGCGTTTGAGGCTCATCTTCGTCAGTCAGATCTATATCAGGCACTAACTGTATGGTTGCGAGGCGTTGCAATAATGAAAGAAGCGCATCTAATACGGTATTAAAGTCACGTCCTTGAACTGATAAATCATGTGATTGTTCGAGTAACATTTGACCATCTTGATTAACCAGTGCAGTTACTATTTGTAGTAGTTGAGGCTGCTCAATCGAACCTAACATAGTGCTAACATCGTTGATTGTAACTGCACCAGAACCAAATGATATGGCTTGATCTAATAGGCTGAGTGCATCTCTCATACTTCCGTCGGCAGCACGTGCAATGGCTTTTAGTGCATTAGCTTCAAATTCGATTTTTTCTTTGCTAAGAATAGAAGCAAGGTGATCTGAAATCTGAGTAAGTTCGATTCGACGAAGGTTAAATTGCAGACAACGAGATAAAATCGTTACAGGCAATTTTTGTGGATCAGTTGTAGCGAATAGAAATTTAACGTGAGGAGGCGGCTCTTCTAGTGTTTTTAATAAAGCATTAAAACTACTTGTTGAGAGCATGTGAACTTCATCGATTAAGTAGACTTTATAGCGGCCACGACTTGGTGCGTACTGTACATTGTCTAATAGTTCGCGAGTGTCATCGACTTTTGTTCTAGAAGCAGCATCTACTTCAATAAGGTCGACAAAACGACCCTCATCTACTTCGGTACAACTTTGGCATTCACCACAAGGTTGCGAGCTAACACCTTGTTCACAATTGAGTGACTTGGCTAGGATTCTTGCTAATGTAGTTTTACCTACACCGCGAGTACCTGAAAATAAAAAGGCATGGTGTAAGCGATCTTGATCAAGACCGTTTATTAAAGCGCGGAGGACATGTTGTTGGCCTACGACTTCGGAGAATGCTTTAGGTCGCCACTTTCGTGCGAGAACCAGATAACTCATAAAGTATGTAATACCTAGCCTTGAATATCAAAATAAGGATATTGGGCGATGTCCCACACCAGCCAGATCTCGGCGCTCGAGTCCGAAGGCTCCGCTGCTCCCTTCCGGGCCTGACGGGCTGACCAACATATCGTCGCGAGGAGACCAGTGCGGGCCACCATTGAACTAGTAATTCTAAGTGGTTTATTTATTTATTACCATCGTTGATCCATATCCACAGTCACCTATGGCTAGAGTGAACGCTCTAATTTAATCATGATAATTATCTTGATATTATAAATAACTACTTGATTGTTAAGTTGATATTTATAAATATGCGATGTAGTATCACCGAGTTAGTTAGCTAATCATAAACAAAATAATTTATAGCTAAGTGAGAGAGGGAACCCATGTGTGTGAGAGAATGGCGGTCAAAATGCTGCGAAATAAATGTATGTAAGGTTGGCCTAGTAATTTTTCTAGAACTATTACTATGACTTCTGAGCTTATACAAGAAGGTATTGTGCCAGATGATCTCATCGAATTGAGATCTCGCATTTTTAATAATGTGCCGGAAGGACGAGTGATTACTGACTCTCAAGCAGTAATAATTGATGTTAATCCTGCATTTACAGCAATGACTGGATATGCTCCAGAAGAAATTATTGGCAAAACACCTAATATCCTGAAGTCAGGCTTGCAAAGTAGAGAGTTCTATTTTGATATGTGGCGACATTTAAGTGCCAATGGCCATTGGCAGGGAGAAGTCTGGAACCGTAAGAAAAACGGTGATATTTACCCTGAGCGACTTAATGTTTTTGCGCTTTATGACGATGATGATTCAGTGAGTCATTATGTTGGTTTGTTATCAGACCTTACTGATAATAAACGTCAAGAAGAGCAGCTTAATATGCTTGCTCATTATGATGTTTTAACACAGCTACCCAATAGGGCATTATTTGTTGATCGGTTTAATCAAGCCGTCGCTAAGGCCGAGCGTTCGGATGAGCAATTAGCATTGTGCTTTTTAGATATAGATAACTTTAAACCTATCAATGATAGCTATGGCCATCATATAGGGGATTTAATACTCATTGAAGTCTCACGTCGTATGACTGAGCAAATAAGAGCATCTGACACGGTCTCTCGCCAAGGCGGTGATGAATTTGTAATTTTACTAAGCGACATAAAATCCTTGCGACAATGTGAAGAAACAGTGCAACGGATACTCAACGCTATTTCACAACCGATAATTCTTGATGGGATCACTCATGTTATTTCAGCTTCTATTGGCGTGGCTCTGAACTCAGAACATAAGGGAGATGTTGATCTCCTTATGCGTCATGCTGATCATGCGATGTATCAAGCAAAACAAGCTGGCCGAAATAGATATCAGTTATATGATGTTGAACAAGATTTACAGATTGAGCATAAACATCTTCAATTACATCGTATTGAACAAGCAATTATTGACCAGGAGTTTGAGCTTTATTACCAACCTAAAGTAAATATGGCTGAGGGTCATGTGTTTGGAGTAGAAGCGCTCATTCGTTGGAATCACCCAGCTAAAGGTTTATTGCTTCCTATGGATTTCCTGCCAGTTATTTCCGGAACTTCAACAGACATAAGCATTGGTCAGTGGGTAATAGAGCGAGCTGTAATACAACTCGAACAGTGGATGAAGATAGAGCTTTGCCCTGTTATTAGCATTAATATTTCATCACATCATTTATTATCAAGTTCTTTCTTCGAGAAATTTAAAGCTACTCTTGATAAACATCCCACTGTTGATCCAACCTATATTGAATTAGAAATATTAGAAAGTAGTGCTTTAGGCGATATAGCGACAATTAGAAAGGTTTTAGGTAAGTGCCGTAAAGAATTAGGGGTTGGCATCGCTTTGGATGACTTTGGTACAGGGTATTCATCATTGACACATCTAAGAGCATTACCGGCAAGTTGTATAAAGGTAGACAGGAGTTTTGTACGAGATTTACTTGACGATCCACATGACTACTCGATTATTGATGGTGTAATAAGCTTAGCGGATGCATTTAGTCGCGATGTGATTGCAGAAGGGGTTGAATCCACAGAGCATGGTTTAGCACTTCTCATCATGGGGTGTATACAAGCACAAGGTTTTGGGATTGCAAAGCCCATGCGTGCGATGGATTTCCCAAAGTGGATGCAAAGCTATATTCCTAATGGCGAATGGGTTAAGTATGGTAATAAGCAATATTCAGTGACAGAAAAAAAATTGAAATTACTTAAATTGGCAGCACTACAGTGGCATAGTCGTTTTGTTGAATATATAGAATCTTCTCAGAATGAATTGCCAGCTTTACCGATAATGAATGGAAGAGAATGTCATTGTGGAATTTGTATTAAAGTTATCGATCAAGAAGATTCAATTGCAACAGCTAAGGTAGGTGCTTTGCAGAAGGTGCATGACAAAGTTCATGCGATTGCTGACTTAGTATTTAATTACCACCAACAAAGTAACCATCAAAAAGAAAAGCAAGGGTTAGATGAACTCCATCAGGCTTTTACTGATATGTATTCTGTATTGGATGAATGTAGTCTAGTTGTTTAAAAAAAAGCTATATTTAGGGAGGGAGAGTGTTGTACTAAACTAACATAAAATTAAGTGGCGGAGAGCGAGGGATTCGAACCCTCGATAGGGATTAACCTATACACACTTTCCAGGCGTGCGCCTTCGGCCGCTCGGCCAGCTCTCCACGTTTAAGCTGCAAAAGGGTACGCTAGATTGTCGTCTCTGGCAAACTGGATGATTCCACAGATTCCACAGATTCCACAGATTCCACAGATTCCACAGATTCCACAGTTTCCACAGTTTCCACAGTTTCCACAGTTTCCACAGTTTCCACAGTTTCAGGCTGCGGTTGATGTGGTTTTCTATCACCTTGACGAGCGTAGTAGGCTAGGCCTTTAAGTACGATATCAGGGTAGTGAGCAATAGAACTAGGTAATAATGGCTTTAACTGCTCAGCATCACCGCCAGTTATGATAAAGCGAATACGGTTGTTAAACTGTTCTTTTAGATCGTCTATAAGACGTTCTAATGTTGCAGTGACTGTGTACATCGTGCCAGATTGAATAGCACTTTGAGTATTTACTGCTAAAGTTTTAAAGTCGCTGTCTTCAGCTGTGTCATTCAAATTACTGGTATTAGTCGTTAAAGCGTCTCGCATTAAGGATAAGCCAGGAATAATCATACCGCCTTGATGTGCACCGTATTTAGTAACGATATCAATGGTTATAGCTGTTCCACAGTCTATAACACAGGTTGCTTGGCGAGCATGTTGTCTCGCTGCTATAAGTGCTAGCCAGCGATCAACACCTAATAGATCAGGTTGAGAATAGGAGTTTGTGACACCAAAACGTTTTTTCTCACTACTGACAAATACTGGAGTGATATTCCACTGTTTTTCTACCCATTGAATGAGCTGTTGAGCAATTTTATCACCTGCGACATTTGAAACATGCACGGAACTAATAGCTTCTAATGCTTTCCAGTTTGTATTAAGTGATGCTTTGACGCCTGTTTTGCTACGGTTGAATGTGTGGCTTTCAATCGGACCTGGTTTTAATACGGCCCACTTAATACGAGTGTTGCCGATATCAACTAATAATTTCATGATGAAAACCTAATGCTTGTGTGACTGTTGGAGAGAGTGAGAAGAGTGTCATTGAGTTGGTATTGCAACTCACCTTCTTGGTTAATTCCGAGAGCAATTACTTCTTGCTGTGTTTTTTCTGAAATTAATGTGATGGTTTCGCCTTTTAAGGCATCATAATCAGAAAATGGGGCAAGAAAGTCACGCAATCCATGCTGTTGAAACTTTTCTAAAGTGTTGATCATAGTTTGAATTATTTTTCCTGCCAGCTTATTACGACAGGGTACTTGAGTACAAAGCTGTTGAAGGCTGGTGGTTGGTTGTTGAATTTTTTTTATCGAGGCAGTTGGAAGCTTGAAATTAAGGCCAATGCCAATCACGGTATTTAATTGTTTACCGAATCTTGATTCTACTAGAATTCCTGCTAGTTTTTTCCTTTTATGTAGTACGTCATTGGGCCATTTTAGTTGTAAGTCTTTGATTCCTTCAGACTTGAGAGTGTTTATTAAACTGACTCCAATGGCAATACTTAGACCATTTTGCATGGTTTCTGCGGGAAAAGACCATGATAAGGATAAGTAAAGATTACCTGATGGCGGTGATTGCCATTGATCACCGCGTCGACCACGCCCAGCAGTTTGCGATTCACTAATACATACTTCAGGTGTTTGCGAACCTTGAGATAAGCTACTCCATAATTCATCATTTGTTGATGAAACAGAAGAGTGAATTGCAATATTTCTGAGTTGTTGATTTGTTTTATTATCTAAAAAAGTGCGAATGTCTTTTGCTGATAAAACTGGTGTGTGTGATGATGACAAAATAGGCTATTGGTAAAAAATGTAAACAGAACGTTGATTCTAGCAAATTTAGCAGTTAGACGTTTAAATCAAGTGAGTTTAAACTGTCTGAGCTTGCAGACGAAAATGGTGTGGGTTGATTAGGTGCGGAGGCCGCTTCAGTGGTTGATTGTTTATTGATTTCTGCACGAGCTTCTACGGCCATTTTAGCAGCTTTAGCTGCTACGGCACGGTCTTGAGATGATGGCTGAGCTGGGGCCAGCGCGGCAGCTTGTACTTGCTGTGCTTTTTGAAGTGTAGCCTCTGGATCGCCGCTGACTTTAGAAATATCGATGCTTACTTCACCACCAATAGCATATTGAATACCATCTGGGCCTCTTTGGTAACTAAAGCTTACGTGACCATTTACAAGTGAGCCGCCACTGGCAATGTGAGCCGCTTCATGTGCCCGAACTTCTCGATCTCTTGCTTTTAATTCTCTAATTTCTTGGAGTTCTTGTTTGGATGTTTCAGTGCTAGTTGGAGTATTTGATTTTGGGCGGATACGATGCGCACTTATACTCCCTAGAGACGAAGAGCTACTGACGTTAATATCCACGTTATACTTTTATATTTAGAATACTACCTAACATGGCATCATTAGCTTCAATAACTTTGGCCGATGCTTTGACTTGTTGCTCATTGAGCATTAGCTCAACTAATGGCTCTGATAGATTGACATCAGAACCGGTAGTTGTTGCTTTGGCAATTTGAGCACTATTTTCATTGAGCTTCTGCATGCCTGATTGAATGCCTGTATAGGCTGATTGAATTGCAGGAATGGTACTCATAATGTCTCTCCCATTATGGATGAGTTATTATTTACTGTTTCTAAGATCGTTCGCGTTTAGACGAATATATACGATTGAAGAACAAAATGTTATACAACTGAATAATACCTCTAAACTTGCATATAAATCAAACCCTTGGGCGCTATATACTTCTCCGACACCATGTGCAAAATAGAAAAGCAATAAGAACCCTGTCCATGCATGGGTGTAGGGCCTACCATGCAATAAACCTCGCAAAGGAAATAATAGTGGAACGACACCTAGAATAAGCCATGCTGCGGTAGGGTAGTTCTCACCATGTTCGGCAATTGTGATCCAGCAAATCAATGAAATCATCAGTGCGAAATAACTAAGAAGTGATAATTGTTTGAAAAATTGTGTCATGAGCCTAATGCCTTTGCTGTATTAGCTATTCGTTTACCCAAAGCATGACATAGCTGTGCTTCTTGTTCGCTGAGTGTACGATCATTATTATGCCCCGCTAGATGGCTCGCTCCATAGGGGGTGCCACCATCAGTTGTTGTCATTAGCGTGCTTTCGCTATAAGGCAAACCTAAAATCATCATACCGTGGTGCATAAGAGGAAGCATCATTGATAAAAGGGTTGATTCTTGACCGCCGTGTAAACTGCCTGTGGATGTGAATACGCCAGCAGGTTTACCAATTAATGAGCCAGATAACCATATATCACTGCTTTTATCGATAAAATACTTGAGTGGTGCAGCCATATTTCCAAAACGTGTAGGACTACCTAAAGCGAGTCCATCACAGTGCTTTAAATCATCATGGCTGACATACAAGTGTCCTTGTTGAGGAATTGTATCTTCTACTGCTTCACATACGGTTGATATTTCTGGCACTGTCCTTAACTTTGCGGAACAGCCTTCAACGGTTTCTACACCGCGAGCAATATGTTCCGCCATGTTACTGACATGACCAGATTGACTGTAATACAGAACAAGAATTTCAATCATTATAATATTTCTAGGACAGATTCAGGAGGACGGCCAATTTTAGCTTTGCCATTATAAATAACAATGGGCCGCTCAATTAATTTTGGATTATCACACATAAGCTGTATCAATTGCTGCTCAGTTAATGATTCATCTTTAAGGTTCAACTCTTTATAAAGAGCTTCGCCTGTTCGTAACAGCTGGCGAGGGCTAATATCTAGTTGATCAAGAATTTTACTTAATATTTCAGCTGATGGTGGTGTTTTTAAATATTCAACCACATTCGCTTCAATGCCTTTTTCTTCTAGTAAAGCTAAAGTTTGACGTGATTTACTACAGCGAGGATTGTGATAAATACTAATCTCACTCATGATGCGACTCCAATAATGATTCTAAGGTAGATAAATGAATTTCGGTTGGTTTAACGGTTGACCATTGCTTGCAACCTGGACATTGCCAATGCATAGATTTTCCTGAAAACCCACATTGCTTACAAGAATAGCGGTGGCCGCGTCGTTTTAATTTTTCACTTATACCCTTAATTAAAGGTACAAGACTTGGGTTGGCCTGATCGCCTAAGTTGATTAGCTTGTCGAGCCCTTCTACAGAAGGGAAGCGTTGCAACTGTTCATATAAATAGTCTTGGGCTGCTTGTGTGCCATGCTGTTGTTGAATGATTGAGGTTAACATGAGCCGTGCTGCAGTCATATTGGGATGACGAGTTAGTATTGATTTAAGCTGAGCTTCAAATACAGTCGGTTTATTAATGCTTTTATAACAGGTTAGCATTAACGGAAGTGCTTCTGGTAGATAGAGTGGATCATGTTGTTCAATGCGATCTAAACTTTTGAGTGCTTTGCGATGTTTACTGTTAGCAATGTGGATATTTGCTTCTAGTAATGCTGTTCGTACACAATTATGGTCATAGTATTGAGCGCTTTTTATTAGAGACATGATTTCGCTATCTGATACATTACTATTTTGAACTGCTAGCTCACAATAAAACTGAGCAATAAGTGGTCCCATTTCAGTTCGTCTTTCAGCGTACAGTTTTTTGGCCATTTCAATGGCTTTTAACCACTCTTTTTCTTGTTGATAGATGCGCAGTAGTTGTTCTATTGCTTGTGGGGAAGGCGATGCTTTATCTAATAATTCTAGGAATAATTGTTCAGCGCGATCAAGCACGCCTGCATGCATATAATCTAAACCCAGTTCGATTAATATTTGATCACGTTGAGCTGTGGTCAATGTTGGGCGCGCAATGAGGTTTTGATGAATACGTATAGCACGTTCAGATTCACCTTTTTTGCGAAATAGATTTGCTAGGGTCAAATGTGTTTCTATTGTTTCGCTATTAACTTCTAATAAGTGAATGAATACATCAATGGCTTTGTCAGGCTGTTCATTGAGTAAATAGTTTAAGCCTTTAAAGTAATCAGCACTGACTGGTTGTGAAGTTAAAATAGGATGTTTTTTATAATGTGAGCGCGCAACTATCCAACCTGACAAGGCTGCAATGGGTAATAGAAAGAAAAGCCATTCCATATCGTCAATAAGTTGAATTAATGGGAGTCATTAAGGGGTAATACCCGCAAACTTTCTATTTCTTGTTCTACAGCATGTAGTTTTTTGTTAAGTCGACGATTCTCATAACGTAACTGTAAGGAGGAGAACATGATGATGAGGGCCCCTAAAATAATGCCTACGACAATAGATAGCACAATCACGATAGAAATAGGTGCTGATAGCGACCCAAAGTAATAATTTAGGTTAACAGCTTCAGTGTTAATTGCAGAAAATGCAGAGCCAGCAGCAAACACAGTGATGAAAATGATGAGAGGGATAATTCGACGCATAATTTTGTCCTTTTCTAGGTTAGTAGATCATACCTTAAAAATGATCATTGCCCAGAGTCGATTGAAATGATGTAAAATTGTCGCGATTATTTTAAGTGATGTTCAATATCGACATGATTATTGGGCAAGATAAGTTACTGGAGAGTTGATAATGACATTTGTTGTTACTGAAAACTGTATTAAATGTAAATATACTGATTGTGTGGATGTATGTCCTGTTGATTGTTTCCATGAAGGCCCTAACTTTCTAGTTATTGATCCTGAAGAATGTATTGATTGCACATTGTGTGAGCCTGAATGTCCGGCTGAAGCTATTTACGCTGAGGATGATTTGCCTGAGGATCAAAATGAATTCATTCAAATCAATGAAGAACTATCAAAAGTATGGCCTGTTCTTTCTGAGAAGAAAGATGCATTAGATGATGCTGAAGAGTGGGATGGTAAAACAGGTAAAACGCCGTTATTAGAGCGATAAGTTTTAATTAATGAACACAAAAAAGCCCGCAATTGCGGGCTTTTTTGTGTTGGATGCAAGCGTTTATGTTTAAGCGATTAAGTGCTTAAGTTTCTTCATCGCATTATTTTCAATTTGGCGAATACGCTCAGCAGAGACTTGGTACTGGTCCGCTAAGGTATGTAATGTTGCTTTACCATCATCATTTAACCAGCGCTGACTGACAATATCACGACTACGGTCATCGAGTGTTGATAGTGCATTTTCTAATCGTTGCGATTGATGAGATGAATAATCATCTTGCTCTAAAGCAAGCGACGGATCTGAGTTTTCAGGTCCCGTTAAATACGCGACTGGTGAAAAAGCACTGTCTTCATCGTCAGAATCGGACGGCAAATCAAAAGAAGCATCTGGAGAAGCCAAGCGACGCTCCATTTCCATTACATTTTCAGCCGTTACACCTAAATCTTCTGCGACAGCTTCGACTTCTTCTTGGTTTAACCATCCCAAGCGTTTTTTTGCGCTACGGAGATTAAAGAATAATTTTCGTTGTGCTTTAGTTGTTGCAATTTTCACTATGCGCCAGTTACGAATAACATATTCGTGGATTTCGGCTCGGATCCAGTGAACAGCAAAAGATACTAAACGAACACCTTTTTCAGGGTCGAAGCGTTTAACGGCTTTCATTAAACCAATATTGCCCTCTTGGACTAAGTCGGCAACGGGTAGTCCATAACCACTATATGCTTTAGCGATGCGATTAACAAAACGTAAGTGCGATAAAATTAAGCGTTGCGCAGCATCACGGTCACCGTATTGTTGCAAGCGTGTAGCAAGATCATATTCTTCTTCAGCAGTTAATAGCGGTGTGTTATGAACGACATTGCTGTAAGCATTTAAATCGCTAATAGGTGCTAAAGCTAAATTGTATTGGGCTACATCTGTTGACATAATTGTTGTGGCCTTCATAAGAAATCTTCCTAAATATATAACATTTATGTGTCAATTCAAAGAATAAGACTGTTTAATTAGGAGAAAGTTCCTGTTATTGAGGTGATTTATTGGGGTTCAATGGCTTTTAGATGTCTACTAACAGCTAGTCCTGCGCCAAGAATACCTAAACATAAGCCAATAGTTGGCAGAGTCAGAAATAAGGAACCTGCTAACCAGTTCAAGGTAAATTGACTGCCGTAAAGCTTAGAAAGTTCATTAATCGGTCCATTAAGCAAACCCATACTTATAAGAATAGTCATCCATGCGGTCATACCGCCAAGTAATCCATACCAAAATCCTGTGTAGAGAAATGGCCGACGAATAAATGCATCCGTACCACCGACCAGTTTTATTACACGGATTTCGCTTTCACGGTTTAATATTGCTAGGCGAATGGTATTTCCTATAATGAGCAATACACTCAGAGATAATAGTAGACCCAGAATAGTAATGCCCCGTTGTGCTGTTTTATTGAGGCTGCGTAGGCGTTGTAACCATTCCATATCTAACTGCGCTAAGCCAACTTCGGGTAAGGATTCTAGCCGAGCTAATAAGCTACCAATTGCATCTTCACGTAGGTTGTTTTCAGCGGGGTGGATGATAATGACTGCTGGAAGGGGATTGCTAGGTAAGCTATCGAGTAAAGCACCTAGGCCCGATGATTGGCGAAACTCCTCCAATGATTGGCTTGATGATTGGTAGATAGTTTCTTTGATTTCAGGCCACTTTTGTAATTCTTTATTTAATGCATAGGCGCGATCTGAAGAAGTGTTTTTTTCTATAAATAGAGATATTTGAGTTGCATCGTCCCATTGGCCACTCACTTTATCGACATTATGGAGCAGGATATACAAGCCAGCGGGTAGTGCCAGAGCAATGCCAATAACGATAATGGTCATTAAACTTGAAATAGGTTGACGCCATAGCTGACCTAGACTAAATAGCATTACTTGCAAATGACGCAGTAGATGGTTTTTTAGGCTAAAGTTAAAGAAACTCATTACAAGCCCCTTTCAGCTAAACGACCAGAATCGAGGGTGATTTGTCGATAAGGCAATGTTTGAATGAGATCCATATCATGGGTGGCAATAAATACTGTTGTACCGACCTGCTTGAACTGCTCAAATAATTGCATGATCTCTCGAGATAACTCTGGATCGAGATTACCCGTTGGTTCATCCGCTAATAATATTGGCGGTCGATTGACGACAGCACGAGCGATGCCAACCCGTTGTTGTTCACCGCCTGATAGGGCGATCGGTAAATTACGTTCTTTACCTAACAAGCCTACTTTATCTAATGCTGCTCGGACTCGACGACCTATTTCGCGATGTTTTTCGCCTGCGATAATTAAAGGCAAGGCGACATTATCAAAAACAGTGCGATCTTGTAATAAGTTATGGTCTTGAAAAACAATACCAATTTGGCGACGGTAATAAGGGATTTTTCGTTTAGGTAAGCGAGTTAAATTCTGATTGTTAACGATGACTTGGCCATGAGATGCGCGTTCAATTAAAGCAATTAGTTTTAGCAAGGTACTTTTACCTGCGCCCGAGTGGCCGGTTAAAAACGCCATTTCGCCTTCTTGCAGATGAAAACTTAAACCTGATAGCGCTTCATAGTTATTAGGATAGCGCTTATAAACTTCACTGAAATTAATCATTATTAATCTTCACGACCTAGCAAAGCATCTACAAACTCATCGGCTTTGAAAGGACGCAGATCATCAATGCTTTCACCTACGCCAATATAACGAATGGGTAAACCTGTTTTTTTAGCGATAGCAAAGATAATTCCACCTTTTGCAGTACCGTCTAATTTTGTTAGGGTAATACCTGTGACACCAATCGCTTGATTGAATTGTGTTGCTTGAGATAAAGCGTTTTGTCCTGTACCTGCATCAAGAACTAACATCACTTCATGTGGGGCTGAATTATCAAGTTTACCCATGACGCGAGTAACTTTTTTAAGCTCTTCCATCAAGTTAGTTTGAGTATGTAGCCGGCCTGCAGTATCGGCAATTAAAATATCAATATTACGCGCTTTAGCCGCTTGTAATGCATCATAAATGACCGAAGCTGAATCAGCACCGCTATGTTGTGCGATAACAGGAATATCGTTGCGTTCGCCCCACACCTGAAGCTGCTCTACGGCTGCGGCTCGGAAGGTATCACCGGCGGCTAACATGACTGATTTTCCTTGGTTTTGAAATTGTTTAGCTAACTTACCAATTGTTGTTGTTTTACCAACACCATTAATTCCAACCATAAGAATGACGTAGGGACCTTCTTTTTCTGGGATATCCAATGGCTGACTGCTGGGTTCTAGGATTTGAACCATATCGTCACGTAAGGCACTAAATAGTGCTTCAGCATCACCTAACTGTTTACGAGCAACGCGTTGAGTAAGATCGCTAATAATTGTACTCGTTGCATCAACACCTAAATCAGAAGTGAGCAGTTGAGTTTCCAGCTCTTCTAATAAATCATCATCAATGACTTTTTTACCGAGGATGATGGATGCAAACCCTTCGGTAAGTTTTGAACTCGTGCGAGTAAGACGTTCTTTTAAACGTCCAAATAAGCCGCTTTTCTGGGGTTCAGGTTCTGTTTGTTCTGTGGGAGCTGTATCATCAATAGCTGGCTGCTGAGATTGTTCTTGTTCGACCTTTTGTTCGGTGTCGACACTTTCTGCTGCTTTATTTTTTTTTCTTAGGAAACTAAACATAATTATTGTAAGTCGGTTTATTTAAGTTCAACGCTAGATTTTATCATGTCATTGAAAAAGAGAGACAAATGGTTGCTAAATTTAAACAAATAATCAGCTTAGCATTATTGTTACCAAGCATTGCCATAGCAAATGTGAGCGAGTATCGCTTAGATAATGGACTCAAATTGATCGTGAAAGAAGATCATCGCGCTCCAGTTGTCGTTTCTCAGGTTTGGTATAAAGTAGGCTCAAGCTATGAACATAATGGAATTACTGGTGTATCACATATGCTGGAACATATGATGTTCAAAGGTACTGAAAACTTGGCTCCTAATGAATTTTCACAAATTATTGCTGCTAATGGCGGACGAGAAAATGCCTTTACGGGGAGAGATTACACCGCTTATTTTCAGACTTTAGAGAAAGAACGCCTAGAGGTTAGTTTTCGGCTTGAAGCAGAACGAATGCGCAAATTAGTCATTAATGATGCTGAACTAATTAAAGAGCAGCTGGTTGTTGCTGAAGAGAGACGAATGCGAACCGATGATAATCCTCGCGCTTTATTACGAGAAGCATTTAATGCTACCGCATTTTTAAACAGTCCTTATCATCATCCTATTATTGGTTGGATGAGCGATATTAACCACTATCAAGGCAATGATCTCCGTCAGTGGTACCAAAAATGGTATGCACCTAACAATGCAACAGTTGTGGTGGTTGGAGATGTTATAGCTAAGGATGTTTACAGTTTAGCTAAACAGTATTTTGGGTTTTTAAAAGCAGAAGAAACGGCGCAGTTAAAACCTCAAATTGAAGTTTCTCAGAAAGGGAAACGAAGCATTGAGGTTCATGCGCCTGCAGAACTACCTTATTTGCTAATGGGCTGGAAAGTGCCTGTGATTAAAACGGTTGCCGAGCAAGCAGCATGGGAACCGTATACCTTAGATGTGCTGGCTGGTATTTTAGATGGTGGAAATAGCGCTCGTTTTTCTCGTGATTTAGTAAGAGGTAGTCAAATTGCCTCTGTGATTGGTGTGGGCTACGGTCCTTTTTCGCGTTTAGCGGATGTCTTCACCATTTCAGCTACGCCGGCACAAGGGGTAACTATCAATGAACTACAACACGCTGTGATATCTCAGATCGATCTATTAAAAACAGAGTTGGTTTCAGAAGAGGAGTTGAAGCGTATTAAAGCTCAAGTCGTAGCTAGCGCGGTTTATGAACGAGACAGTGTGTTTTATCAAGCTATGCAGATCGGTATGTTGGAGACAGTAGGGCTAGATTGGCGGTTGAGTGATGAGTACCTAGCTAATATTCAATCGGTAACCGCTGAGCAGATAAAAGAAGTGGTAAATAAATACTTTATTGATCGAACATTGACGGTAGCGGAATTGATACCCGAATCGCTTCACCTTGAGCAGGCTATTAACTCAGAAGGAGCTAATGATGCTCTCTAGAAGTTTAATAGCAATTATAGGTTGTTTGATGACCTTAAATATTCATGCAAATCCTAAAATTGAACATTGGCTGACGGCGAATGGCACACGTGTTTATTTTACAGCGGCACCTGAGCTACCGATGTTAGATATAAGTATTGTATTTGATGCTGGCTCAGCTCGTGATGGAGAAGATTTGGGTAGCGCGTTAATGACGAATGCGATATTAAATGAAGGTGCCATAGGCCTAAATGCAGATCAAATAGCTGCAAAATTCGAAGATGTAGGCGCCCGGTTTTCGAGCTCATCTCAACGTGATATGGCTCTGTTGAGTCTTCGCAGTCTCACTGATGAAGATGAACTAAAAGCAGCTTTAACGATGTTTAAATCAGTATTAGTACGGCCTGACTTTCCTCAGGGTGCATTCGAACGAATTAAAAAACAAATTCTGATTGGTTTTCAGGCAGAAAAACAATCTTCTGCCGCGATTGCATCACGGGTGTTTTATAGTGAATTGTATGGGAACCACCCTTATGCATCTATGTCATCGGGTGATGAGGAATCGGTAAAACAATTAACGTTGAAATCACTAAAAGCGTTTTATCGCCAATATTATGTTTCTAAAAATGCAGTTATTGTTCTTGTTGGAGCTGTTAATAAACAACAGGCGATGGGTATTGCTGAACAGTTAGTATCGGAATTGCCAGAAGGGCAACGAGCAAAACCATTGGAAGAGGTTCAGCCAATATTAAAGGCTGTAACTAAAAAGATCGATCATCCTACTACACAAACTCATATTCTAATGGGGCAGTTAGGAATGAGCCGAGGCGATGCTGATTATTATCCACTTTACGTTGGCAATCATATTTTAGGTGGAAGTGGTTTGGTATCTCGCTTGAATAATGAAATTCGTGAAAAACGAGGCTTATCTTATAGTGTCTATAGTTATTATCACCCTATGCAGCAGCTGGGGCCGTTTCAACTTGGTCTGCAAACAAAAAACAGTCAGGCTGATGAGGCATTACAAGTATTGAAGGATACATTAAGATCTTTTGTGAATGAAGGTGCTACAGAGGAAGAACTTACTGCTGCAAAACAAAATATTACTGGTGGGTTTGCACTTCGACTAGATAGTAATAGTAAAATTGCTGGCTATTTAACGATGATTGGCTTTTATGGTTTACCTTTGGATTACCTTGACGTATTTAAAGCACATATTAATGATGTGACCATTGAGCAAATTAAAGACGCCTATTTACGTAGGATTAACATAGATAAAATGATTACGGTGATGGTCGGTGGCAAAAAATAAAATAAATTCAAGCAATCAGTTACGGATTATCGCTGGAAAATGGCGAGGTCGTAAATTGACCTTTCCAGATGCAGAAGGTTTGAGGCCTACGCCTGATAGAGTCCGTGAAACCATATTTAATTGGTTACAGCCCCATTTGGGCTTTTCTAATTGTTTAGATTTATTTGCAGGCAGTGGAGCTCTTGGCTTTGAGGCGGCATCGCGAGGCGCTCAATTATCTGTGCTGGTGGAACAAAATTCACAAGCAAGTAAGCAGTTACTAGCTAACTGTGACTTGTTGAAGTCTGAACAATGCCGTGTTGTTTCATCATCGGCGCAGCAGTTCTTAGCAAATAATAATCAGCAGTTTGATATTGTGTTTATTGATCCTCCTTATCAAGCCAATTTGTGGACTGAAATAGCCACAAAATTAGAGCAGGCAGGTACATTAGCCGATAATGCGATTATTTATTTGGAGTGTCCAAGTAAGGGGGATTTACCTGACTTACCAAGTCATTGGACGATATTTAAAGATAAAAAAGCTGGCGAAGTACGTTATTGCTTATTCAGCAACCAAAAAGGAGACGCTTCGTGACGATAGCCATTTACCCAGGAACGTTTGATCCCATTACCAATGGCCATAGTGACTTAATTGTTAGAGCAAGTAAGTTATTTGAAAAAGTGATTGTTGCCATAGCTATTAACCCAGGTAAAAAGCCATTGTTCAATTTAGACGAGCGAGTTGAGCTGGCACAACGAGCATTAAGTCACTTGGATAATGTTGAAGTGTGTGGCTTTGAAGGTTTATTGATTGATGTCGCAATGGAAAAGAAAGTGAATGTCATTATTAGAGGCTTGCGTGCCGTATCAGACTTTGAACATGAATTCCAATTGGCGAGTATGAACCGCAAGATGCAGCCGGAAATTGAAACCTTATTCTTAACTCCGGCGGAACAGTTCACCTACATCTCATCCAGTTTAGTTCGAGAAATAGCGACTTTAGGCGGCGATGTATCTGATTTCGTTCCACCTGTTGTCAGGTCTGCGTTAAAAGCAAAATTGGTCTAAAGCGTATATAAACGCTAAGATCGTGAAATAATTATTGAGTTTGGAGCTGTAAATGTCTTTATTTATCACTGATGAATGTATTAACTGTGATGTCTGTGAACCTGAATGTCCTAATAGTGCAATTTCGCAAGGTGAGGAAATTTATGAGATTGACCCTGCATTATGCACTGAGTGTGTAGGTCATTTTGATACTCCTCAATGTGTTGAAGTATGTCCTGTGGACTGTATTCCTAAAGATCCTGATAACGAAGAGACAGAAGAGCAGTTGCGAGGTAAATATGAAGTATTGATGGCGGCAGCTAATTAATACATTGTTGATTGATTTTAATAGTCAGTCACGATTGAGTTATGCAAGAAAAGCGTAGTTTCTACTTTCTATTAATAATAATGAGTGCTGTTGCATTTATTGTTATGGCAATAACGAATGTAATTTTATATCAGGTTTCCTTTGAAGAACGAAGCCAGAGTTTAGTTGCGACAGCACAAAGTCAAGCTCGTTTAATTGAAGCTATGGCTAGGTATAATCGTCGAACAAATAGAATTGATTGGGAAACGCCGGTAGGAGAACGCGGTCCTACATCACTTTTGTCAGAAAGAGCTGCTGCTGACACTATTAGTCAATTAAGAGATGCTCATAGCAATTATGAAGGCATAGGAAAAACAGGTGAATTTCTAATCGCAGGCATAGAGGGCGAGGATATTGTTTTTCTATTAGCCCATCGCCATGGAAAGCCAGATGAGCTTGAACCAATCCCTCTCTATTCAGGTAATTCTGAAGCGATGCGACGGGCTTTATTTGTCGAGTCAGGGGTGATGGTTGGTAAAGATTATCGTGGTGTAGAGGTGTTAGCTGCCTATGAACCTGTAGATGTGCTTAACTTTGGTATCGTCGCCAAAGTGGATATGGATGAGGTAAGAGCACCTTTCATACATGGCGTTATTATTACCGGTTTGATATCGGTTTTTGTAATTTTTCTTGGCGGTTTACTTTTTAGACGTATTTCAAATCCTATTGTTCAAAAAATTGTTGATAGCGAAAAGCGTTATCGTTCATTAGTTGAAGAAATCAATGAATGGGTATGGATGACTGATGAAAACGGTGTACTGATCTACAGTAGCCCAATTGTCCGACAGATTTTAGGACACGATAGAGATGAAATCATAAATCAAGAGTTAACTTCCTTGGTGGAAGATAAATCCAAAGCCATTGTTAATGAGTTATTAACGGGGGGGCAGCGTAAATTACCATTTACTAATTTACAAGCGATGTTACTCTGTCAGAATGGTGATTTAGTTCCTATGGAATTTAGTGCCATTCCCATGTTTGGTGACCATTCTGAATTTACAGGATATCGTGGTGTTGCTCGGGATATCAGTGAACGGATTGAAGCTGAACAAATTCGCCTGACTTATCAAGAAACCTTAGAACGACAAGTTAAAGAACGAACACAAGACCTACGGGATATTAATGAAGAGTTAAAAACTTTCACCTATATTGTTTCACATGACCTTCGGTCACCTTTAGTGAGCATTGTTGGTTTCTCATCAGAAGTAAAAGATGATATTGCTGTTATTCAACAAGCAGATTTAGCCCTCCCAGAACAGGTTAAACAGATTGTTGATGACATCATTCCTGAGTCGCTTACCTATATTGATAAGGCGGCGGAGAAGATGGAAGGCTTGATTAATAGTATCCTAGCACTATCGAGAATAGGGCGTCGAGATCTCACTTTTGAGCAAATCGATATTGCTAAAGTTGTCGAAAATAATTTAAAAGCGATTGCTTATCAATTGGATAAAGTTGATGTGAGGGTAACTGAGTTACCTACCATTGTTTCTGATGCCTCCGCGATGGAGCAAATATTTGGTAATTTGATTGGTAATGCTGCTAAATTTTTAGAAGCAGAGCGTCAAAGTACGATTGAAATCGGTGCGGTTAAACATACAGATTATTGGGAATTCTATGTGCGAGATAACGGCAAAGGGATTGCTGAAAGTGATGTTCCGCATGTTTTTGATTTGTTTAAACGGTTTGGATCACATAATATTCAAGGTGATGGCATGGGACTATCCTATGTTCAGACGCTTATCCGTCGCTTGGGTGGCCGAGTTCAATGTCAATCAGTATTAGGACAAGGTTCAGTATTTACATTTAGCTTGCCTATCGATGCCGCAAGCCTTGGTGAATAGACCGTGTGGAATTTAGAAATGCTACTTGAATATTAAGCGGGTGATATAAACGATGAAATTTTCTACTCTGTTGTTAGTCGATGATGATGCGGCACATTCAACATTAGTGGAGCGTAACCTGCGCCGAGTGGGGTATAACCGTACTATTATCAAATTAGAAAATGGTCAAGAAGCATTAGATTGGCTAGATAATAATCGTTTGGAAAATTTGGTACCAGAAGTACCTTTTATTTTATTGGATATTAATATGCCAGTAAAAAATGGGATTGAGGTGTTAGAACAAATAAAGTCCAATCAGGATACTAAGCATGTCCCAGTGGTAATGCTTACAACAACTGATGATCCGAATGAAGTGAAGTTATGTTACAAGTTAGGCTGTAATGCCTATATTACAAAACCTGTTATTCATAATGAGTTTAAAGAAAAGATAAGAGAACTTGGATTGTTCATTAATATCCTTTCTTCACCAATGGAACAATAAAAGCAATGGATGCTAGCTCTCCCCCTATTATTTTATACATCGAAGACGAAGAATCTCTGGCAGCATTAGTCAAACGGCGCCTTAAACGTTCAGGGTATGAGGTTGAGCATGTTGCTACTGGTGAACAAGGTCTAGAGCTGATCTTAAATGAAGAGTTTTCAGCTGTCATTGTTGATTACAATTTGCCTGGTATGAGCGGTATTCAGTTGTTAGAAAAACTGGTTGAGCTCGAAATTGTTACACCAACTATTATGGTTTCAGGGCAAGATGATATCCGTATTGCTGTAAATGCAATGAATCTAGGTTGTAAAGATTATTTGGTTAAAGATGGGAATAGCTACCTAGAACTACTTCCTTTACACCTTGAGTCGGTTGTATCTAGACGGAAACTAGAGATTGAAAAAGAAGCGTCAGATCGCGAACGTTATTCTATTCAAAAAAACTTAGCTAGGGCTCAAAGCCTTGCTCATATCGGTAATTGGGAATGGCACGTTGGTGATGAATATGCTCGTTGGTCTGAAGAAGAATATCGTGTGTTTGGACTTAACCCTTCTGATTATCCTCTTCATCAAGGTGTAACGCTTGAAGTATATAAGCAACGTATTTTTCCTGATGATTTGCCATTAGTTGAAGCAATGGAAAACCGAACGCTTGCAGAAAAAAAATCAGAATTTGAGTATAGAATTCTATTAGAAAATGGTGATATCCGGTGGTTACACGCAAGAAATGATTCAGAGTTTGATGATGATGGTACCTTAGTTCGTTGTTTTGGTACTACACAAGATATTTCCGATCGTAAATTGGTGGAACAACAGCTAGTTATTGCTCAGCAAGTATTTGAATCT
Source organism: uncultured Gammaproteobacteria bacterium (assembly GCA_937900515.1). Taxonomy (GTDB): domain Bacteria; phylum Pseudomonadota; class Gammaproteobacteria; order Nitrosococcales; family Methylophagaceae. The sequence goes on along the minus strand of CALCCU010000112.1, from coordinate 36,493 downwards.
ACTGTTGAAGGTATCTTGGTTGCTGATAAAGATGAAAAGATAATTTCAGTTAACCCTGCTTTTACTTTCATTACTGGCTATGAAAAGTCTGAAGTATTAGGAAAAACCCCGGCATTTCTTCATTCGGGAAAGCATGATGCATTGTTTTATAAAACAATGCACATGGAGCTAGATATTAATGGTATTTGGTCTGGAGAAATATGGAATCGGAATAAACGGGGAGAACTCTATGCTGAATGGTTATCAATCACTGCAATAAAAGATAATAATGGTCAGGTAGAGCAATATGTTTCTATTTTCAGTGATATTTCACAACATAAAGAAAATGAAAAATTAATCAAGTATCAAGCTAATTATGATTCCTTAACTGGATTACCTAACCGCAATTTATTCAATGATCGATTATCAAATGCTTTGAAAATTGCTCAAAGAGAAGATCGCAATGTTGCATTATTCTTTTTAGATTTAGACCGTTTTAAATGGGTCAATGATACTTTGGGCCATCGTGCTGGAGATATGCTACTAAAAGAAGTGGCTACTCGATTGAAGCGAGAATTAAGAGACAGTGACTCTATATCAAGGCTGGGTGGCGATGAGTTTACTATCGTTTTAGCTGATCTTGAGCAGGGACTTGATGCAGAAATGATTGCGGTCAAGATTTTAGAAGCCGTCGCAGAGCCCTATTTACTAGATCAACAAGAAGTATCTATTACTGCGAGTTTAGGAATAGCCACCTACCCAATGGATGGTGATGATATCGAAACCTTATATCGTAATGCTGACAATGCAATGTATGCTGCAAAAGAGGCGGGTCGAAATCAATTTTCTTTTTATACTCACTCAATGCAACAACAGGCTGAATCACGCTTAGTATTGCTTAATGAACTACGGCAAGCCATTGATTCTCAACAGTTTGAACTTTATTATCAACCCGTCATTGATATAAAAAGTAATAAGCTACATGGCGCTGAAGCACTTATCAGATGGAATCACCCTACCAGAGGCATTATTCCTCCTGGAGAGTTTATCGGCTTAGCGGAAGATACTGGATTGATTCAGAGTATAGGAAATTGGGTAATTAATCAGGCGCTCAATCAAATTCGTAGTTGGAATGCATTAGGTCATCATTTACATGTTGCCATTAATAAATCAGCTAAGCAGTTTAACTCTGATGAGTGTGCTGATGGTTTAGTGAACAAAATAAAAGCATTCGACGTTGATCCCCAGCAAATTACCATTGAGATTACTGAATCAGTGTTGATGGGTATTAATCAAAATGTATTGAAATTACTTAAGGAGTATCGACAGTTTGGTATCAATATTTCTTTAGATGATTTTGGTACGGGTTATTCGTCACTAAGCTATTTACGAAAATTTCCCTTTGATGTGCTGAAAATTGATCGTTCATTTGTAATGGATGTTCAATCTCAAAGTCAGGACACTTCATTAATAGAGACTATGATTTTAATGGGGCATAATCTTGGCCTGAAAGTAGTGGCAGAAGGCGTTGAAACCCCACAACAAAGTGATTTTCTTACAGAATATAGCTGTGATTATCTTCAAGGTTACTTATACAGCCCACCTATCCCAGCTGACCAATTTGAACAGCGTTTTATCATTAATCAAGAGTGGAAAAAATGTTAAGTGTTTTTCTTCGATCGTTAATTCTTTTCTTTTCATCCGTTTCATTAGCACAGGCTGATGAAGGTGACTGGTTGCATTATGGGGGGGATTTAGCTCAAACCCGCTATGTTAATAATAAAGAAGTTAATATAAAAAATATTGATAAATTACGCTTGAAATGGATTTTCCAAACAGGGATTGTTGGTTCGTTTGAAAATACGCCACTGGTTGAAGGTGACGTTATGTATATTACAACTCCTTATAACTACATCTATGCAATAAATAAACAGACAGGACAATCGATTTGGCGTTATAAGCATGTACTTGACCTAACCAATTTTTGTTGTGGTCCTAATAATCGAGGTCTGGCATTGGATGATGAATATGTGTTTATGACAACCCTTGATGCTCAGCTAGTTGCCATTGATAAAAAAACAGGTTTACTCGCCTGGCAAACACAATTATCTAATTCTGAATATGGCTATTCAGGAACAGAAGCACCTATTGTTTATGATGGCATGGTTATTTCAGGTATCGCGGGCGCTGAGTATGGAATTAGAGGCTTTATTTCCGCACATAATAGTAAGACTGGACAATTGATTTGGCGTTGGTACACCATTCCCGAACCCGGTGAAAAACAACCCGACGGAACGTATGGTTGGTATGGGACGTTTCAGACGAAAGCGGATGGTATTAATTCTTTGAACCGAGATATTGCGGCTGAAAAAGCACAAATAAAAGCCGGTGAATATCCTGATGCATGGAAAACGGGTGGTGGTTCTGCATGGACAACAAAATCTATTGATACAAAGACAGGGCTATTGTTTGCAACAATAGGGAATCCAGCTCCAGATATGGATGGTTCGGTTCGGCCTGGTGATAACCGCTGGACAAACTCTTTAGTAGCACTAGACCTGAAAACTGGTAAGTTAGTATGGGGTTACCAGTACCTCCCACACGATCTCTGGGATCTCGATAGTGCATCACCACCAATTCTGAGCCAAGCGAAGACAGATGATGGTAAATTGGTTGATGTGGTTATTCATGGTGGGAAAACCGGCTGGACGTATGTGCATGATCGACAAACAGGCGAGTTAATTCGCCGCTCAGAACCAATGATTGAGCAAGATAATTTATTTGCGTTACCAACAAAAGGCCTTGGCACGCCGATGTTGCCAGGCGCTAATGGTGGCGTCAACTGGTCTCCAGGTTCTGTAAATAAAGAGACTCGACTTGTTTACTATTCAAATTTGCATCAGCCAATGCATTATGAAGTACGAAGTGTACCTTGGCGTAAAGGTCGATTATGGTTAGGAGGGGCTTTTAAAGGTATTCCTAATGCTATTCAGTCAGGCAATATTTCAGCTGTAAATATCGATACGGGTAAAATTGCTTGGCAGTATGTGACTAAACAACCCATGATTGGAGGCACTTTAACGACTGCAGGAGGCATTGTATTTACAGGAGGTGATGATGGTTACTTTATTGCCTTAGATGCAACAACAGGTGAAAAACTATGGCAATTTCAAACAGGTGCAGGTGTTAATGCTGCGCCGATGGCATTTGAAATTGATGGTCATTTACACATAGGAGTGGCTGCTGGTGGCAACGCACAGATTAATACCAGCCGAGGAGGCTCAATAATGGTGTTTTCAATTGACTAGCACTATTTCTATCAATTAACTGTATCGTTAATGATGCAGGATTATCGCGCAGGTAATGCTTTGTATTAGCTAAAGCATGATGCTCCTAATCGTAGCGCTTGTGTTGAGACGTTATGTGTGTAAGGTATATTACTAGAAATAGTTTAAGGCAAGGGTGATATTGAATTGTTTTCGTATTTATCTTTATGCTGATTGGCGTCTAAGGTATCCTTATTTGTTTTTATTTCTCAGCATCATAGAATTCACAATCGAGTTAAAGAGTAACCATGCAACAAGAATATAACCCAGCCGAAATTGAAACCACTGCTCAGAATTTGTGGCAAGAACAAAATAGTTTTCGCGCAGTAGAAGATTCAACTAAAGAAAAATACTATTGCTTAGCTATGTTTCCTTACCCAAGTGGTCAGCTGCATATGGGGCATGTACGAAACTATACTATTGGTGATGTAATTTCACGATATCAGAGAATGCAAGGTAAAAATGTATTGCAACCAATGGGTTGGGATGCTTTTGGTCTCCCTGCTGAAAATGCTGCGATTAAGAATAAAGTAGCGCCGGCGGCGTGGACTTATGACAATATCAACTATATGCGTGACCAACTTAAGCGTCTGGGCTTAGGTTATGACTGGGAACGCGAGTTAGCAACTTGTACACCAGAATATTATCGGTGGGAACAGTGGTTGTTTACTCGATTATTCAAGAAAGGCTTAGTTTATAAGAAGACTGCAGCGGTTAACTGGTGTCCAGTTGATAACACGGTATTGGCAAATGAGCAGGTCGTAGATGGTTGTTGCTGGCGTTGTGATACGGTTGTTGAAAAACGCGAAATTCCACAGTGGTTTATGAAAATCACTGATTATGCTGAGCAATTATTAGAAGATTTAGATCAATTAGATGGTTGGCCTGAACAGGTTAAAACCATGCAAGCAAATTGGATTGGTCGCTCTGAAGGTCTGCAGATTAAATTTGAAATCGATGGCAGTGATGAGTCGCTTGCAGTCTACACAACAAGACCTGATACATTAATGGGAGTGAGTTATGTTGCGGTTGCAGCTGAACATCCTTTAGCACTAAAAGCTGCAGAGTCAAATTCAGAATTACATGCATTTATCGAAGAATGTCGAAAAATGGAAACATCTGAAGCTGCAATGGAAACAGCTGAAAAGAAAGGTGTTGCCACAGGATTAACTGCTATTCACCCAATAACAGGCGAACGAGTCCCTGTTTGGGCTGCAAATTTTGTATTGATGGGCTATGGAACAGGCGCGGTAATGTCTGTTCCTGCCCATGATCAACGTGATTACGAATTTGCCAAGAAATATGATCTTGCGATTAATCAAGTTATTGAGCCTATTGATAATACTGAATACGATTTATCACAGGCTGCATTTACTGAAAAAGGTCGTTTGGTCAATTCACAACAATTTAATGGTTTGAGTTCAGAAGATTCATTTAATGCGATTGCAGACTTTTTAGTAGCACAAGCGAAAGGTGAAAAGCAGGTTAATTATCGCTTACGTGACTGGGGTGTCTCTCGTCAGCGTTACTGGGGAACACCAATCCCAATTATTAACTGTCCTGATTGTGGATCCGTGCCAGTACCTGAAGAAGATCTGCCTGTACGGTTACCTGAAGAGGTCATTGTTGATGGTAGCGGTTCACCAATTAAATCAATGCCTGAATTTTATCAATGTGCTTGCCCACAATGTGGTGCTGATGCTGAACGTGAAACAGATACTTTTGATACTTTTTTTGAATCATCATGGTATTACGCACGTTTTACTTGCCCTGATAATGAAGAAGCGATGTTAGATGAGCGCGCTAATCATTGGCTACCAGTTGATCAATATATTGGTGGTATTGAGCATGCGGTATTACATTTATTGTATGCACGGTTCTTTCATAAATTAATGCGTGATGAAGGTTTGGTATCAGGTGATGAACCATTCAAAAATTTGTTAACGCAAGGTATGGTTTTGAAAGACGGTACTAAGATGTCTAAGTCAAAAGGTAATACTGTTGATCCGCAGGCGTTGATTGATCAATACGGTGCTGATACATCACGCTTATTTATGATGTTTGCTGCTCCACCAGAACAGTCATTAGAATGGTCTGATAAAGCCGTTGAAGGTTCAAACCGTTTCTTAAAACGTTTATGGCGTAGTGTGCAAGAGCATGTAGCACAAGACGCAACTCCTAAATTGGATGTAGATACATTAAGCGATGAATTAAAAGATCTTCGTCGTCAAACTTATCAGGCATTAACGAAAGTTACGGATGATCTAGGTCGTCGTCATACTTTTAACACAGCTATTGCCGCAATTATGGAGTTAATGAATGGCTTAGCGAAAATAAAAGATGATAGTGAACAAGCCCACGCTGTGACACAAGAAGTCTTAGAAATTACTGTTCTGATGTTAGCACCAATAACGCCACATATTAGTCATTCTTTGTGGCAAGCATTAGGTCATGATGAAGCAGTCGTGAATGTTTCATGGCCTGAGATTGATGAGTCAGCATTAGTTCAAGATAAAATTGAGTTGATGGTGCAAGTAAATGGTAAGTTACGTTCTAAAGTTTCTGTTGCCGCCGATTTATCTAAAGATGAGATTGAAGCATTAGCATTAGCAGATGAAAACGTACAGAAATTTACGGAAGGTAAAGAAGTACGTAAGGTGATTGTTGTGCCGGGACGTTTGGTTAATATCGTAGTAGCAGGATAAGGGGCTTTAGTTATGTTACGTCGTTCATCAAATTTATTAGTAGGGGCTTTATTAGTTCTTATAGCTGGTTGTGGATTTCATTTACGTGGAACAGCTGATCTAGCTGAGAACCTTAAAACGATGTATATCCAAGGGATCAATCTTCAACGTGATTTGGGGTTGTCATTAAAAAGAGGCTTATCTTATAACGATGTAAATGTTGTTAAAGAATATCAGTCTGGAACTGCGGTTTTAACAATATTAGATAATAAATTCGAGCGACGCATATTATCAGTCGGTGCTGATGCTAAGGTTAGTGAGTATCAACTTTATAGTTCATTGGTTTATAAGTTAACAGATAGTGCTAATCAGGTTGTTATTGAGTCTGAAAAACTAGAGGCCGTGCGTGATTATCAATTTGACCAGAACCAAGTGTTGGCATCTGATCAGCAGGAAAGTCAACTGCGCTTAGAGCTCAATGAACAGCTAGTGCAAAGCTTACTGCGTCGTTTATCTGCAATTCAATAAACTGTGCGACTTCGGGCTGAACAACTCGTAGAACATTGCCGACAAGGTTTATTACCGGTCTATCTTATTTTTGGTGATGAAGCACTTTTACTAGAAGAAACTGCCGACGTAATTCGGCAGCAGATCCGCCAAGCGGGTGTTGAAGATCGAGAAGTATGGCATGTTGAAGGTCGTTTTAACTGGTCTGATGTACCGTTTCAAGAACAAACCATGTCTTTGTTCTCGAGCCAGAGACTATTAGAAATTCGTTTACCTTCTGGTGCACCGGGAAAAGAAGGTGGAGAAGCATTTCGTAATTTTGCTGCTAACCCTCCTAATGGTACGATTTTACTGATTATTAGTGGCAAAATTGATAATCGATCTCAAAAAAGTAAATGGTTCTCTGAATTGGATCGATTAGGTGTCACTATCCCTGTTTGGCCCATCGATATGGCTCATTTACCTCGTTGGATAAGCCAAAGAATGCAGCAACGGGGCTTAGAGGCAAAACCAGAGATATCTTCACTGATAGCTGAGCGAGTAGAAGGAAACTTATTTGCTGCAGCACAAGAAATTGATAAATTACAGTTATTATGTCCTGATGGTCAGGTTGATGAAGAACTTGTTCTTGCATCTGTTGCTGATAATGCTCGGTTTGAAGCGTTTGGTTTGATGGATGCTGTTCTTTTAGGGAATACTGGGAAAATACCACGTATGATCAATCGTTTACGAGCTGAAGGTTTAGATATATTATCGTTGTTTTCAGCAGTGTCTTGGTCATTACATCGTGTGGTTGATATGTCTGCTCAAATTGAGAGTGGAGTTCGGATCGAGCAAGTTTTTCAGGCACAAAAACCACCTGTTTGGGAAAAAAGTCGACCGATGATACGACAGGCATTGAGTCGGCATAGTTGTGATCAATGGTTTAAGTTTTTAGAGTTAATGGCACAAATCGATCAGGCGGCAAAAGGCAGTTTAAAAACATGTCCATGGTCATTATTAGAGTCTTTGTGTATGCAAGTGGCTAGCACAACTATTATTCGTTCAAATTAGGAGACCAGGATTGGATATTCAAAATTATATGCAAACCTTAGGCTTGCAAGCTAGAGAAGCGAGCAGAGCTTTATCTCGTGCAGGAACCAATGTGAAGAATCATGCATTGCAGCTGATCGCGAGTGAGATTAGAAAATCATCTGATAGCTTAAAGCAGCAAAACAAATTAGATTTAGAAGCGGGCGAAGCTAAAGGTCTCGATGCCGCATTACTCGATCGCTTAGAATTAACCGATGCTCGAATTGAAGGTATGGCTGAGGGACTAGAGCAAATTGCTTCATTAGCTGATCCTGTCGGCGAAATCAGCAATATGAACTACCGACCATCAGGAATTCAATTGGGTCAGATGCGGGTACCTCTTGGTGTAATCGGCATTATTTATGAGTCTCGTCCTAATGTGACAGCGGATGCTGCTGGTTTATGCTTAAAATCAGGTAATGCGACAATTTTACGTGGTGGTAGTGAAGCTATTCACTCTAATCAAGCGGTTGCAGGCTGTATTCATCGAGGTTTAGAGCAAGCTGGATTACCTATAACAGCGGTGCAGGTGGTTGAAACGACGGATCGTGCCGCAGTGGGTGAGCTGATAACGATGTCCGAATATGTTGATGTGATTGTACCTCGAGGGGGCAAAAGTCTGATTGAAAGAATCAGTAATGATGCCCGAGTACCAGTTATCAAGCATTTAGATGGTATTTGTCATGTTTATATCGCAGCAGATGCTGATTTAGATATGGCTGAGGAGATTGCCTTTAACGCTAAATGCCACCGTTATGGTGTGTGTAATGCCATGGAAACTTTATTAGTTGATAGTGCTGTAGCTAATGATGTTTTACCTCGTTTAGCTAAACGATATGCAGTGGAATCAGTGGAATTGCGAGGCTGTAAAAACACGCGAGCAATACTGACTGATATTAACCCAGCGACAGATGAAGATTGGGATACGGAGTATTTAGCACCCATTTTATCAATTCGAGTTGTTGATGGAATTGATGACGCTATGAATCATATTCATAAACACAGCTCAGGCCATACAGAAACGATAGTGACGGAAAACTATGCTCAATCTCGTCGTTTCTTAGCAGAGGTTGATTCTAGCTCCGTTATGGTTAATGCTTCAACTCGTTTTGCTGATGGGTTTGAGTATGGCTTAGGGGCAGAGATTGGTATCTCTACTGATAAAATCCATGCTCGTGGGCCTGTAGGCTTAGAAGGATTAACATCGCAAAAATGGATTGTATTGGGAAGTGGTCAAGTTCGTCACTAAATGATGACTGAGGCGATTGGAATATTGGGTGGGACGTTTGACCCTATTCATTACGGACATTTACGGCCTGCTCTTGAAGTAGCTGAAACCTTGGGATTAAGCCATATTCGACTGATTCCAAACTCCATTCCGCCTCATCGTCCGCAACCTATTGCAACCGTTGAACAGCGCTTAACAATGTTAAAGCTTGCGGTAGAAGGTCATCCCCGTTTCCAAGTTGATGACCGTGAACTTAATCGTCAAGGTGAGTCATATACTATTGATACCTTGGTTGATTTACGCGATGAGTTTCCAGATAAAGCTCTTTATTTACTAGTGGGTACCGATGCTTTTTTGCATATTCAAACATGGCACCGTTGGCATGAACTACTTGAATTCAGTCATATTGTTGTGATGCAACGGCCCGGTGAGTTACCAGTAATGAATGAACAAACACAAGCTTGGTATCAACAGCATCTTGCAGATAAAGAAAGCTCGATATTATTATGCGGTAAAATTTGGCCAATTGCTGTCACTCAATTAATGGTTTCTGCCACACAGATTAGAAAAACAATAGCCGACAAGTGTAATCCTCAATTTTTGTTACCCGATGCTGTGATCGGCTTTATTAATCAAGCATCATTGTATGGCGTGGAATAATTGATATGGATAATCTATTTTTTATTTTATCTAAATTGGCATGGGGCATCTTAAGCCCAATCAACCTAATTGTTATGATGATGAGCATAGGCACATTATTTCTAACCTTTAATAAAGTAGCACTAGCTAAGCTTTATTTGATTCCGACAATGCTATTAACTACCGCTTTATTAATCTATCCAATCAGCGATTATTTAATGCACCCCTTGGAAAGTCGCTTTCAAAAACCGAAGGAATTACCTCAAAATATTGATGGCATAATTGTTTTAGGTGGTGGTGAAGAGCGTAAATTATCTTTAGATTGGAAAACAGCAGAGATGGGAGCAGGAGGAGACCGATTTATTGCTGCCGCCATACTTGCCAAGGCCTACCCAAGCTCACCTATTTTATTTTCTGGTGGAAGTGGTCTTTTAAATAAAAGTTACAGCCGTGATGATGTAAAAATAGCTGAGCAGTTGTTAACGGCGGTTGGTATTAATAAGCAAAGATTAATCATTGAACCGCGCTCGCGAAATACCTATGAAAACTTTAGTTTTTTATCTCCCTTATTACCAGAAAAGTCTGGGCAGTATTTATTAGTGACATCTGCCTTTCATATGCCTCGAGCTATGGGGATAGCTAGAAAGCAAGGTGTCAATGTTATCCCGTATCCTGTTGATTATCGAAGTAATAGCACTGCATTTCGTCAGTATGATTTTAATTTATTTGAACACCTAAAAGTACTTGAACCTGCATGGCGCGAATGGGTTGGTCTAACCGTTTACTACTGGACGGGGAAAACAACTTCATGGTTTCCAGAAATGGAGGCCTAAATTTTATATCAGACGTGTGAGCCTGCATAAGGTAAAATAGTTTATACACAATTGAATGGAGAGCCAAATGCAGGCTAAAGAATTACAACTTCTAGTGGTAGATGCACTAGAAGATATTAAAGCAGAAGATATTCAAGTATTAGACGTAATGGCAATGACTGATGTCACTGATTTTATGGTTATTGCTACAGGTAAATCGAGCCGTCAAGTTAAAGCGCTAGTAAATGAAGTGTCTGTACAGGCAAAAGCCGCTGGTGTTAAGCCTTTAGGAATGGAGGGTGAAGACGTTGGTGAATGGGCTTTAGTTGATTTAGGTGATGTAATTGTTCATGTTATGACCGCTCAAGTCCGTGCGACATATAATTTAGAAAAATTGTGGAGCGTGCCTGATAGTTCTGAAGAAGCTACTGCAGAATAAGTTTAGGTCTAAAGAATGAAACTGAATCTGTTGGCAGTAGGAAATAAAATGCCAGCATGGGTCACAGATGGCTATCAAGAATACGCTAAGCGCATGCCGCGAGAGTGTAGCCTACACCTTCATGAAATTGCACCTGCAAAACGAGGCAAAAGCGGCAGTGTTGAGCAATGGATGCGCGAAGAAGGTGAACGTATTCTGGCTGCTATTCCCAAAGACCATCATGTCGTTGCCTTGGATGTTAAAGGCAAGTCTTGGACAACTGAGCAGCTAGCTGAACAGTTAAAAGGCTGGCAAGCTGACGGGCGAGATGTATCTCTTATTGTTGGTGGCCCGGATGGCATGACTCAAGAATGTCTTCAGCGAGCCAATCAACGTTGGTCTTTATCAGCTCTAACTTTGCCGCATCCTTTAGTAAGAATTGTCTTGTCCGAACAGCTTTATCGAGCATGGACGGTATTACAAAATCACCCTTATCATCGCGCATGAATTTTCCTACTATTTATTTAGCGTCTGGTTCGCCTCGTCGACGTGAACTTCTGCAGCAAATTGCAGTCAATTTTTCAGTGTTATCAGTAGAGGTTGACGAACAGCGGTTTGAAAATGAGCCGCCGATTGATTATGTCAAACGTGTTGCTATTGCAAAGGCGCAAGCAGGTTGGAATAGCATCGCTATTAGCGAACAAAAACCGGTGTTAGGTTCAGATACTAGTGTGGTATTAAACGGTGATGTTTTGGGTAAACCTAAAAATAATGTTGATGCCCGTCGAATGTTGCAACAATTATCGAGCAAGGAACATCAAGTAATGACGGCGGTAGCAATTGTTGATGGTGATAAAGTGCTTTGCGAGCTGAATATCAGTACGGTGAAATTTACTACACTGACTGAAAAAGATATTGATTGGTATTTATCAACAAAAGAAGGTGTCGATAAAGCTGGAGGCTATGCTGTTCAAGGTTTAGCCGCATTATTTATTGAAAATATTACAGGAAGTTACTCAGCTATTATGGGGCTACCTATACGAGAAACTGGTTTACTGTTAGCCCAATTAACGGAATAAATATAATGAGTAGTGAAATTCTAATTAATGTTACACCCAGTGAAACTCGGGCCGCAGTTGTTGATAATGGCGTGTTACAAGAAATATTCATTGAACGTTCAGAAAGCCGAGGTATTTTCGGTAATATTTATAAGGGTAAAGTCTGTCGTGTACTGCCTGGAATGCAGGCTGCATTTGTTGAAATTGGTTTAGCTCGCGCAGCATTTTTACATGCTTCAGATATTTCCATCCCAAAAGGACAGACTGGCGATTTACAAAAAACCGAAGTACCCCCGATTACTTCTTTGTTACGAGAAGGCCAAGAAGTACTAGTACAGGTAATCAAAGATCCTTTAGGTACCAAGGGTGCACGATTAACCACACAATTATCGGTTTCGTCTCGTTATTTAGTTTATATGCCAGAAACTCAAGGTGTGGGCGTCTCTTTAAAAATCGAAGGTGATGAAGAACGAAATCGACTTAAGTCCTGTTTAACTAATCAAGTTCAAGAAGGTGAAGGCGGATATATATTAAGAACAGCGGCAGAAGGTGTCAGTGAGGAAGAGTTGATTGCTGATTTAAATTATTTACATCGCCTCTGGGCAAAGCTAGTTGAGCTGAAATCAACAGTGAAATGTGGTGAACCGCTTCATGAAGATTTGCCGCTTACATTAAGAGCTTTACGAGATTTATATACGCCTGAGATAGATAAGGTTCGCATTGACTCGAGCGAAACGTATCTCAAAGCAGTTAAATTTGCTGAAACTTTTATTCCTGAATGTGTTGCTCGCTTAGATCATTATAAAGGTGACCAACCTTTATTTGATTTATTCAGTGTTGAAGATGATATTAAAAAAGCATTGGAACGCAAGGTGATGCTTAAGTCTGGTGGTTATCTAATATTTGATCAAACCGAAGCAATGACCACTGTTGATGTTAATACGGGTGGTTTCGTAGGTCATAAAAATTTAGAAGAAACGATTTTTAAAACTAATTTAGAAGCGGCTCAAGCTATTGCTCGTCAACTACGTGTTCGCAATCTAGGTGGAATTATCATTCTAGACTTTATTGATATGGATGAAGAAGAACATCGAGAACAAGTAGTACGAACTTTAGAGAAATACATGGAGGGTGATCGCGCTCGCCATAATATCTGTGCTGTATCTGAATTGGGTTTGATTGAGATGACACGTAAACGAACACGTGAAAGTCTTGAGCATATTTTATGCGAACCCTGCCCATGTTGTGCCGGTAAAGGTTATGCCAAAAGTGCAGAAACAGTTTGCTATGAAATTTTCCGTGAGATTATCCGTGAAGCAAAACAATATGAAACGACACAGTTTTTGATTTTAGCATCACAAGATGTTATCGACCGTTTGAATGATCAAGACTCAACTAATGTTGCAGAATTAGAACAGTTTATTGGTAAGCCGATAATTTTCCAGCATGAATTACAGTATAGTCGAGAACAATTCAATGTGGTGTTAATGTAGTTATGTCCCATCTCCGGCGTGGGGTTCATATTGTTAGTAAACAGCTAGCCTATTTACTTCTTTTTCTCTCTGTTATAGCCATTTTATTATTGGGTTCTTTATTTTGGTTATCCAATGCGATTGAACAACGCCAAGATGAAATTGCCGTATGGTTAAGTGAAAAAATAGAGCTCCCTGTAACGATTGGGGCTGCTGATCTAGAACATCTAAGCTTTATGCCTAAGTTACACATTGAGAGGCTTCAGGTCTGGAGTAAAAATCGGGATTATAAAGTGATGAATCTTGATTCTTTGTATCTAGGTCTTGATGTGCTGAAAAGTGCTCAACAAAGTGAGGCTGTGTTAAATGATGTAACAGTTAAAGGTCTGGACACTGCCATTATTAGGGATCTGAATGGCAAGCTATCTATAAAAGGGTTTGAACTTAATCATGATAACTCATCAGGTAATACTGATTGGTTAGCTTTGTTATCGCTATTAAATAATATTGAATTATATGATATCAGTTTCGATTATGCTGATAGTCAGAAAGCTTATTTGTCGGGTCAATATAGCTTGGTTAATGCAACTTTAGAGCATGATAATACTGAATGGACTTCACAAGCCAATATAAAATTGCCTTCAACGTTAGGTAAAATAGTTAATTTACAGGCATATGTGAGTATAGAGGATGATTTTCAACGTAGCATATGGAAAGCTCAAGTTGACACGGAGAAGTTTGAACTTACAGAGCTTGCACAAGACCTTATTAGTCAATATATAAATATTAAGCAGGGCAGGGCTGATGTTAACTTCTCAATTGAAGGTAAAGGCACGCATATTGACGAAGTTGTGAGTTCATTGGAACTCGCGCAGCTTAGTTTAACTCCTCCACAACAAAATAAATTAGCGCTAACTTCGCCAGTCACTATCGATCAATTACGCGCTACTATTCATTGGCAACAGAGTCTTAATGGATGGCAGTTATCAGCACAAAAAATGGTGCTAGATATGAATGGAGAGCTATGGCCTGAAACTGACTTTAAAGTAAAAAAAGAAGTCGGTGAGTGGCTGTTTAGTAGTAGTTATATCAAATTAAGTGATCTCTCTTCGATTGCATTATTAGTTGATGCCTCACCAGAAATAATTCGCAAGCAACAACCAGCAGGTGATCTTGACAATTTTGAGCTGAAATATTCGATTGAATCAGGCTTAAAGTCTTTAGCATTTGATTTAAAAGAAGGTGCTTTTTTAGCGTGGAGGGATTATCCGGGAATGTCTGGTTTAACTGTCTCGGTAAATTGGCATGATGGCTTAGCAAACATTGGAATGGATAGCCATAAACTTCATGTTTATGCTGATAATTGGTTGGATAAAGCAGTTTATTTTGATTCTGTGACAGGTAATATTAGAGTTCAACAAGATGATGATTCTTTATCGGTACAAACCCAAGCATTAAGAATCTGGAATGATGATTTAACATTACAGCTGGATGGTCACCTTGAACATTTCGAGTCGGGTAGAACAGCAACTGATCTACAAATTAGCTTAGAAGACGTTAAAGTAAACAGTTGGAAGAAATACGTACCGCAAAAGATTTTAGATGCTGATTTCAAGGAATGGTCTGCATCTGCTTTTGTCGATGGAGTAATTACTAATGGCCAGATAGAGTTGCTTGGTGATCTGGCTGATTTTCCTTATGAACCAGACACAGATAAAGGTCACTTTAAAATGGACTTAACTGTGGAAGATATGCAATTACATTTTGCACCTGATTGGCCCGATATTAAGGGGGTAAATGGATCTATCAAAGGTTTAGGGAATAATTTAGTTATTAAAAGTAAGCATGGCAGCATTGCTGGCTTTCAATTTGTTGATGTGACAACAACTATAAATCGACTGATGATTACTAAGCCAGTATTAACGGTCGACGGAGCGCTAACAGGTACAACACAGCAAGCATTAGAGTTTGTAAGAAATAGTCCTCTTAAACAGCGTTTTTCAGCAGCAGTAGAGGGGGTGGTTGCAAAAGGTAATAGCGATCTAAATTTACAATTATTAGTACCTCTAACTAATGTCGATTCAACAACTGCACATGGATATGTCAGCTTTAAAAGTAGTGAGTTACACTATCAAAATATGCCTGAAGTAGCTGCTACTAAGGTTAATGGACAGTTGAATTTCGATGGAAATGGCGTTGATACAAATGAGGATATCACTGCTAGCTTATTGGGTGAACCAGTTAGAGTTACAGTCAAGCCAAGCAATGACCAGACTAATGTCACTATGAATGGTCGCCTTACTACATTGGCAATAAACGATATTTGGCCAGAAATAGTTCCATCATATATTCAAGGTGAAACTAACTATACAGCTAGACTTAATGTTAAAGAAAAGCAGTTAGGTGATTTTTATATTGATGGTGAGCTCTTTGCAGATCTTGATGGATTAGAAGTAAATGCCCCCGCACCTTTTTCGAAAACACGTGACCAGCAAGTGAGCTTTACCGTTACGATGAATGTTGTGAAGGACTCACCTCATTATTTATTGAATTATAGTGATGTCTTAAAAGCAGCCTTTACAGAGACTGGCAATAAATGGAAAGCTGGAATCGTTATTGGAACAGGAACGCCTAAACTCCCTAAAAATGGTATACAAATCGCTAGTAACCTTGAACAGCTATCACTAGATAATTGGTTAAGTTGGGTTGATACACAGCCCAAAACAACAAATAGTAGCAGTGATTTACTCTCTGAAGTCGAACAACTGAATATTGCGATGAAAGTAAATTCTCTGACAGGCTTTGACTATGAGTTCACGAATTTAGATGCCATGATTGTTAAACAATCTCAAGGCTGGCAAGTAGAATTACAAAGTGATCAAGCTGTGGGGAATATCTATATTCCTGATAACTTAAAGAGTGCTAAAAAATTAGATGTTAACTTAGATAAATTGACTTTGAATTTGCCTGAATCAACTAGTCAAAATAGTCAGTCCACTAGTTTGTGGCCAGCTATGAAAATATCAATAGCCTCACTCAACCTTAATGATTCAGTATTAGGTGAATTTAAACTGGATGCAGATAAAACAATTAACAAATGGCTTATAAAGTCAGCAACTCTAAACTCTGAAACGTATACGGCATTAGTTAGCTCAGCTGAATGGACACAAGATCAGACGGGTGAATCAACTCGAATAGCATTCCAGCTTAAAAGTAATGATTTAGGCGGAGTTCTATCTCAACTTAATTACCAAAGAGCAATTGAAGCTGAACAGGTAGAAGTATTTTCTGAGCTAAACTGGAATGCCTCACCGCTAGATTTATCTAGGGAGTTGTTGAATGGACAACTTAACTTCTCTGTTGCTAAAGGTAAATTGAATGATGTAGAGCCTGGTGCCGCAGGGCGTATATTTGGCTTGATGAGTGTGGCTGCTTTACCAAGGCGCTTATCATTAGATTTTAGTGATCTTTTCGCAAAAGGATTTAATTTTGATTCTATTAATAGCTCATTTCAAATAAGTAAAGGCATAGCTAAAACTGATGATTTTGTGTTGGTAGGTCCTTCGGCTAAAGTTGAAATTTCAGGTAAAACAGATCTTGTCGAAGAGCAGTATGACCAAACTGTAAAAATTACGCCTAATGTATCATCAACACTTCCATTAGCTGGTGCTGTTGCAGGAGGGCCTGTTGGTCTAGGTGTTGGTGCGGCTATTTTATTGGTTGATAAGATTTCAGGATCTCTATTTGGCAAGAATATTGTGAACCTAATTAGTTATAAATATGCGCTTACAGGCGCTTGGAACGATCCTGAATTTAAAGTATTGCTATCCACATCTCAATAAGAGATTAACACCAAGATCTGCTATGATATCGCGCTATGACAATATCTATATTTGAACAAGTTAACCAACAATTATTACAGCCAGCTGGTCTGAATGAAGCTAATTTAGAAGATGCACTTGCCCTGACAATGGGTAAGGGTGTCGATTATGCCGATCTTTATTTTCAACAGTCTCGGCAAGAAAATTGGCTGCTAGAAGATGGCATCATTAAAAATGGTGGCTATCATTTGGAGCAAGGGGTTGGTGTGCGAGCATGTAGTGGCGAAAAAACAGGATTTGCTTACTCTGATGACTTGATCTTGCCTGCCCTACAAGATGCTGCAAAAGCTGCTCGCGCAATTTCACGTCAGGGTAGTAATGGCAGGGTACAAGCTTGGAAGAGGCCGCAAGCACCACAATATTACGCTGATAGTGATCCGCTTGCTGTCTTATCAGTAGAGCAAAAGCTTGATTTATTAAAACGAGCAGATGCGACAGCTAGAGCTGCTGATCCACGAGTGACTCAAGTCAGTGTTAGTCTTGCTGGTGGTATTGATAGTGTTTTAATCGCGGCGAGTGACGGTACCTTTTCAGCAGATATTAGACCTTTAATACGCATGAATGTAAGTGTTATTGTCGAGTCATCGGGACGTCGTGAACAAGGTACTGCGGGTGGTGGTCGTCGCTTAGACTATAGTTATTTCCAAAATAATGGCATGCCAGAAAATTATGCTAAAGAAGCGGTTAGACAAGCCTTGGTTAATCTTGAAGCAGTTGATGCTCCTGCTGGTAATATGACGGTAGTGTTAGCATCTGGCTGGCCAGGCGTTCTGTTACATGAAGCCGTCGGTCATGGTCTTGAAGGTGATTTTAATCGCCGTGGCAGTTCTGCTTTTTCTGGAAAGATAGGCGAAATGGTTGCTTCTCCTTTATGTACTGTTGTTGATGACGGTACGTTGCAAGATCGTCGGGGTTCATTGACTGTTGATGACGAAGGGGTGCCGACAGAAAATACTACTCTGATTGAAAATGGCAAGTTAACTGGGTATATGCAAGATAAGCATAATGCTCGACTAATGGGAACACGTAGTACAGGTAATGGTCGTCGTGAATCTTATGCTCATTTGCCTATGCCTAGAATGACCAACACTTATATGCTACCAGGTGAGCACGAACCTGATGAGGTGATTGCATCTGTTGAGAAAGGTCTTTATGCGGTCAACTTTGGTGGCGGTCAAGTTGATATTACTTCTGGAAAATTTGTATTCTCAACGAGTGAAGTTTACATGATTGAGAATGGCAAAATTTCATACCCTGTTAAAGGGGCGACTTTAATCGGTAATGGCCCTGAAGTTATGGGTAGAATCAGTATGGTTGCTAATGACTTGGCACTTGATACAGGTGTAGGTAACTGTGGAAAAGAGGGACAAAGTGTTCCTGTGGGTGTAGGTCAGCCAACATTAAAAATAGATGGTTTAACAGTAGGTGGAACAGCGTGACGAAAAAACATAAGGCGATTGCTTTAATTTCAGGTGGTTTAGATTCATTGCTTGCAGTAAGAGTATTGCAAGAGCAAGGAATTGAAGTTGAAGGTATTAATTTTTATACAGGCTTTTGCGTAGAAGGTCATACACATGCTATTCGTAATCACGATAAAGATAAGCAAAAGCGTAACAATGCTTTATGGGCTGCAGAACAGTTAGGTATTAAATTACACATTGTTGATGTGATTGAAGAATATAAAGATGTATTACTTAATCCAAAACATGGTTACGGTGCAAATATGAACCCATGTTTAGACTGCAAAGTTTTCATGGTAAGCAAAGCGGTTGAATGGGTTAAAGAAAACCGTAAAGATGGCTTTGACTTTATAATTACAGGTGAAGTAATAGGTCAGCGACCTATGTCTCAACGTAAAGAAACCATGCCAATAATTTCAGAAGAGTCAGGCGCTGATGATATTTTGCTGCGTCCTTTGTGTGCGAAGAACTTACCTGCAACAAAACCTGAGTTAGAAGGTTGGGTTGACCGCGAAAAACTATATGATTTTAGCGGGCGTAACCGTAAGCCTCAAATGGCATTAGCAGAAAAATTTGGTTTCAAAGATTATGCCTCACCTGCTGGTGGCTGTTGCTTCTTAACGGATAAAAATTATTCAGCTAAATTGGTTGATTTATGGGAAGGGCGTGGTAGTCGTGAGTATGAGATGGACGATATTATGCTATTGAAAGTAGGTCGACACTTAAGGCCTAAACCTGAATTTAAATTAATTATTGCTCGCGATGCTGGTGAAAGTAAGTATTTAGAAGGTTATCGAAAGCAGTTTGTCACAATTCAAGTTGTTAGCCATAACGGACCTTTAACAATTATTGATGGTGATATTACTAGTGATGATTATGAGTTAGCTGCAGGTATTGTTGCTCGTTATGGCCAAGGTCGTGATGCAGAACAAGTAGAGATTGAAATCAGCGTACCAGGACAAGAAAAACTAACAATGACGACTAAACCGCTTTCAATAGATGAAGTTCTTGAGGATTGGCATGTATGAGTACTCATGAATTAGATGCGAGAAGAATGCTGTGCCCAATGCCTGTAATAAAAACACAAAATAAAATAAAAGAATTAGCAGATGGTGATATATTGGATGTAATTTGTACTGATCCAGGGGCTTTAAGTGATATTCCTGCTTGGGCTCGGATCAATGGACACGAAGTGGTTGGTCATCGTGAGAATGATGATGAACTCATCATTTCTGTGCGCGTATCACGGTAGTGTTCAACTTTGGTGCGCACAATAATGGTGCGCACAATAATGGTGCGGGTAACGGTGTCGAAGTTTTTTAAGTAATTGATTTATTTGTGCTTTAGGATTGGCTTAGATTGTGCAGTCTTAAGCTCTTAAAGATTTTAACTAACAACTTGTAGTAATCTAAAAATTGGAGAAAGATTAATGTCAGTCGAAAATGTGCTTCAAATGATCAAAGATGAGGAGGTCTTATTTGTAGATTTCCGTTTCACAGATACACGCGGTAAAGAGCAACACGTAACTTTCCCCGCCCATGCAATTGATGAAGATACCTTTACAGAAGGTAATATGTTTGATGGTTCTTCGGTTGCTGGCTGGAAAGGTATTAATGAATCAGACATGATTTTGATGCCAGATCCTGAAACAGCTGTGTTGGATCCTTTTATGGATGACACAACATTAATCATTAGCTGTGATGTTATTGAGCCTGCAACTATGCAAGGTTATGAGCGTGACCCACGTAGTGTTGCACATCGTGCAGAAGCACATATGCAAGCAACTGGTTTAGCTGACGCTGCTTACTTTGGTCCTGAAAATGAATTTTTCATCTTTGATGATGTTCGTTGGGCAAGTGATATTTCTGGTTCATTCTACAAAGTTGATTCAGATGAGTCATCTTGGAATACAGAAAAAGCCTATGCAGATGGTAACAAAGGTCACCGTCCAGGCGTTAAAGGTGGTTACTTCCCTGTGCCTCCTGTCGATTCATTACAAGATATCCGTTCAGCAATGTGTTTAACGCTTGAAGAAATGGGTCAAGTAACTGAGGTTCATCACCATGAAGTAGCGACTGCTGGTCAGTGTGAAATTGGTACTAAATTTAACACTTTAGTTAAAAAAGCAGATGAAGTTCAACAGCTTAAATATGTAGTTCACAATGTTGCTCATGCCTACGGTAAAACCGCGACATTCATGCCAAAACCAATCGTTGGCGATAACGGTAACGGCATGCACGTTCACATGTCTTTATTCAAAGATGGTGAGAATTTATTTTCTGGTAACAAATACGGTGGCTTATCTGAAACTGCATTGTTCTACATCGGCGGTGTAATCAAACATGCTAAAGCACTGAATGCATTCACAAACTCGAGTACAAACAGCTACAAACGTTTAGTACCTGGATTTGAAGCACCTATCATGTTGGCATACTCTGCTCGTAACAGATCTGCATCAATTCGAATTCCTTTTGTTAATAATCCAAAAGGTCGTCGAGTTGAAGTTCGTTTTGGTGATTCAACTGCAAACCCTTACCTCGCATTTTCTGCTTTATTAATGGCTGGTCTTGATGGTATTAAAAATAAGATCCACCCTGGTGATGCAATGGATAAAGATTTATATGACTTGCCTCCTGAAGAAGAAGCTACAATTCCACAAGTTGCTCATTCTTTAGATCAAGCGTTAGATGCATTAAACGAAGATCGTGCATTCTTAACTGATGGCGGTGTATTTACTGATGATATGATCGATGGTTTCATTGAGCTTAAAATGGAAGAAGTAACACGTTTACGTATGGAAACTCACCCAGCTGAGTTTGATTTATACTATAGCGTTTAATTTCTTCTGAACGTTTTATAGAGAAACGCCTTCATCATTGATGAGGGCGTTTTTTTTATGCATGGATGTTGCGAGTGAAGGATATGTAGCCTATGATTGGAATATGAAATATTATTTTATCTTGCTGTTATTCTTAAGCTTTACTTCACAAGCAGAGGTGTATCGTAGTGTTGATGCTGCGGGTAATGTTATATTCTCTGACGTTGAAGATGATAATTCCGAAAAAGTTACCATTGATATCGCGCCAAGTTATACTGCCCCTAATATTCCTGTTGTTGACATTGAACAAGATAAACCTAGCGATGAAGCGGTATCATTAACTGTACCTAAATATAAGCTGAGCATTATCAGCCCCGCTCAGAATGAAACTTTTCAAAACCCTGAAAATATTGCCGTCACAGCATCTATAACACCTAAACTTAATGCTACTAGAGCAGATAAACTCGTCTTTAAACTAGATGGTAAGCAGGTAGGCGAAGAGCAAATACCACTTAATACTGTATTGACCGGTGTTGAACGAGGTAGCCATATTCTCGTTGTATCTGTTGTAGATCAGTCTGGTAAAGTTCTAAAGTCTAGCAAGTCCACTTTATTTCATGTTCAGCGCCATTCGATAGCTAGATAAAACATTGGTGCACTGTTATAGTGCATTTAAAGGCGTAGCTTTACTTTTTAGATAGGAATTCATGTTGTTAATTTCAGTAACGCAAAGATTATGGATATAAACTCTCTATTATTCAGTGAGTTATAAACTAATTTTGTAATAATAGGAAAGTTGGATTAATACTTGCTCATATTGTGTCAATATGAATAATCCTTACTTTAAAACACTATCATGACGACCTCACTGTCTTGCCAAGATATTATTGAGAATTTAACTACAGCGATAATCGTTATGGATAATACGCTGCGCGTTAGTAGGCTTAACTCAGCAGCAGAAGTATTATTTGGAATGAGTCAGCGTCAAGCCTATTTAATACCTATTCAAACCCTTTTAGTGGGTGAAACACCTGCTCCACTCCTTGCTAGCTTAGCGCGTGTGAAAAAAACAGGGCAAGAATTGATTGAGCGTGAAATTCGACTTTACTTGCCAAGTCGAGGTGAAATTGTTGTCGATTGTTCGATTAAGCTGATAGACACAGATCTAAACGAACCCTATATATTATTAGAGCTTTCTCAACTAGACTTTCAACAGCGTATCAGTCGTGATGAAAGCTTAAGTACTCAGCAGCAAGTGTTGAGAGGCTTGGCTCATGAGATCAAGAATCCTTTAGGTGGCTTACGCGGTGCAGCACAGTTATTAGAAAGGCAACTCGATTCTGACGAATTGAAAGAATATACCGCGATTATTATTAGCGAAGCAGATCGGTTGCAGAACTTAATGAGTAAAATGTTAGGTTCACATCATAAGCCAGAACATGCGCTTGTTAATATTCACCAGGTCTTACAAAGAGTAAGGCAGCTTGTTGCCACAGAGGTTGATAGTCGACTGACTTTAGTCGGTGATTATGATCCTAGTATTCCAGATCTTTATGTCGACTTAGATCAACTCGTACAAGTATTTCTGAATATAGTGCTGAATGCTGTTCAGGCACTTAATGGCTCAGGAAGGATAATCTTAAGAACACGTATCCAACGAAATATCACCATAGATCAAAAGCCTTATAGGTTGGGAGCATGCATCGAAATTGAGGATGATGGTCCTGGAATACCTGAGTCTTTACAAGAAAGCTTGTTCTTTCCATTGGTGACTGGTCGAGCAGAAGGCACAGGTTTAGGTTTATATCTAGTTCAAGATTTAATACACAGAAATAAAGGCATGATTTCATGTACAAGCCAAAAAGGCTGTACAGTATTTTCAGTTGTCTTCCCATTGGAGCAGTCGAGTGAGTAAAGGAGCAGTCGAGTGAGCAAAGTATCAAATGTATGGGTTGTCGATGATGATCGTTCAATCAGATGGGTATTACAGAAGGCTCTTGAGTCTGTGGATATCAGCGTTCGAGTCTTCGAAAATGCACAAGAAGTTATTGAACAGCTATCTAAAGAAGTGCCGGACGTTTTAGTTAGTGACATTAGAATGCCAGGAATAGACGGCCTAGAGTTATTATCTGAAATTCGTGAAAATATTCCTGATTTACCTGTAATCATAATGACTGCATATTCTGATTTGGATAGTGCGGTTTCAGTCTATGAAGGTGGTGCCTTTGAGTATTTACCAAAACCATTTGATGTTGATGAAGCCGTTGAATTAGTTCAGCGAGCTATAGCCCACCAAAAAGAAGAAGACGATGTCGATGAAGAAGCTACACCAATCGCAATGGAAATTATTGGTGAAGCACCTGCTATGCAGGAAGTGTTTAGGGCAATAGGTCGCTTAGCACGCTCTAATATTACTGTCTTGATTAATGGTGAATCAGGTACAGGTAAAGAATTAGTCGCAAATGCACTACATAAACATAGCCCGCGTAAAGAATCACCTTTTATTGCTCTTAATATGGCTGCGATTCCAAAAGAATTAATGGAATCAGAATTATTTGGTCATGAAAAGGGGGCATTTACAGGTGCCCACGCATTAAGAAAAGGCCGCTTTGAACAGGCAGATGGTGGAACACTATTCCTAGATGAAATTGGAGATATGCCATTAGACCTTCAGACTCGATTATTACGAGTACTTTCCGATGGTGAATTTTTCCGGGTAGGCGGTCATAGTGCTGTGAAAGCAGATGTTCGTATTGTAGCTGCAACACATCAAAATCTAGAGCTGCGTGTTGAACGTGGTGAATTTAGGGAAGACTTATTTCATCGCCTGAATGTGATCAGAATACAAATTCCGGCATTGAGAGAACGACAAGTAGACGTACCAGTATTAGCAAACTACTTCCTTAATAAAGCTGCACTTGAATTAGTTGTTCCTGCAAAGACATTATCTCCAGATGTTGAAAACTACCTAAGTCAACTCACATGGCCAGGTAATGTGAGGCAGCTTGAGAACACCTGTAGGTGGTTAACAGTTATGTCGCCAGCTAAAGTGGTGCAAATTGATGATTTACCGAGTGAGTTAATGACTAGCTCAACATCAGAGCAGGCGAGTACGGGTAGTTGGCAGGTACTATTTAAACAATGGGCAGCAACTAAAGCTTTGACTGGTCAAGAAGGGGCTTTATCAGAAATTGTGCCTTTAGTTGAGCAGCTGCTAATGGAAGTTGCATTAGAAAAAACAGCTGGCAAAAGGCAAGAGGCAGCCAAGTTATTAGGGTGGGGAAGAAATACTCTTACTAGAAAACTAAAAGATAGTTAAATACTTCTTGCAATGAGTAGCTGATGCCCCTATAATAGCTAGCTTAATCAGGTGCGGGGTGGAGCAGTCTGGTAGCTCGTCGGGCTCATAACCCGAAGGTCGTTGGTTCAAATCCAGCCCCCGCTACCAATTTAATACAGGGCCCCTTTTTTAGGGGTTTTTGTTTATCTGGAGATTTTAAATTGGGCCATAAGGCCCTTTTTTTTTATGCGTATGGCAATAAGTGATCAGATCGAACAATTAATAGAAGTACCCGTCGAGTCATTAGGTTATGAACTCGTGGGTGTTGAATACATCAAAAATGGCCAGCATACGGTTTTACGTATCTATATCGATGCGGAACAAGGTATTGGTATTGAAGATTGTGAACGGGTAAGTCATCAAGTAAGTGGGATTTTAGAAGTTGAAGATCCCATTAGCAGTGCCTATTCATTAGAGATTTCTTCGCCAGGTTTTGATAGGCCTTTGTTTAAAGCGAGAGACTTTGAGCGCTTTGCAGGAAGTGAAGCTAAAGTATCAATGAAGCTTCCGATTCAAGGACGTCGTAATTTTAAAGGTATTTTACAAGGTATGGATAATGATGAGATCATTATCCTGGTAGATGGTGAAGAATACGCACTTCCTATTACTAAACTGGCCAAAGCAAGCCTAGTAGCCTAAAAAAGCGTATTATTTAAGCAGTTAATCTGAATAGGTTAAGTTGGTATTTTTAGACAAAATTCCATCGAGGGACATAATGAATAATAAAGAAATATTACTAGTTGTAGATGCAGTTTCAAATGAGAAAGGTGTCGGTAAAGAAGTTATCTTTCAGGCGATTGAAGCTGCTTTAGCAATGGCTACGCGTAAAGGACACGATGATGTCTTAGATGCGCGAGTTGTTATCGAACGCGAAACTGGCGATTATGAAACCTTCCGTCAATGGTTAATTGTTGAAGACTCTGATGAAGAGTTAGAGTCACCTGAAACTCAAATTAAACTTGCTGATGCACTTCTTAAACAAACTGCTGTTGAAGTAGGCGATTACATTACTGAACCAATGGAATCAGTTGGTTTTGGTCGAATTGCTGCTCAAACAGCGAAACAAGTTATCGTTCAAAAAGTGCGTGAAGCAGAAAGAGCTCAAGTTGTTGACCAATATAAAGATAAAGTGGGTCAATTGATTCATGGTACGGTCAAACGTGCAGAACGCGGTAATATTACTCTTGATTTAGGTGGTAATGCGGAAGCAATTATTCCACGTGAAGAAATGATTCCTCGTGAAAGCTTCAGAACGGGTGATAGAGTTCGTGGTTATTTAAAAGAAATTCGCCCTGAAGGTCGCGGCCCCCAATTATTAATAAGTCGAATGGCTCCTGAGTTATTAATAGAGTTATTTAAATTAGAAGTCCCGGAAATCAGTGACGGCATGATTGAAGTCAAAGGTGCTGCCCGTGATGCTGGCTTAAGAGCTAAAATAGCGGTTGAAGCAAAAGAAGCTCGTATTGATCCTGTGGGCGCATGTGTCGGTATGCGTGGTTCACGTGTACAAGCAGTCACTAATGAGTTAGCTGGTGAGCGTGTTGATATTATCGTTTGGGATGAAGAGCCAGCTCGTTTTGCTATTAATGCAATGGCGCCAGCGGAAGTTCTTTCGATTGTTGTTGATGAAGATGCTCACAGCATGGATATTGCTGTAGAAGATGAACAGTTATCACAAGCGATTGGTCGCGGTGGTCAAAATGTTCGTTTAGCAAGTCAGCTGACAGGTTGGACGCTTAATGTTATGTCAGCAACTGCTGCTGATGAGAAATCAGAATCAGAAATTGGCGATTTAGTTCAATCGTTCATGAATGACTTAGATGTGGATGAAGACGTTGCTTTGATTCTTGCTCAAGAAGGCTTCTCAAGTTTAGATGAAGTTGCCTATGTACCTGAAGAAGAAATGCTGAGTATTGAAGAATTTGATGCTGATATCGTAGCTGAGCTTCGATCACGTGCTCGTGATGTCTTATTGACTAAAGCGATTGCAAGTGAAGAGCAACTAGAAACTTCTGAACCGGAAGCAGCTTTACTAGCATTGGATGGAATGACTCAAACTATCGCATTGCTTCTTGCAAGTAAGGGAATAAGTACAGTTGATGACTTAGGTGATCAATCTGTCGATGAGTTAACAGATATAGATGGCATTGAAAGTGATGTTGCATCAGCATTAATTATGGCTGCACGTGAGACATGGTTTGCAGATGGTGAAGACGAGGTGGAGGAATAACCAGATGAGTGATATTAAAGTTAAAGACCTAGCAGAAAGCGTAGGTATCTCTGGTGAAAGACTAGTTGAACAGCTAGGTGAAGCTGGTGTAACGGTTGCAACTTCGGATGATTTAATTACAGAAGAACAAAAGCAAACTTTGCTTAAGTTCTTACAGCACCGCCATGGTAAAGATGAAACATCTGATACGCCATCAAAAAAGATTACATTAAAACGTAAATCAGTTAGCGAAATTAAATTGGGTAGTAGTGCTGCTCGCCGCGGTGGAAAGAGTGTTAGTGTTGAAGTCCGTAAAAAGCGTACTTTTGTTAAGTTAAGCCCTGCTGAAGAAGCGAAGGCTGCGCTTGAATTACAACAGAAACAAGAAGCTGAACAAAAAGCAATTGAAGAAGCTAAACAAGAAGAACTTCGTATAGCTGAAGAAGAACGCAAAGCTGCTGAAGAAGAACGCAAAAAAGAGGAAGCTGAAGAAGCGCTTCGCACTCAGAAAGAAGCCGAAGACTCAAAGCGTGAAGCTGAATTAATTGCTGCTGCTGTCGAAGCTGAAAATAAAGCTGCTGAAGAAGCAAGACTAGCTGCTGAAGAAGAGAAAAAAGCACTAGCAGATGAGGAAGCTGAAGCTGAGAAGAAAAAATCAGAACCAGTAGCAACTCCAGTTCCTAATAAGAAAGATAAAAAACCTGCTGAGCCACAATTAACAGCATCTCAACTAGCTCATAAGAAACTAGAAGAAGCTGATGCTAGACGTCGTGCAGCTAACTTGGCGCGACTTGAAGCTGAAAAAGCATTAAAACTTCGTAAACAGCAACGCGAAGAAGAAGCTGTTTTAGAAAAACAGCGCGCTGAAGCGAAAAAAATTGCAGAAGCGGAAGCTAAGAAGCAAAAAGAAGCTCGTAAAGCACAAAAACCAGAACAAAAAACCGAACAACCAGGTGCAGCCGCTCCAAGTAGTACTGATAAACCTGGTCGTCGTGGCGGCCGTCATGATAAAAAAGACAACTTTGAACGCAAAGAATTACACGTTTCAGATGGTAAAGGCCGTCGTAAGAAGAAGAAAGGTCGAGGTGCGGTTCAACAATCAACTGCAACGATCGAAACATCATCAGAGCATGGGTTTACATTACCAACAGCGCCAGTTGTCCATGAGGTGACAGTGCCTGATACAATCAGCGTTTCAGACTTAGCTTTACGCATGTCGGTTAAAGCAGGTGAAGTCATTAAAGCGCTTATGGGCTTAGGTACCATGGCAACAATTAACCAAGTACTTGATCAAGATACAGCGGTTATTGTCATTGAGGAAATGGGCCATATTGCTAAACCAGCTCAAGAAAATGAAATTGAACTAGCATTGATGGGAACGGCTGAAACAGAAGGCGAAGGGGAAACTCGAGCACCTGTTGTTACTGTTATGGGCCATGTCGATCATGGTAAAACATCATTACTTGATTACATTCGTAGTACGAAAGTAACTTCGGGTGAAGCGGGTGGTATTACACAGCATATCGGTGCTTATAAAGTGCCAACAAGTCGAGGTGAAATTGCATTTTTAGATACACCTGGACATGCTGCCTTTACTGAAATGCGTCAACGTGGTGCTAAAGTGACCGATATCGTCGTATTGGTAGTTGCTGCTGACGATGGTGTTATGCCTCAAACGATTGAAGCTGTGAAACATGCCAAAGAAGCGAATTCTTTATTAATCATCGCTGTGAACAAGATGGATAAAGAAACGGCTAATCCTGACCGAGTTAAAACAGAGTTAGGTAATCATGACGTTATTCCTGAAGATTGGGGTGGTGATGTGCCGTTTGTACCTGTCTCTGCATTAACAGGGCAAGGTATAGATGAGCTGCTTGATACTATTTCATTACAAGCTGAAATGTTAGAGCTTAAAGCGCCAGTAGAAGGTCGTGCTAAAGGTACTGTAATTGAAGCGCGCCTAGATAAAGGCCGCGGTACAATCGTTACTGTACTTGTTCAGAGCGGAACACTTAATAAAGGTGATATCGTTGTTGTCGGTCAAGAATATGGTCGAGTACGAGCGATGTTCAATGAGAAAGCTGAAGCACTAACTAAAGCTGGACCATCGACTCCTGTTGAACTCTTAGGTTTATCTGGTACACCAGCATCAGGTGATGAGTTACAAGTCGCACCGGATGAGCGAAAAGCTCGTGAAATTGCTAACTTCCGTGAAACAAAAGCACGCGAAGCTAAAATGGCTAAACAACAAGCGGCTAAGCTTGATGAAATGTTTAATCAGATGGAATCAGGTGATGTTAAAACACTGAATGTAGTGGTTAAAGCTGATGTACATGGTAGTGCTGAAGCGGTAAGCCAAGGCTTACAAAAACTATCTACTGATCTTGTTAAAGTACGTATCGTATCTTCAGGTGTCGGCGGTATTAATGAAACTGATGCTCAATTGGCTGGGTCAGCAGATGCTATTTTGATCGGCTTTAATGTCCGTGCTGATAACACAGCTCGCAGAATCATTGCTGAGAAAGGCTTAGATGTTCAATACTTTAGTATTATTTACGACTTAATTGACGTTGTGACTAATGCGATGACAGGTATGTTAGAGCCTGTTTATAAAGATGAAATTATCGGTCTTGCTCGTGTTGATGATGTATTTAGTTCTCCTAAGTTTGGTGACATCGCGGGCTGTTTGGTTCTTGAAGGTATCGTTAAACGTACTAATCCAATTCGTGTTCTTCGTGATAACGTTGTTATCTATGAAGGTGAGCTTGAATCATTACGTCGTTTTAAAGATGATGTTAATGAAGTTCAATCAGGTGTTGAGTGTGGTATTGGTGTGAAAAACTACACTGATGTTAAACCTGGCGACCAAATTGAAGTATTTGAACGTGTACTAGTAAAAGCTAAACTATAATGGCAAGAGAATTTAGTCGTACTAATCGCATCGGCCAGCTCGTTATGCGCGAGCTGGCTCAGATGATTCAGCATGAAGTAGCTGATCCTCGCGTTGGCTTGGTGACGGTATCTCATGTTGATGTAACGCCTGACATGAAATATGCGAAAGTGTTTGTAACGCGTTTGAATGGTGTTGATTCTGAGCAAGATATTGAAGAATGTCTACAAGGCTTGAAACGCGCGGCTGGATTTCTTCGTAAAAACCTAGCTGGTCGTGTTGAGCTTCGTAATATTCCTGAATTACGCTTCCATTATGACAAATCATTGGAACACGGTTTCAATATGGATGAGTTGATTGCCAAAGCAAATAAAGATCTACCTGACCCTGAATAATATATAGATGGGAAGACGTAATAAAAAAGGCCGCAATATAACTGGTATTGTGGTTCTTGATAAACCAACGGGTAGAAGTTCAAATCATGTTTTACAACAAGTAAAACGTTTATTCGATGCAAAAAAGGCTGGCCACACTGGCGCTTTAGATCCTCTAGCAACAGGTGTATTACCAATCTGCTTAGGCGAAGCAACCAAAGTATCTTCCTACTTACTTGATGCTGATAAAGCTTATCAAGTGACTTGCAAGTTAGGAGTGGTCACTGATAGTGGTGACTCTGACGGCGAAGTC
This sequence comes from uncultured Gammaproteobacteria bacterium, assembly GCA_937900515.1. Classification (GTDB taxonomy): domain Bacteria; phylum Pseudomonadota; class Gammaproteobacteria; order Nitrosococcales; family Methylophagaceae. The sequence goes on along the minus strand of CALCCU010000112.1, from coordinate 6,014 downwards.
ATCGCTACAGCAGAAATTCCCGAATTTGATGATCAAGCTATATTAGCTATATTGCCTAAATTTATGGGGGAGCAAGATCAAGTTCCACCGATGTTCTCCGCATTAAAATATCAAGGTCAGCCTTTATATAAGTTGGCACGGCAGGGAATCGAAGTCGAACGAAAATCACGGCGTATCACTATTTATGATATTAAGCTATTAACAACTACTCCTGATAGTTTTACGCTAGAAGTTACTTGTAGCAAAGGGACTTATATTCGCACTCTAGTAGAGGATATTAGTCATCAATTAGGTTGTGGTGGCCACGTTTCAATGCTGCGACGTATTACTGCAGCTGGCTATACATTACAACAGTCCGTTACTATAGAAGAACTAGAAACTGTTGCCTTAAAAGGCCAACAAGCGTTAGATGAATTGTTACTACCTGCTGAAGATGCTTTGTCTAATTGGCCTTGTATTTATGCAACAGAATATATGGTTACCTGCTTACGATATGGACAAAGTATTAAAGTAGAACAAGAATTTGAATCCGCAAATGTGCGGTTGTTTGGACCAGGTGCTGAATTTTTAGGCTTGGGAGAAATGACTGAACAAGGCGTGGTTGCACCAAAACGAGTCTTTGTTGATTATTCCGCACAGTAAAGGCTTGTTTCAGAAATAAAAACTCGGTAAAATTGCCGCTCTTTAAATGGTTGGATATTTTGGTCATATGGCTGAGGTAATCCAGAATTTAACTCGTAGTCCATAACGGACTAATACTAAAAGTTGGAGCTTTTAATGTCATTATCTCTAGAACAAACACAAGAAGTTATCAGTAAATACCAGCGCTCAGAAGGCGATACTGGTTCAGCAGAAGTACAAGTTGCTTTATTAACTGCACGTATTACTGATTTATCAGAGCATTTTAAAACAAATATCCACGATCATCATTCACGCCAAGGCCTATTAAAAATGGTTAGTAGCCGTCGTAAAATGTTGGATTATTTGAAAAAGAAAGATATCACACGTTACCGTGAATTAATTGCAAACCTAGGCTTACGTCGTTAAGCGTTGTTGTTAGCAATAACAAATATGTATAAAGCCATGTTCTCGGCATCCATCGATTGCAGGGTTAGAGGTTAATCTATGCCCCTGAAGCTTTTATAGTTTCAGGGGCATATTTGTTTTTGAATCAAAATTTTAGCTGCGGAATACGCCGTAGTAAAATATAAGGAAAAGAAATAGTGAATTCAGTAATTAAGGCCGTTCAATATGGCGACCATATATTAAGTCTTGAAACCGGCAAAATTGCACGCCAAGCAGGCGGTGCTGTTATTGCAAGTCTTGGTGAAACATCAGTAATGGTAACTGTTGTTGGTAAAAAAAATGTTCAACCAGGACAGGATTTCTTTCCTTTAACAGTTAACTACCAAGAGCGTACTTACGCTGCTGGCAAAATCCCAGGTGGGTTTTTTAAGCGTGAAGGTCGTCCTTCTGAAAAAGAAACTTTAACTTGTCGTTTAATTGATCGTCCTTTACGTCCATTGTTTCCTAAAGGCTTCTTAAACGAAGTACAAGTTATCGCAACAGTTGTTGCTTTAGACCCAGCAATTGACCCTGATATCCCGGCGATGATCGGTGCATCTGCTGCACTTGCAATTTCAGGTATTCCGTTCAACGGCCCTGTTGCTGGTGCACGAGTTGGTTATATTGATGGAGAGTACGTATTAAACCCAAGTAAAGCACAGCTAGAAACAAGTGACCTTGATTTAGTGGTTGCAGGTACTGAAAGTGCTGTATTGATGGTTGAGTCAGAAGCATCTGAACTTCCAGAAGAAGTAATGCTTGGCTCTGTAATGTTCGGCCATGAGAAATTACAAACAGCAATTAAACTCGTAAATGAATTGAAAGCTGAAGCGGGTAAAGAAGCGTGGGATTGGTCTGCTGAAGAAAAAGATCCTACTATTCATGAAGCTGTAAAAGCACATGCATTACCTGCAATTGAAAAAGCGTACACAATTAGCGATAAATTAGCACGTCAAGACGAGCTAGCAGCTATCCGTGATGCTGCTGTTGAAGCACTAGTAAGCGAAGAATCTGTATTATCTGCTGAAGATGTTAAAGGCGCATTCTACAAAATTGAAAAAGAACTCGTTCGTGGCCGTATTATTGCGGGTGAACCACGTATCGATGGCCGTGATACTGCAACTGTACGTAAAGTAAGCGTTGAAACAACAGTATTACCACGCGTTCATGGTTCTGCTTTATTCACACGTGGTGAAACACAAGCTGTTGTTGTAGCAACATTGGGTGCTGAACGTGATGCACAAACGATTGATGCGGTTGAAGGTGAATACCGCGACCGTTTCATGTTGCATTACAACTTCCCTCCATTCTGTGTGGGTGAAACTGGTTTTGTTGGTTCACCTAAACGTCGTGAAATCGGCCATGGTAAATTAGCAAAACGTGGTATCCAAGCTGTGATGCCTTCTGCTGAAGAATTCCCATACGTGGTGCGTGTTGTTTCTGAAATTACAGAATCAAACGGTTCATCTTCAATGGCTTCTGTTTGTGGTACAAGTTTAGCGTTAATGGATGCTGGTGTTCCGATTAAAGCACCTGTTGCAGGTATAGCAATGGGCTTGATTAAAGAAGACAATGGTTATGCTGTATTGACTGATATCTTAGGTGATGAAGATCACTTAGGTGATATGGACTTTAAAGTGGCAGGTACTGAAAAAGGTATCACTGCACTTCAAATGGATATCAAGATTGAAGGCATTAACGAAGAAATCATGCGTACAGCATTATCACAAGCACGTGATGGTCGTTTAACGATTCTTGAAACAATGAACGCTGGTCTTTCTACACACCGTGAAGAAATGTCTGAATTTGCTCCACGAATCATAACTATCAAGATTAACGCTGATAAGATCCGTGACGTAATTGGTAAAGGTGGTGCAACTATCCGTGCTCTAACGGAAGAAACTGGTGCGACTATCGATATCCAAGATGATGGTACAGTGATGATCTTCTCTTCTGACTTTAATGCTGGTCAAGATGCCTTGAAACGTATCGAACAGATCACTGCTGAAGTTGAAGTGGGTAAAATCTACGAAGGTAAAGTTGCTAAATTAATGGACTTCGGTGCATTCGTTACAATTCTTCCTGGTAAAGATGGTTTGGTTCATATTTCACAAATCTCTGAAGAGCGTGTTGAAAACGTAAGCGATAAATTGTCTGAGGGCGATACAATTCAAGTTAAAGTACTTGAAGTCGATCGCCAAGGCCGTATTCGTTTAAGTATGAAAGCGGTTAATGAAGAAACTAGTGCTGAATAATTACTAGCAGAATCATGTAAACTTAAAGCCTCGATTATTCGGGGCTTTTTTTTGGGCTAATTTTACTGACAATGATGCGATTTATATTTCTACTACTTATCTATGTGCTAGGTTTTATGTCTTCATCGCATGCGACAGAACTACGTATCGGCGCGGCCTCAAATCTACGTTTTGTATTAGCTGAACTGACCCAATCATTTGAGCAACAAACAGGGCATCAGTGTCATATTAGTTTTGCTGCATCTGGTACATTGGCAAGCCAGATCTTACATGGCGCTCCGTTTGACATTTTTATGTCAGCTAATCCTGATTATGTCCATCGCCTTAAATCGAGAGGTTATACGCAAGGGGAGGCAAGTAATTATGCTCATGCTCAACTCGCTTTATATGCTACTAACAGTTCAAAACTAGGTTTAGATCTAGAATTAAACTCTATCAGGCAAGCCTTAGCTGATGGCTCTTTGAAAAAAGTGGTGATTGCTAACTCTCACCATGCACCTTATGGGCAGCTTGCTAAGAAATTATTAGAGCAACATGGGCTATGGTCATTAGTTCAACCCCATCTACTTATTGCTGAAAATGCAGCTCAATCCTTACAATTTAGTATGTCACCGCAAGTATCACTTGGTTTTGTGCCTTATACCTATGTGATTCAACCAAATATCTCTGAGACAGGTAGATCGCTTAAATTTAATGAGCAACTAGTACAGCAAGCCGTCATTATTAAAGGTGCTGATAGTGCCGCACAACAATGGCTAGACTATTTATCGTCAGAGTCTGCACAAAAGTTATTAGTAAAACATGGATTTTTAGTCAATGAGCAGGTGAAGCCATGATGGATTGGCAAGCCTTAGTTATTTCACTCAAGCTAGCCAGCTTTACTTGCTTAGCTTTATTACCAATAGGCTTAGTAATTGCGTATGTATTAGCTCGAAGCCAATTTTTTGGACGAGGTTTCTGTGAGGCATTAATTACGTTGCCATTAGTGCTTCCACCAACCGTATTAGGTTATTTTCTATTAGTTAGTATGGATCAAAATAGCTTTTTAGGAGACAGCTTTGTATCTTTAACTGGGCAGCACCTAGCATTTTCATTTATGGGATTATGGTTTGCCTCACTGATTTACAGTCTTCCATTTGCTGTGCAGCCTATGCTACGAAGTTTAGAGCAAATTCAACCTGAATTACGTGAAATGGCTTGGTGTAGTGGTTTATCCAAATGGAAAACATTTCTTAAGATCGAACTGCCACTTGCATGGCCTGGCATCGTTACCGCTATGGTACTAACCTTCTCACATACATTGGGTGAATTCGGTGTGGTATTAATGATAGGTGGCAATATTGCAGGCGAAACGCGTACCCTATCTATCGCTATTTACGACAGTGTTTTGGCCTTTGAGCATGAGCAAGCACAGATGATGTCTCTAACACTACTAGCGATCGCTTTAGTGACTATTACTATCGTCTATACTTTTAACCGTCGTCACCGACACTTACTACGACTCTGATATGTTAGAAGTTACTCTTAGCGATCCAGGTCAACCTACACTTAATGTTGAGTTTACATGTTCTTCAGGGCAACTATTAGCTTTAGTAGGGCCTTCTGGAGCAGGTAAATCAACGGTATTGCGCTGTATTGCTGGTTTACATGAAGCTGCTCAAGGCCAAATTCGCAGCAATAATAGAGACTGGTTTAATAGTGATAATAAAGTAAATCTTACTCCACAACATCGTCGAGTAGGCTTTGTATTTCAGAACTATGCTTTATTTCCACACCTTACTGTCAGTGAGAATATCCAGTTGGCGCAAACTGATAAAACTGACGTAATTGTCACCACTGACTTATTGAGTCGAGTGCGCTTAACTGGCTTAGATAATCGTTATCCTCATGAATTATCTGGTGGCCAGCAACAACGGGTAGCAATTGCGAGAGCTTTAGCTAGAAATCCTGATGTACTCTTGCTCGATGAACCTTTTTCAGCTGTTGATAAAGTTACTAGAAGAAAGCTTTATTTAGAACTTAATAGCTTAAGACGCCAACTAGATATGCCGATTATTTTGGTTACTCATGATCTTGATGAAGCTGCCATGTTAGCTGATACTTTGGTTGTCATCCATCATGGCAAAACCTTACAGCAGGGTGAACCAGAACAATTGCTACATAAGCCAAATACTGCTGATATTGCCAAACTTGTTGATGTAAGAAATTTATTTACCGGCCGGCTAATCAATAAAAATAATAGCTTCAAACTGGAATGGAACAATATAGAGCTTGATCTTGAGCAAGATTATTCATCAGAGCTTAACGGTCAAAGTAGTTTACCCGTGTCATGGACTATTTCACCTGCCAAGGTCATATTGCATCAAAGGGTAAAACCTTCACGTGGTGAGCAAGAAAATCCTGTTCAGGCCTCTATAATAGAGATGTTAACGCTTCGTGGTGTCACAACGATATTGCTGAAATTAAGCACAGATAATCATGAGCTTATCCAAATGGATATTTCAGAACATGTCGCGACGCGTAACCAGTTAGCCGTCGATAATATGATTTCAGTGTCGCTACTCTCGAGTGCCATCCATTTAATTTATAATTAATATTCCTAGGACACTATCTCTACAGCTTTAGTGTGAACTTATGTAAGTTTCTGTTATCTATAGATAATTAGCTATTTTTATAATTTATGATAAATGCGAA